>JBBARF010000148.1:0-7871 GCA_040399925.1 Bacteriovoracaceae bacterium
GCTTAGTTTTTTCAAACTGAGTTCCAAAGAAAGTGATCAACTGATCAACATCTTTTTCAGAGTGAATATCAGTGAAGCTCATCAAAATGAGGTTTTCATCAATAAATTCTGGATGACGAGTAGAAACGTTTACACCCACTTGAATGCCATTTTTTGAAGCCGTATGAATAAACTCTGCTGCATTCACTGGAAGCTTCAGAGTGAATTCATTAAAAAACGACGTTGCACGGAAACGAAGTTCAACTCCCTCAAATTGAGAGAGAGCTTCCGCTGCTTTTTCTGCAAGGGAGCGAGAAATTTTTAAAGTCTCAGCAAAACCTTCATCACCACGGGCGAGCATTGAGGCACCAGCGGCCGAAGCAACAAAAGATTGGTTCGAACAAATGTTCGAAGTCGCTTTTTCACGGCGAATATGCTGCTCACGAGTTGAAAGGATAAGTGCCTTGCAATCGCGACCTTTAAGATCAACAGTCTTTCCAATGTAGCGGCCAGCAGTTGAACGGATAGAAATTTTATCTTGTTCATTATAGCGGATTCCAAAAATACCTAGGCCTGGGCCTCCGAAGTTTGGGCCGATAACTAGGTGCTGACCTTCCGCCACCACCATGTCAGAGCCCTGCATGCGTGAACCAAATTTTACTGGAGCTTTGAGTCCAGTTGCTCCTATGAGCATAGGGTCCACGATAGCGATTGATTTAATGTTATTAGTTGAACAAAGATCCACGATCTCATCGACAGGCTCGAGATTTCCTAGGTTATTCACCTGAGGAAACGCCACAGCTGCAACTTGAGGAGTGGTGTTAAGAAGGCGCTTAAGGGCCTCGATATCAAGGCGACCAGTCTGTGGATTCACAGGAGCTTTAATAAGTTTAAGACCTGTTTCACGACCTTGAGTTTCTAAGACTTCAATATCTCCGGGGTAGAGAGTGCTCGCTACAATGACTGTCGTTGAATCTTTTACCAAACGAAGAGCACAGCTCATGGCTTCGTACAAACAAGTAGAGCGGTCATAAAGTGAGGCGTTGATCGCTTCAAAGCCCGTAAGTTGAGCAATCAAGCACTGGTAAATCCAAAGTGTTTGTAATGTTCCCTGTGAACGTTCTGGCTGGTAGGGCGTGTAGGCCGTCGTTAGTCCGCGAATGTTACAGATGGGTCCAACCACGTCAGTTACTTTAAACTGCGGTAATCCGTCCCCTAGAAAAGATGTTTTGATATTATTTTTAAATGAAACTTCATTCACGTGGGCGATGAGTTCTTCATACGCCATGTGTTTTGGTAGAGGAACTGACGGCATCTTCACATCGGGCTGGATGTGAGAATAAAGATCTTCCAGAGTTTTAACTCCGATGACTTTCAACATCGCTTCGATGTCTTTTTCGTCTGCTCCAATATAAAAAGGCTTGAGTTCTCTTTTTAATTTTTCAGGATGGTAGTTCAGGGGCGTGTGTGAACTTTTCATGGATTCCCTCGATGATTTCAGTCGTTGTGTAAAACTATCGTAAGATGAGAGTCGGGCTTTGTTAAGGATTATGACATGAAAATGCGTACAGTCAAACTAGGTGCTAAAACACTTTCGTTGAGCTAGGATGCTCCTATGGCACTTAAAGTGATTAATAGACCACAATCTACAAATTTAAATTCAGACATCGAGATTCTGTCTGAGTTTTGTCAGCGGCAAACTATTGACATCACTTTGGAATGGATCGAGGGACAGTACTGGTTACACTCGGATATACCAAAAGAAAATCCGATTGGAGTGGAAATTGATCGGGAGCTGTTTCGACACGAAGAATTTTTTAAACAAAGTTCCACGAAAAAAGATTTAGTCGCAAAATCCATTGGAATCAAAGGAGCTTACCGGCCTAAAGTTTTAGATATGACAGCAGGACTTTTAGGGGACACGCTTTTATTCTTGAGTTTTGGTTGTGAAGTCATCGCTCTAGAACGTAATCCGGCGGTCGCACTGGTGCTGAAAAGTGCCCTACAAAATGCGCAGCATCCAGCTCTCAAAAAACTGACTTTTGTCAACTCAGATGCAGCCACCTACTTCGATCAAAAACCAGCAGTGGATGTCTTATATTTTGATCCCATGTTTGAAGACGCCAACACAAGCGCCTCTCCCCGTAAAGAGATGCGTATATTTCGAAGTTTACTGGGCCAGGATCTGGATGCAAAATCCGTCTTTTTAAAGGCGCGGGAATTCTCGGCCAAGCGTCTCGTCATCAAGCGTCCAAGACTGTCTGTCGCCTTGGAAGTTCCGGTGGATATTGTCTATGAAGGCAAGGCCACTCGTTATGATGTCTATTTAGGCCAAAATCGTAGCCCTTTCGGGTCAAATCCTTTAAAGTAATCGAGTTCAACTTTCAGGAGCTCTCATGACAAAACAATACGATCTGTATGCCATTGGTAATGCTTTGGTTGATATGGAATACGAAGTTCACGATCAGTTTTTTCAAAACCATTCGATTGATAAGGGTTTAATGACTCTGGTTGATGAGGCCCGTCAGAACGATCTTCTGAATGCTCTTGGTTCTGCACCTAAAAAACAACAGTGCGGTGGTTCGGCCGCTAACACTATTATAGCTAATGCTCAGTTCGGTGGAAAAGGTTTCTACTCATGTAAAGTAGCCCAGGATCCTATCGGGGATTTCTACTTTCATGATCTTCAGGAAGCTGGAGTTGATTCAAATCTTCAATCTCAGAAAAGAGAATTCGGAACAACCGGCAAGTGCCTTGTTCTCATTACTCCGGATGCAGAAAGAACCATGAATACATTCCTTGGAATCACTTCGTCGATTGGTGCCAATGAGGTTGATCCGGAAGCCATCAAAAATTCAAAATTCATGTACATGGAGGGTTATCTCGTTGCAAGTCCAACAGGGAAAGAAGCGGCCGTTGAGGCCCGTAAAATAGCTGAAGCCGCAGGTGTTAAAACTGCTCTCACATTCTCAGATGTGAATATGGTAAAGTTTTTTAGAGAAGGTCTTAGTGAAATGTTAGGATCAGGAGTGGATCTTCTTTTCTGTAATGAATCGGAAGCGACTTGTTACACCGGTCTTGATGACATTATGGCGACTCGTGAAGTTCTTAAAAAAATTGCTAAAACCTTTGTCATCACTCTCGGAGAAAATGGCGCCATGATCTGGGATGGGTTGCAATTCATCGACGTTGAGCCTTATCCAATCAAAGCAGTTGATTCTAACGGAGCAGGGGATATGTACGCAGGAGCATTCCTTTACGCCATTTCTCACGGTCACACTTACGCATCCGCCGGAAAACTAGCATCACTGGCCGCAAGCAAGGTTGTGTCTCAATTTGGACCACGTCTAAAATGGCATGAAGCCCAAGATATTAAGAATCAGATTTTTGGAAACTAAGGAAGGACTATGAGCGATTATCTTCTCATTAAAAAAGTTTATGAAACTAAGCCGGTAGATCAATCGGTCATTGTACGCGGTTGGATTAAGTCTCTTCGTCAATCGAAGAAATTTTCTTTCATGGTTTTAAATGACGGATCAACTCAGAAAGATCTTCAAATTATCGTTGATGGCACACTTCCTAACTACGAAGAGGTTTCAAAACTTCTTCTTGGTTCATCAGTTGAAGTTACAGGAAAAGTTGTTGCCGCTAATAATCCTAAACAGCCGGTAGAGATGCAGGCAACCAATGTCATGATTTACTGCGCGAACTCAGAGGACTATCCACTTCAGAAAAAAGAAACGTCACTTGAGTACCTCAGAGAGATTGCTCACCTTCGTTCTCGCACGAATACATTTTCAGCAGTATTCAGACTTCGTCATGAACTCGCCATGGCGACTCATGAATTCTTCTCAGACGAAAATTTCTACTACCTTCATACTCCAGTCATCACAGCATCGGATGCTGAAGGTGCTGGAGAGATGTTCCGCGTTTCTACTCTTCCTTTTAACAACACGCCTAAGACTGATAAAGGGGCGGTAGACTTTTCAAAAGACTACTTCGGCCGCGAGACATTCTTAAGTGTATCGGGTCAGCTTGAAGCTGAAACGGTGGCGATGGGGATGGGACGGGTTTATACTTTCGGCCCAACATTTCGTTCAGAGAACTCAAATACTGCTCGACACTTGTCTGAGTTCTGGATGGTAGAACCGGAAGCTGCCTTCAATACTCTTGAAGACAACGCCAAGCTTGCAACAAATTATGTAAAGCACCTCATCAGACGGTCGATCGAAAAATGTGGCGATGAACTTGAATTCCTGGCCTCTCGTTATTCTCCGGACAATTTAAAAACTCTTGAGCACGTCATGAACTCACCGTTTGAGACAGTGACTTATACCGACGCGATCAAAATCCTTGAAGAAGTTTCGAAAACTCACAAGTTTGATTTCCCTGTTAAATGGGGAATCGATCTTCAAACTGAGCACGAGAGATTCCTCGCCGAGCAGTACTTCAAGCGTCCAACCATTGTGACGGATTATCCTAAAGACATTAAGGCCTTCTACATGAAGCTTAATGAAGACGGAAAAACTGTTCGCGCCATGGATGTTCTGGTTCCTGGTGTGGGAGAATTGATTGGTGGATCTCAGCGTGAAGACAATCTGGAAAGACTGGTTAAACGTATGGAAGAGATGAAGATGGATACCAAGAACTACTGGTGGTACCTGGATCTTCGTAAGTATGGTTCAGTTCCTCACTCGGGCTTTGGTCTGGGGTTTGAGCGGGCCCTTATGTACATTTCTGGCATGACCAATATCAGAGATGTGATTCCGTATCCAAGATTTCCGAAGAACGCAGAATTTTAAGAAAAAAAAGCCCCTCAAAAGAGTGGCCCTTCTCGGTTATTGAATGTTTAAGAATTGGGGGTCTGACCCCCGGGCTTTGTTAATAAAGTTGTCACCTATTTAGTCTGAAGCGATCAATCTTGTGCTCGTTGGATTATCGGAATTTGAGCTCCAACAGACTCATCACTAAACATCGACTTGGCTTTATGCTTACTGATAAGTCTGTCCCGAAGGACTATTTATCTATATTCAATAACTCTGGTTTTTGCCAGTCGATCATGCCAGGTCCTGCGTTCCTTCTTATCCCCAAATGCTGAAAGGTATCCTAGAAAGAGGACAAAGGTAGAAAGCAATCTTCCTAGTGACTCACGTTTAAACATCTGACCCGTGGTAATTTGGCGGCTATGTTTTTCTGTGACTACTCTTAATCCCATCAGTTTCTTTCCTGGTGTCCCTTTTTGATTTACCGGTAGGTACAACCAGTACCCCCACCAAACGACAATTGAGACAGCAAAACTATAAACGGCAGCCATTAATGTGCTGGGGGCGAGTATCTTAACCAAACCCACAGTGATGAGCTGAGATGCAACCCCTGAAATAAGAGAATCGAGGATAAAGGCAACAATCCGCTTCAGCATCGGGGCCGGACGATATTTCTGTTTGGTTGATGTCTTAAAGACTTCTTTGAGTTGAGGCCTGGGTGCTGTAGCTAGACGTTGTGGAGCTGCGCTCATGATGCTTCCTCTTGAATTCCTTTAATGGCCGAGATGGCCTCAAGGATTCGTTTATGCGTTTTAGTATTGGGTTTTTTAAGTAAAGCAGCTTCGTAGAGTTTCAAAGACGTTTTCCAATCATTCTTCTTGGCCAGAATGTCGGCAAGTGAAAGAAGATGATTCAAGGGAATCTCATCCATGCAGTTCTTGGCCGAGAGATAATCGGGAATGAGTCTGACCCATTTCAGCGTCGAACCCAGTTCATCATTTTTAAAATTACGGTGATTCATTCTCACATAAATTTTTTCCAGCCAGGCTATCTGCTGAGGCTTAGTCAGAACAAGTTTTAGCTCTGCTCCTCTTTTGAGAAACATCTCAAAAGCTTTTTGATTCTGACCATTCCAGCTCATGATTTCTCTGAAACTCGTCCATAATTGGTTTCGACTCGTTGTTGTTGATAATGTTTGGGCAAGAATTCTTTCCTGAGGAAAGAGTTCATCGTCCTGAAGATTTTGCGCCTTGATCTGCCACGCCCCATAGAAAAGACCAAAGACAAGTCCAGTGAAGTGGGCAATATGACCAATGCCATCTTTCGAACCTTCGGCCAGAGCTATAATGTCGGTAGCAAAATAAAGGAAAGGGAAAGTCCATATGATGGGGAGTGAGACTCTTTTGAAGAGAATTCCTCCCATAAACAGAAAAATAAATTCTTTTTTATAAAAGAAGATGAAGAAGGCACCCATGATGGCAGAGACACCAGCGGATGCACCAAGGATGGGTTGACTTTCCTCAAAGAAGACATTGGTCCAAAGGCCCAAAAAACTTCCGACAAAAAAGACCATCGTCGTATGACGAAATCCAATTTTCTGTTCTACCCATAGACCCAGGAGAACAAACAGGAGCATATTGCCTATTAAGTGCATCCAATCAGCGTGGATGAGTGTTGAAACTATCAAAGAGACCGGAGTGACGTGGCGAGAAGTTAAGATATCAACTTCGCCATGAGTCGCTAGATTGCTATCTTTGAGCTCATCTCGTGCTTTAAGGATTTGTGGATAGAGTTTGTGTTGTCTGGCCTCTAGTGGCCAGTCTTTAAGTTCTTTACGGAACTCACTCAGAAAGTTTGCAAAATCTGAGTAGAGCGAAATTTTGTTAAGTGATATGTCCGGTTTTTTCGCCGATTTTTTGTCTTTGGGTTTTGTACTGCAAAGATCTTTATCGTTAAATTTGACCAAACATACATCTGAAATAAGAATTTTAGATTGATCCCCGATTACTTTTGCCGCTGCTTCGCTTTTTTTGTTCAGGTCCTTTTCTATCTTGGCCAGGATAGGAAAGTAGTAAATCGACGCCAGTACGACGGCCAGCAAAGTTGCGGCAATAGAAATAGGAAATTTTTTCGGTTTATGACCGAACCCAAGAGGGATAAACATTAAGACCCTTTAGGCACCTATCGGAGAGTAAGCAGAGGGGCCTAACTAAAGATTCGGAATTTTGACCAAAAAAAAGGGTCCCGAAGGACCCTTTAAAAGGGCTATTTCTTGTAGGCCTTCTCTAACTGCTTATAAATCCTCTCCGTCATGTTCCCGGCACGGCTACACATCAGATCCGTGATATCTAACTGGTAGTTTACGTAGGCCTGGAGAGTTGTATCGTAGAACTCATGGTAACAATCTGGAAGGCCGATCACGTGACCGAACTCGTGACGGATGGTCCACTGAGATTCGTACTCCTCAATCGGCTGATTAGAGTCCATGGTGATTTCGTTTCCGCCAAGACCGTTTACGTGAGGAACTACACCGGCCTCGAACACTAGACGAGGACCATCAGCGAAAGTTCCGAAGTTGAGTTGCATGGCCCAAGTTCCAAAACGGAACTCGTCATGAATATTGTCACGCAGGTAGGGTTCAAATTTAGCAATCGCTGGAGTATTGAAAGGAACCATCATCACATCGTTTGCCCAAATAACATCCGTTCGAGTGCCCGATGCCGGGATATCGAAGAATTCTGACCAGAGTTTCTGACCAGCAGGGTAGTAACGAGTGAAGACGTCAGCGAGTTTGTTGTTTTTTAAAGCGGCTGCAACTGTTGAGTCGCAGTTTACACCACGATTACCGTTTTTGCAGATTCCAATCAAAGCGTTCTTAACAGCTTCAACTTTATCAGCAGGAATAAGAGCTACGTCTATCAGAGACTCAGCTGTGTAGTTATTTTTTGTGAGGTAGTTGTAACCACGAACGTCTTTAGCAGCTGCTTGAACGTAGTAATAACGGTAACCATCAAGAGACTTATATCGGGCCGAGCTTTGATAGATCTTATCAACCAAACGTGCGTTCTTGATGAATGTCTCATCATCTAAAGTGATTGTGCCAGGAAGGTCGCCTTCTGATTCAAGCAC
>JBBARF010000149.1:0-7612 GCA_040399925.1 Bacteriovoracaceae bacterium
TTTTATCTTTTTCTATTATCGGTTAAATCAGCAGAGAGTTAACTTAGAACCGGGGACTAGTATTGAAACGATGAGATTTATTCGTCATAAGAAAATTATTGCGAGTTTTCTTGTCCCACTATTTTTTGGACTAGCAACTTTTAGCCTTGGTCATTGGATGTATGAAACATTTTTCGTGGCTAGTCCCAATGGAATGGCCCCTAAGGACATCAATAAAATATTTTTTGAAGAATTCTTTATGGTCCTGATATTTGTCGATGTATTACTTCTTCTGTTTTCACTTTATCAGACAGACGACTTCAACAAAATCATGCGTAACTCAGGATTTGTTATTTCAACTATCCTCATCAAACTATCATTTGGTGTTGAAGGCATTGCAAGTACGTTCGTTCTTGTCTCTGCAGTAGCGTTCGGTTTAGCTATTCTCGCTATCCATAATCAATTCGAAAAAATTAAGACTTAGGTTGTTTGAGAGGGCCGAAATTTGATTTCGGCCCTCGGTGAAAAAATTGAGGTTTAGAGTTTTACAGATTCGGCATAATTACGGTATCGATCACATGGATTACACCGTTAGTACAATTAATATCAGCAGCTATAACTTTCGCACCATTTACCGTTACACCATGAGTTCCGTTAACGTTGATGGCCTGACCTTGAACTGAAGAAGGAGAAAGTACTTTGCCACTTACGTCTGCCGCCATAACTTTTCCTGCCAACACGTGGTAAGTCAGGATAGAGGTGAGTTTAGCTTTATTTTCTGGCTTGATAAGGCCTTCAACTGTCCCAGCAGGAAGCTTTGCGAAGGCCTCATCGCTTGGAGCGAATACAGTAAAGGGACCAGAGCTCTTGAGCGTTGCAACAAGATCTGCTGCACCAACAGCGGCGACTAAAGTCTTGAAAGTGCCTGCGGCTACCGCTGTGTCTACGATGTCGTGGATTTGATTTGACATAAATATCTCCTGTGTTTTCCGAAGTATTTCGAAATTACGAAGACCCTATGGGCGCTGGAGATTGAAGTACAGGTTTAACATCTAGACACCGGCTGCATATAAGTATGACAAATCCGCATGAGCTAATGTCCTGACAAAGGCTAGACAACGGCTCAACTTGACACTTTTATTTGTTTAACTTCATTTATAGTTAGTCATTAAGCGTTGAAAGTTTTAACCTAAATTAAACTTTACCACAGGGTCGCGTTATGAATTCATTTTTAAGTTCAGACTTAAGTCTTGTCTCATCTTGTGCACCTGGTGAGTTTTTAGGTGAAGTGAGCCGCTTAATAGAACAAACGATCATGAGAAATTCCGATGGGAAGCTCCGATCGATGGCCCTCAAGCATTTTGAATCCAAAGGCAAAATGCTTCGACCAATTTTTATTCGAGACCTCGCTCTTTCAATGAACATAGATCTCACAATCGTCTTACCATGGGCGGTAACTTGCGAAATTCTCCACAATGCAACTCTCATCCACGATGATCTCCAAGACGGCGACGAAGTGAGACGAGGTAGACCAACGATTTGGAAAGAGTATGGGCCTGAACAGGCGATTAATCTTGGCGACTTTCTTTTAATCATTGCACCTCAAAGCCTCATCACAAGCTCTCTTAGTTCTAAAAACGATCTGCTCCATCTTTTCACTGTTATGAGCAGCCGTGTGGTCTCAGGCCAGGTCGATGAGTTTGAATTGAATAAGCTCCATTCACTAGATAATCTCCAACAGAAGTACCTTAATTGTATTGCCAGTAAAACGTCCTCTCTCTTTGCGGGCCTTGCAGTTGGAGTTGGAATGATTGGTGGGACCTCAAAGGAACTTCTTAATTCTTTAGAGAGTATTTTTTTCCAACTTGGGCATATCTTTCAAATTCAAGACGACATACTCGATTTCTATGGCAACAAACAAAGAGGCGAGCGAGGTTGTGACATCAAGGAAGGCAAAGTGAGCTTCCTTATCGTTAAATATCTTGAAAGCAGTCCTGAGAACTTTGCAATAATCGCGCGGATCTTGCGCAAAAAGCGCGCCGAAACAAACGAAAGCGATTTTGAGATCGTTGAAAAGCTTTTCAATGATAATAATCATCTTCAATTCTGCTTAGAGCATCTTGAGGAGCGTGTTGATAATTTACGCTCCCATTCTTTGTTTATGACGAATAAAGTTTTGTACAACCTCGTGAGCTCGATTATCGAAAAGATTCTCGCTCCGATTGAAGATCTCTCAGCTGAGCAGGAGAGAGTATAAAGTGAACAAGGCGATAGTCATCGGTTCAGGTTTTGCTGGTCTCGCTTCAGCGGTTCGACTGATTAAGAAGGGGTATGAAGTTACCATTCTTGAAGCCCGCGCGGACTTAGGCGGAAGAGCAGCAGTGTTTCAAAAAGACGGCTTCACTTTTGACGCTGGCCCTACGGTCATAACGGCTCCTTATCTTCTCAGCGAACTCTTTGAGCTCCTTGGTGAAGACTCTAAAGATTTTTACGAATTAATGGCCATTGATCCCTTTTACAGAATTATTTTTAACGATGGTTCAAAATTTGACTACGTCGGCGATGAAGAACGCATCTTAGAAAATATCAGAGCGCTTTCTCCCGTCGATGTTGACGGTTACAGACGCCTAGCGAAGCATTCTCAAGACATTTTTGATGTTGGCTACACTAGGCTTGCTGATGAGCCTTTTGATACGGTCGGGTCCATGATGAAAGCAGTTCCAGACATGGTTCGATTGCAAAACTACCGTTCTGTTTACAGCCTCGTTTCGAAATATATTAAGGATGAAAGACTAAGAATGGCGTTCAGCTTTGAGCCACTTCTTGTAGGTGGAAACCCAACCACAATTACATCGATTTATCTCCTGATACATTGGCTTGAGAGAAAGTGGGGCGTTTATTTTGCAAAGGGTGGAACAGGGGCATTAGTTGAAGCTTTCAGAAAACTTCTGATCATGAAGGGAGCTAAGATTTACACCAATGCATCGGTAAAAAAAATCGAGATTGAAAGAGGCAGCGTAAAAAGAGTTATCACGACCGATGAGCGTATTTTTCCATGTGACATCGTTGTAAGTAATGCTGATCCTGTCAGAGTTTACCGCGATATGATTGACTCTAAGCATCGCTCTAAACATAGCGATTTTCGCCTTGGTCTCAAACAGCACTCCATGAGTTTATTTGTTGCTTACTTTGGTACAAAAAAACTTTATCCCGACCTTGCTCACCACACGATTTTAATGGGGCCACGTTACAAAGGTCTTCTCAACGATATTTTTTCTAAAAAAGTCCTCGCCGATGATTTCAGTCTTTATTTACATGCTCCCACTCGAACCGATTCCTCACTTGCTCCAGAGGGGCATGAATGTTTTTACGTTCTATCCCCTGTGCCAAACAAAGAGGGAAAAACAAACTGGAAAGAAGAGGAGCAGAGGTACAAGGACAAAATCTACCGTTGGCTCGAAACTAACCACCTGCCAGGACTCACAGAAAATCTGACAGTTGATTTTTCCGTAACCCCTGACTACTTCGAAAACTCCTTGCAGAGTGAAAAAGGTGCAGCTTTTGGACTTGAGCCGTCGTTTACTCAATCGGCTTATTTTAGGTTTCATAATAAATCTGAAGATATCAAAGGACTTTACTTTGTTGGCGCCAATACCCACCCTGGGGCTGGTGTGCCGGGTGTTTTAAATTCCGCGAAGGTTCTCGAGAAGATGGTGCCGGACCTCGTAAATAGATACACCAATGGTTTTACGCCCTCAAAAAATTATTCTTCTTCAACACGAGAGTCTTCCCTTGATTAGTCAAACTTACGAGGGACTTACACGTAGCTATCTTCTCGCAGACGCGGAAGAGCTCATGGCAAAGCATGGAAAGTCTTTTTACTTTGCGAGCTTGATCTTTTCGCCAAGAGATTTAAAAAAAATTGCCACTCTTTACAGGCTTTGCCGCTACATCGACGACTGCGCCGATGAGTTACCAGAAGCAGAGTCCTCTCTTGCTCTCTCTTCAATCTTGACGGACTTAAAAAATCCTCAAAATGAAACTTCATTTAATCTTCTCATGAAAGAAGTCGAGAGTTGGGGAGTAAAAAGAGATCATATAAGAGAGCTTCTCCTCGGTGCAGAGTTTGACGTTCGAGGTGGTGAAATCCGAGACGAAAAAGATCTCATGCTTTACTGCTACCGAGTCGCAGGAGTAGTGGGGTTGATGATGTGTCCCCTCATTGGAGTAACGTCAACACACGCCTACGCTCATGCCATTGATCTGGGAATTGGAATGCAGTTAACAAACATTTGCCGAGATATCAAAGAGGATAGAGAACGTGGAAGATGCTACATCCCAGGAGTAAACTCGCTCTGCGAGCTAGAGTTGAAGGCCCGTATTGAAAAGACTCTTGATATTGCCGACCTTTATTATAAAAGTGCCTATGAAGGACTCTCATACATACCTTTTCGAGCACGGGTTGTTATTTTTCTTGCGGGTGAGCTCTATCGCAACATCGGCATGAAAATAAGAAGAAACGATTATGACGTTTCAGGAAATAGGATTTACCTTAACTTAGCAGAGAAGCTCATCGTTACAGTTAAGAGCTTCTTAAAGCTGGGGAAATCTTTTTTTTGGAAACCTAAAAGCCATCAGCATGAGCTTCATTTCTTGATTCAACATTCCTCAGGGGGAGAGAGATGACATATCTTCAATTCCTTCTTTTGTTTTTAGGGATTCCACTTTGTATCGTTTTCTCACTCTACAAAAAAAGTGAGCTTCCTCACAAAAAAGAGTATCGTTTTGCAATAATGCTTCTCATTTTTCTTGCAGTCTCTTACACCACTCCTTGGGATAATTACCTGGTTAGGACTGGAGTGTGGATGTACGGGGAAGGAAGAATCTTAGGAACCATAGGTTACGTTCCGATAGAGGAGTACTGCTTTTTTATTTTGCAAACAATTCTTTCCGGCCTCATTTGTTTCCTTTTACAGAGAACATTGCCTCTCACTAAAAAAGCTCCGTCATCCGGCGCAAAGAAGACTGTTGCAGTCGGCTATGCCCTATGCTTTCTTTTGGGCGTTGTTTGTTTAAACTTCGATAAATCGAGGTATCTGGGTCTTATTTTAGCATGGGCAATGCCTGTTATTCTTCTGCAGTGGTTTTTTGGTGGAAATCATTTACTTACCAATTTAAAGATTTTTCTTTTGTCCATTTTCATACCCACAATCTATCTCTGGATTGCAGATGGATTGGCCATCCATTGGGGGATTTGGGACATTTCTCAGGCCTACACGATGGGATTTAAGATCGGAAGTCTACCTTTCGAAGAGGCGATTTTCTTTTTAGTCACTAACGTGATGGTCTCGCAAGGAGTTATCCTTTTTGTTGTGATGGATGAGGAAATTGCCAAAGTCACAGTTTCCTTTAGGAGGATCCTTAAATGGGTTGGCTAAACTGGATAGTCATTTTTGCTCTTACCTTCGGGCTGATGGAATTAGCAGCTTTCCTCCTGCATAAATATGTTATGCACGGTTTTTTATGGTCTCTTCACCAAGATCATCATGTCCGAAATAAGGACAGGAATTGGGAGAAAAACGATTTCTTTGCCCTTGTTTTCGCTGTTCCGAGTTTCTGTTTTATATTATTGGACAGTCTTCTTGGGATCCCGATTCTTGGTGCCGTAGGATTTGGAATTATGGCCTACGGATTAGCGTATTTTTTAGTTCATGAAGTCTTTATCCATAGGAGAATCGTGCTTTTTCCTAGGCTTAATAACTGGTACCTCGAAGCACTTAATGCTGCCCATAAGGTTCACCATGCTAACCAAGACAAAAAGAACTCCTACAGTCTTGGAATGCTCATCGTTCCTTTGGAGTATTTCCATAAGGCCCGGACAAAAATGTACAAATTGAGAAATACTTAGATTTTGTCTAATAATTTTTATACAATTTAAAAAAAAGAAAGCTATAGTTTTCTTATGCACAACTAACCCAATCCGGAGGTCTCATGCCTAGTCTTTCAGTCGGCCAGTATTCCTTGGTCTTCAACATGCTTTCATTAGCTGTTGCTGCCATGTTTGGATCATTTGCCTTTTTTGTCATGTCTCAAAAAATCATCGGTGCTAAGTACAGAATCTCGATGGTCGTATCATCGCTTGTTGTACTTATTGCTGGTTACCACTACTACAGAATCATGGGCAGCTGGGAGCATGCGTTCTCACTCGTTAATGGTTCTTATGAGCCGAGTGGCAAACCATTCAATGATGCTTACCGCTACGTAGACTGGTTACTCACAGTTCCTCTTCTTCTTGTGGAGCTCGTTCTCGTTCTTAACATCAGCAAAGGTTCTACTGGGCCAATGCTAAGAAATCTCGTTATCGCAGCTATCCTCATGATCGCTCTTGGTTACCCAGGTGAAATTTCAACTGACCTTGGAACAAGAAATCTTTGGGGAGTGCTTTCTACTATTCCATTCATCTACATCCTTGTAGTTCTTTGGGGTCAGCTTGGAGCTCAAATTTCAACTGCTAGCGAAGCAGTTAAAACTCTCTTCATCAACACTCGTTACCTTCTCATTGCTACTTGGGGTTTCTACCCAATAGCTTATGCACTTGGAACTTGGGGTGGTCTCCAGTCTTCAGGATCAATTGTTGCAGTCCAAGTCGGGTATACAATTGCTGATATCACTGCAAAATGTCTCTACGGTGTAATGATCTTTGCTATCGCTTACCAGAAATCTAAAGAAGATGGATCACTTCCATCTCAGATTGAAGAAAAGCAGCTTGCTCGTTAAGACCTTTGATAGTTTTAAACTAGCTCTTTGGACCAAGATCGCAACTTTTGTTGCAATCTTGGTCTTCTCATTAAATCTTAGTCTCAGTTATTATTTCCCTGCACTCGATTTCAGACTTACTCTTCTGATCACAGGTCTCATTTTTTTAGGCATGCCTCATGGCGCGCTTGACGTTTATCTTCTCATGGAAATCTTACAAACAAAGAGGCGAGTTCTTCTTGGTGTTTTAGTTTACATAGGTTTCTCGATACCTATGCTTATTATGTGGCCTCTATTTCCTACAGGGACTTTTCTTTTTTTCATAAGCTACTCTCTCATTCATTTCGCAGATAGTGACATGCAGGATTCCAGCTCTCCTACTAAAGTCAGGATCATTGAGTTTCTTGCCAGACTTAGTCTGCCTTTTTCTCTTCCTTACATGTTTCATCAAAGTGAAACATTAGAACTTGTGAAATGGATTCATCCTGAAGTTAATCTTCTACAGGTTAGGAGCGTTTTATTTTTGTTGGGTCTGGTATCGCTAGGGTTTGTTATCGCTCATACAATTTTAGGCTTAATTCGACTCTTTAAAAACTTTAAAGAAGCCGACATCTCTTTCTTTGAGCCACTAGTGATTTCTATTCTCTTTATTTCAATAAATCCTTTGTACGCTTTTGGGATCTATTTTTGTTTCATTCATTCTATTAAGCACCTAGTAAATGTTCTTCTTACAGTTCGTATCCCATCCGTAATGACGATCTTACCTTACTGGTTAGTGCCTCTTGGGGGGATTCCTATTCTTTTTTATCTGCATTCAGTTGATCAGGAAATTCTCAGTCAGAAAATTTTTCAGTACATTATCATCGTCTTGTCTTCT
>JBBARF010000150.1:0-7584 GCA_040399925.1 Bacteriovoracaceae bacterium
AGATACTAAAGCCACAGAGTGTTACACAGATATATATATATCGAACTGCTCTTTTGTTTGCAAATATCCGCATACTGCATCCCATCCATGAATGACTTTGCCACTTGTTGTAGCCAATGAGAAGAACGTAGTTGTTCCCGTTGATGAAATTGTAGTCGAATAGTTATCTTGGTAATCCAAACCCGGTCGAAGTAGGTTGCCCATCAAATATTGACGAAATTTATATGTTCCATTTCGTTTGATAGTGTATAATTCCCCTAGTGGAACAATCTTCGCGGATGCTGGAACGTCTTCAATGTTCACAAGTTCAACTGCATTGTTATCATCCCATCCTGCGATTTCTTTCTTCACAGCTTCGACCCATTTTCGCCAATCCGATCTCACTAACACTTCGAAGAAGTCTTTAGGCCAATCATTTACATCTTTAGGTGCAAATGCAACTTTATTCCCTTCAATGAGCATTGCTACTATTGTTTCCGTTGCAAATTTTCTTTTAACCACTGTTAAATCTCTGAGCTTACAATCATTGCTTGATCCATCTTCAATCCAAAGTACTTTTGCAATTCCTTTCTTGTCGATTGATGATACAGTTCCATAACATCTTTCAGGATGTTTTGATGAATACGATCCTGGTTCATCATCGAATAATTCCGGTGGCACAGAAACGAGATCTCCAACTTTAGCTACCAATTTGTGTTTTCCTTTTGCCATCTTTTTCGCACTTTTAGTCCGATGCTTTGAAAACGTTGGTTTCAACTCTATTCCATGCTTAGAATAATTTTTAGCCATTTTTCCATGCTTCGATATACCTTTGCCTTTGGTTTCCGCATGATTTTTGACCATTTTAAAGACGTTTTCAACAAAAGTAGCCTTTCGTTCTTGATCGATATTGGAATAATTTTTTGCAATTTTTTCTGATTCAGATATACCATCCTCTATATCTTCCCCATCTTTCTGAACGGTTTCACGAGTGCTATAGCCAAAAGTAGTCTCGGAATCTGCATCAGATGAACCCAATTTTCCAACGTCATCTTCGTCAGCATCATATGAAACAGAATAATTTTTAGAAATTTTTCTTGTATCATATTGGTCATCGAAAACATTTTCCGCCGGTTTTGAACTCTCATTAAGATCTTTTGCGTCGAAAATAGTCTCACGTTCTTTTCCGAACGTTACATGCCTTGCATTCTGTTTTCGTCTTTTCTTTGAAATGATGTTCGACGTTGATATTCCACTATCATCATTCCGCTTCTTCCCTTTTTGTAATGACATACGTTGAATCCCATTCGTAGTCTCTTTAATTGCTTTAATTAAAGCTTCTTTCAAAGTAAGTCCATTTCGAGCATTCTCTTCCAACCGTCCAGCCAATTGATTTACTGGAGTAGATAGAACATCATCGAAATAAAGCCCTTCACGAAATGACTCGATATTTCCGAATCTAGCTGATTCTTCAATCTCAGAACCTTCTTTGTTGTTTAATCCCGGAAGTTTCAGCTTGTGATCCCTTAGTGCTTTAATTGATTGCACTGTAGGACCATCGTATACAATCGAATCATTGTGATCTGGATTGATCATTTCGTCACCTCTCTGATCCTCGTTGATTTCAAATTCATATTCAATACTATCTGAAATCATCATTTGATCCAATGGTCCCGTATATGCAGATTCATAAACTCGCACCTTCTGTCTTGATACGCTGATCACCTTTCCATCACTGATTCTCAATACCAACATTGCAGGCCATTGATAACCTAGGTAATATCCTCGTTCCGCTATTGGTGCGCGTTTATGTATTGGTCCATCTATTGGTGCAAATACCAATGGAGCTCCAAAAACTTTAATACCCAATAGATTCCAATCAATTAGTCGGCCAGTACGCATGAAATATGAACTTAAGTATCTTCTCGTTGACTGCGGCATGAAATCCATCACAAACACAGCATTACGATCAGAGAGTGCCCAAAATTTCTTTCCAAGATGTGGAGCCCCAGTCAACATTGCAGTTGATACTCTCCTTATCATTTTGACTCTGGTCTCCGCAAATGATAATTCTTGAGGGGTCCCTGCTGATATTGGAATGAGCTGAACTTGAAATAAAGCTAAAACCTCCTCGACGTCAGTTGATAAGTTGACAGAATGTGTGTCAACATATATCACTCTACAGGTCCAGTATTCCGCTTGAACTCTCACCAGAAATTGGTGTAGAGCAATTGGAAACTGTTTATGACTTGCATATAGCCGTATATCCGTTGATCCGGTTGATAGACAGGTGAATAGATAGGATCCGGATGCTCCTTCTTCCGATAACGATCCCATTGATCCTTGACCACCATATCCATCACATTGCACTCGCCACCAAGGTGGACTATCCATCTTGGTTTCCGGATCATTTCGTTTATAGGGTGCTCTCTTTAGCTTTGTCAGATCAGCTCCAATGTTGTCTTCATTCAACACAATTAGCTTAGGAAAGTTGCCTAATTCATCTTTAGATCCCATGACCTTGAATATATTCGTATCACAGTACCCCAGTCTCCTGCAATACAATCTGGATCTTTCCTCCTTTGACAATTTTGATTCGTTCATTAACATAACCTTAATAACTGCCATTTTATCCGTTGGAACTATATTTAGCTTTACTTCCTGTTCTGCATATTTGTGATTTCGTTCACCATCTTCGAAGTAATTTCCATCTAGATATGGGGCTAGGTCAAACAATGGAGACTCTAATCCATGTGCGATCTTCGTCACCAACTTCCGAAATTCGACCGAATCCAAAATTTCATTTGCAAATCCGGAAGTCTTAATGGTTAATATGTTCCCTTTTGATTCCGTTGGGATAAGCACACCACTTCTTAGACATTGAATATAGTCTGGTTCATTATATTCACCAGTAATATAACGAATTCCATTATGTTTCATTTTAAGAGCAGACACCAATCTAAAAATAGCTCCACCTGAAGGTATTTCAGCCAATATGCCACGCGGGTGTAATAGGCCCATTTTTCTTCCGTTGATATCAAACGTGAATACTAAAGGTCCTCTCCCAAGACACGATGGAGCACCACAACTTGGTCCATTGATCCTTACTGATTTCCTAGCTTCTTCCGATTCATCGAGATATACGAAATCCTTCCGATGAACGGATATCCCTTCACCTGAACCGGTGTCAAATGCAAATTCGGTTTCATCGACCAATACCGTGCTCAGCATTGAGGTATCAATCACACAATTCTCATCACACTCTCTTGGAATGGTTCTGATCATAAGAAATGGATTTACTGCTTTTGCAATATCATTTCCGCTTTGAAGTTGCTTCTTAAGATCGACCTTCAAGGCATTAATGCTGGATCGCTGCTGAGAAGTCAGGTTCTTTAAGTTTGATCCGTTGTGTTGATCGTGCTCAAATTTACACTTTGCTCCAAATTTGCATTTGCCAGTATCTCTGTAAAACTTGCATATTTCACGTTTGCTCTTGTAATCCTTCTTCTCATTTCGAGCATGAGAGGTCTTAGCTCTCTTTGGTGCATCTTTGTGTAATGTTCCATGAGGTGCTTTGCATTCGGGATCCGTTGACCTGTGTCCAATTTCTCCGCAGGCCCAGCACTTCGGTTTCTTTTCGTTATCACGTCGATTTCCATCACCTGTTTTCATATCATTCTTTCCGGAACTTGAAGATCTGTGCCTTTTCGTTCCTTGATTCCGTTGAAAACTTCTTCCTCGATCTTGCGGTTTTAATCCAAAAGCCGGCGCTAGCATCACTTTAACGGTATTGTCAATGATCTTGTTGACCATAGAAGGTAAAGACCTCTTCTTGTCATCGTCTTGACGTTGATTTCCAAGATATTTCCGTTCTTTGTAATGACTTATTAGCTTCATTCGCAGTCGTTCGAACGAGGGCAGCCAACTGTCTTTATTGTTCCGGGGTTCCCAATCATCAATGTCAACTTCATCAACGTCACCTTGCTCACCACCTCCCTCAATCTTACGCTTTACCATCCTTTCTACTTTCATCTCTTGTAGAAGTTCTTTTAGCGGCTTCGCGTATTCGGTCTGTTGAATGTGTTTCATTATGACCTTCACCATAGTCCTTTCCTTCGCATACTCATAGGTTGGTCTGTCCTCTATTGGACACATTCGGGTGAGCTCAATCCATTCAGACTTGATCTGACGTAATTTGACTTCTATATCAACACCCTTAGGAAAGGCTTTTCCACCGGGTTTATCAGGGAGTCCTTCGTCGAATAGCAATTCACGTTCTTTTACATCTTCGCTTGCTCCCCCGAAATGCTTAACCAGGTGCTTTCGTAACCTTGCCGCGTCATCGATTGATAGGTCTTCAACCACCAACAGAGCTTGTCCTCTGCACTTCATTGATACTATATCAATCATCCTTCTCCATTCCTGCTTTCTCCATTTAAGATGCCAATCGACCTCCCAGAACCCAGAGTTCTGAGGTTTCAATGTCGCATAGCGCTGAGGTTGTGAAATTGAAATTGCTTCCAGCACTATCTGACAATGCTCTTTGAACTCATTTCTATCCAAAGCATCGTCTCCTTCAATGACAGGCATTTCATTTCTCCATAACATTTCACCTATTTCTGATCCATATTTCAGCCTGAAATAGCGCGCAATTGTCTTCTCAAATTCAGTCCACGTGACTTTACCTCCAGCACCGTGAAACAAAATGGACTCCTTTTCCATTGCTTGAACATCCTCTGTCTCTTTGGGCATGTTGAATGACAGGCTCTCACAAACCAAGCAGACAGTAGCTGACTGTGAAACTTAGAGAGAGAGCGCCTTATTCGGAACAGGGAGGCGTGTTGCCCCTTGTTCGAAAGCTCTCTCTCTAAAAGAGTTTCGCTGGTAGACTAATGCCCCTCAACCGAGCACACAGAAGAGCTCACAGACGATAGGTACTCAAACGACAAAGAGATGGAAAAGATCTTGGCGATGGCAGCAGTGAAAACTACTTGGGTGGAGAGCCCTTTGTCTTGTTCGTTGGTCTTGTTTGGGTCCCATCGATTTCTTCAATCATGTGAGACGTCGACAAGTCCGACAAAGACATTTCGACAATCTTCAAATTAATACTTGACCAATAATATGCTTTAGACATCATTATTGATCCAATCGTATTATTACTTTGGTCGTTGCAATATTGAATCTTTATTTTTCAATATTCTTCCAACGTATGATAGTTCGTTGTCAAAATGCTTTTACAATATATTTAACTCAAATATTTTCATGTCAAATATTTTATGACATTATCATTTTGAAAATCATATAATATTTTCAATATGCTTACAATTTAGAGTTCTTATAACTTCTAAATTCTTTTGAGTTAGACTTATATATTTGAATAATATATTGTCATATTGATTTACCACATTAGTTAAACTTGTCATATATTCATATCATACTAATCCATATATAATCTGAATTATATACATTGTCATTTACTGACCGGCGATATTTTATATATATAACTCGATATTAACTAAGTGTGTCATTTATTTTAGAATTTGATCCATATACTTAGTCTAGTATAAACACTAATTCTCCTGGATCTTATTTGTATTGACTTTGTTTATATATACTAAATATATATATTCTCATATCATCCTTTCTTGATGATATTAGTATTTAGCCAATAATATATTATGTCAATACGATAGTGTTCTAGATTATGAATCCATTCTTAGATTCTAACACTATATTCTATCATAATATATACTTATGACTATGTCAATACAAATCCTTTATCTAAAATCTAACCACCTCAATTTAATATGTAAATCTATTCTCATACAGATATTCATATATTAGCTTTGACATGTCTATCAAAGGCACGTGGCCAGTCGTGATTCGGGCATCCCCTCATCACATTAGCTATATGTATACTGCCAGAATTATTTACATATCTTAAGTGAACTTGTTCCGTCATATTACTGGTAATTCTCATTTACTCAGTTCGGAGTATCCTTATGACGTTACCGTTTTAATTATTAGTATATCTTTGTAAATATATATATCTTTAATATATATATTCTTTATATACTAATCTTTGTTATCATACGGTATTGGAGCATAGATTATATTCTTTTGTATTATCACACTAGTGATATAGTCTTGTTTACGTATGCATAGTATAGTATTCTTACATATATATATATTTCGGGTACTGTTCTCGTCCCAGTATATAAATATACTTATATATATACTTTATACGTATTCATAATATCTTTATATGCACTACCTGTATCTATGCACTCCTAGTATATATACTTGCCCGCATACATTGATATATCAACCATGTACTATACCAGTATGGTGTTGGTTTGTAATATAATCTATCTGATGCTCACTATATAACGTTCACACTCCCCCGATACGAACAACTGAGTCATTCGTAATCGTTCATGGGATAGGTCTCATGCTATCTTTTTCATTATCATACTCGTGTCTGTTATAGACTATCATGATAATGTTATAGCATAAGTCATTATTAAGGTATGATAATTAGTCTATCAATCTTCGTATAGTTCATTATCATCCTGCAGCACTATGTCTGAAATCACACATTCCAGATACTTGGCTGTTATTTTGATTCGTCTGAAATCAATTATTTCAGATACTCAAAATAGTTTGATTCGTCTGAAATCTATTATTCCAGATACTCAACATAGAAATTGTTTTGTAGAACAGGCACATCCGAATTTAAAGGTTGCCTATTAATGATGCATCGTATGTCTTTGACGTTTCTCGTTGTTCATCAATGTTTACGATGCCTTAGGTTCCACGTTGCTATCGTCTGAAGATTCTTCTTTGTGCTCAACTTTCTGCTTCTTAGGTGCTGGTGGTGATGATGGTGTGGTATCAGAACCCCATCCATTATCAAACGGTGCACTCGGGTTATATCCTGTTCCCCAAGCGATAGTTTGAGCTTCCTCCATCTTCTGGGCGACTCTCCCCCACGTGGAATTAGGGCGATGTAAGTATCGAGATAGTCTTGTTCCTCTTGACGTAGTAGCCTCTCTGACCGGTGTTATGAAGGCATCATTCCAATGTCTCGTGACTGGTTGAAAGAATGAAATATTTTCATCATGATATCCGAAGATATCAGGTGAAGTAGGTCGGTGCCATAGTGGTACTTGCTCCCAAAAGACAATGTCATGATTGGGCACATTGTTGTCTAGTGGTATGTTGTCATCATTGAATCCATGGACCAACTTTTGATATTGCGACAAGTCAGAACGTAGAATGAACCAATCACGTTTGCGAGTTCGATCTTCATCGATTGGTCGCCATAGAGGTGGTCCTTCTGGAACTTCATTAAATGTTGGCCAGAAAGTTTCCTTGAATTTTTCAGAAGTGAAGTGTAACAGCCTATTTCGGAAGTAGCATCTCCAACGATGCCAACGTAAGAATGAAGATCTAGGTTTTGGATACTTGGTGAAGGGATCCCAGTCAACGTTGTCTTGAAATCGTTGTTCAATAGACTCATAGATAGTAGGTTCAACTTGTCGAATATATCGTTCTAACGCTATTTTTATTTCACGAGATCGTATTTCTGGATCTAAGCTGAAC
>JBBARF010000151.1:0-7579 GCA_040399925.1 Bacteriovoracaceae bacterium
AAGAAAAAAATTACATCTTTTGAACGAAGGGTTACTTAAAGGCGAACAATTTATGCAATTAAATTTTTCAGAAGAAATAATCTATTCAGGACCAGAACCACCTACATGAGAATACCGTCGACCAAGAGTCTGAAGGCGACCAGGAGTTCTGCAGAACAGGAAATGCGGCTTGGGAACAGAAGTATCAAAATGAGCTCGTCTGGTGGAGATCGAAGCTTAGCCACATTCATTCTTCAAATTATCGAAAAGAAGACCTATTAAAGATATCAAAAGAATTCTTATTTAACATAAGAGGAAATGGGTCCGAACATTTAGCATGTGATACTTATCTCGCGAATCATGAAAGACTCGAAGGCTCTGCTCACTGGGTAGGTCATCAAGGTTTACTTCAAGCAAACTTATTAATTCCCGAGGATCTTGTCGCTATTGATGGATTGTATTTGGAAGTTCCCTATACCACACTTGAGACCATGAATGTTTATGCAAGCGGTTCCTTAATACTTAATCTCGTGGATAAGTTGTCACCTAACACAAATTGGAAACAAGACCTTTTCCTAGGGAAAACACCTGTCGTTTTGTTGAAAGAAATTATTTCCAAAAAAGACTTGTATCTACTCCCTCCCCCTTGAGCGTCAGCACCTCATTTCCCCTTCTTTCATTTCAAAATTATTCAGATTCACATGAGGTCCGAGTGACGCGAAGGGAGCGTACTTAATGTACGTGACCGACAAGGAGTCGAGAGGCCGATTGTGAAGATGGATGATTTTCAAATGAAAGAAGTGGCGCCCGCGGTTCTAAACTGGACGAACCACTAGCCTTTCAAAGAATTTACCAGGTTGAGTGGGTTGCGCCAAGGGTGAATCTGAGGGAGCTGGCACTTCTTCGCTTTATTCAGGGCAAAACAGAACGAGAACTAGCCCAATACTTTGGTCGGTCTAAGACCGCTATCCACGAGTAATTGGCCAGGATGCTTAAAAATGACTTTAGGCATGCCAATCTCACCGAAGAAGAAAAAGTTTTATTAAAAATGCCTTGACCCAAGTATAGCCAAGTGGCTATACTTGGCGTTATGAAAGTTGCCTTTTATGAAAAAGTATCTGGAAAAAATCCTATTGAAGATTTTATTCTAACACTTCCAAAAGCAGACCAAGCTCGATTTGCTGACGTTTTTGATGGAATTGAGAAGCATGGACTGAGTTGTCCTAGGGTTCAATTTCGCCAATTAAGAGGAAAACTCTGGGAAATCAAATTTAATGCTGCAAGTGGCGGTTACCGGATAGCTTACGTTATGATCGAATCAGATACTATGGTCTGGTTACATGCATTTAAAAAGAAAACTCAAAAAACGCCTACGAGTGATTTAGAACTAGCAGAAAAAAGAATGAGAGAGGTTTTAGGACTATGAAAACAAAGAAACCATTTAAACTAGCAAAACCGTTTTTCAAAAAGCTCCTTGAGGATAAGGATATACGTATTCATTATGAAGAAGAACATTCAAAGACAGAGATTGCTCATGTTGTCCGAACGGCCCGTCTTCAGGCCAACCTTACACAGTTACAGCTTGCCAAACTTATTGGAACAACTCAAAGTGTGATCGCTCGACTTGAAGGTGGTTCTGACAAGAGAGTCCCTTCCATTCCACTACTGGCCCGTATCGCCGCTGCTTGTGGTGGTCATTTCGAATTTGGTTTTAATTTTAAAAAAGTTAGTTAGTAAATATGTCTTTAATCTCTCGACCAGCTATTATGAAAATGGCGCCTTCAGGCTCTCATGTTGTTGCCCGGCAGGCCCGAATTTCCAAGAATCGTATTAAGTATTTTGTTAAGGCCCATATTCGCAAGAACCGTGGAAAAAAATTGTCCTTCTCCCTGAAAATCTTCTCTTTCTCTATTGGCACGGAGATCGAGAATATCCAAATCTTGGCAAGGTCAAAGGTTACGGGGAATTTCCTGAGCTTGATTCAGTCATCCAATTCTGGCTTAACTTTTGGAAAGAGCAAGGATTAAAATTTCCGGATGATCTCGATCCTTTCTTGATAAAAGTCATTATCGCAATTGAGTCTCGCTTCAGACCATCAGTCAGAACAAAGCTACCAGGAAGTTCCGCCACTGGCTTAATGCAAATCACTAATAAAACCAGAGAAGATCTCAATGGAAAATCTAAAGAGTCTAAGCATGCACTGAGAGATAGTTTCCTTGATCTTGATATGGTCGATCTAACTGATCCTTTAATCAATATCGCAGCTGGCATTCGCTGGTTAAGTTATAAATTTACAAAACCCAGAACTGGCGCAAAGAAAAATCTTTTTAATATGCTTAAAGGTTACTATTTCTGGAATGAAGATGGAGAAGCCTATGCTCACAAAGTACTTAACCTTTATAATGACTCTGTCGTTGAACGTTTTCGCAAATAACCCTGATCCTTATGTCGAAGCTCTGCAAGAGAAGAGATTCTTAAAACTTTCCAATGGAAATGAGGTGTTAATTTCCTATCATTCACACAGCGAAGAAGCCTTTAGCAAAACTCGTATTTTTATGACAAACAATGGGAAGATCCTTTGGGATAAGACGTTTGTTAATGAATATGATGAACTCTGGTATCAAGCTAATTTTATCCCTGTCATTAAAGACAAATTTGCTGAGGATTTAAACGATGATGGATTTCCTGAAATTGGAATAGCCAATTGGAGCGGTGGCAAGGCCCCATGTGCATCATCTGGAATCATTTTTACAGTGAAGGAAGATTCACTTCAATTCTTAAAGAAGCAAGAGATCAACTCGGAGTTCTCTCGACAAATCTATTCAACAAAGAACGAGTTTATGAATCCGAAGTACAAAGATCCGCTATGTGCTCGTAGATGATGGAGTGTCGTATAAATAGTTCGTCTAGTTTTGAAAATGGCGCACCCTGAGGGATTCGAACCCCCGACCAATTGGTTCGAAGCCAACTACTCTATCCAGCTGAGCTAAGGGTGCGTTGCAAATAATTTACTGCAAGCTTAGCGCGTCAGACAAGATGAATATGAAGAAGCAGGGGTTCGCCCTACTTCTTCTCTTCAGTTTTTTCGGTATTTAGGAGTTCATCAACCTCTTCGACGTCGAATTCAGTCAATCCGTAAGGATTGTCTTTCGAGTTGAGGTCTTCATCGACGTAACGTTTCCCGAGATTTTCTTCGATCTCATCGAGCGAATCCTGATCGACGTTGCCTTTTTTCTTTTCGATATCGTTAAGGTTCTCTTCTTCGAGAAGCTTATCCTCATCGAGTTTAGCATCGTTAAGGATGCCTTCTGCTTGTTCGATCTCATTTTCGAGACGTTCAAGAGATTTCAGATCGCGTTCAGAATCTTTAATAACCGACTTCTCACGTTCCTGACGTTCAAGTTCTGCCAATTCATCTTCCGTTAACTGGATCTTATCAGCTTGCTTCAAGAGATCATCGTTCAAGTTTTCGAGATTCAACTCAACATCAAGTTCTTCCAGAGCTCTTCCTCCCAGGAGTTCTTTCTCTGATTTAGAACGAGCAGTCTTAGCTTTCTGCTCTCTTAGGAATGAGTCTTTGGTTTTAGTGATCGCGATATCACCTACGTAATAGTCTCGTACTGAGCTTGTGGCCAAGGCCGTAGCAAAGTTATCAGTCAGAGAGATAACCGTTACCTCGCCCAATTTATAGGTTGGTTGATCGGTAATATTACGTCCTGTCGCCCGATCTTTAAATCCGAAGACTTCAAGAACGTTTCCGAGTTCAACACCATCGGCGCGACCGCGATCTAGATACATCACTGATCCACCACCAAGAAGAGTCTGGATAGGTTCGTATGAAGCAAGAATCGCAGCTTCGATCATCTTGGAGTTATAGGTTTTCGTGATTCGATCAATTTTCGGAGTATACGCTGTTACACGGTCGCCTCGTTGAGGAGTTCCGGAAACTTCGACAAACTCTACTTCCCATTTATCTTTGATCTTACGAATGAGTTTTACCTGACCCACGATCGTGTATTTGTAACCCTGACGATCAGAGTTGGCATGTTTAACTTTTCCGCCCGAGGTATAGATCGAGAACTTATCACCGGCCAAAGCGTTAATGGATTCATCGAATTTCACGTAAGCGCGGTCTCTCTGAATAAAGAAAATGTTTTCATCCGGACCATTGGTAATAGCACCGAAATCCTGAACGATGTTAGTTGAGATAAACGTATTGAGGTAAAAGCCTTCTTTGAAGGTGTAATAGATTCGAGAAAATTTATCAAAACCGTTTTTATCGTAGTTTTTAGGAATGATAACATCAAATTCACTGCGTGGAGGATCGTAGTTCTCGTACTCACGGTTAAGGGCCTGCGCCCCAACTTTCGTGAGATCTTCCATGGTTTCTTCAGAAGCATATTGAAAGTAGATCCCTTGATTTTCGAGTTCTGCTTTTTCTTCAAGCCATTTCGGCTTAACATCATCTCCGAAGTTGGCGAGGTCAGATGCGTTAGAATTGCCTGTTGAACCCGGTGTTGAATTGATTTCATCATCAGTGAAAGTCCCGAGTTTTACTTCCGGAGCATTCGAACCACTTCCTGTCGTGAATGATAGGATCATTCCCGGTTCAATAAAGTGAGGATTGGTGATGTATGAGTTTAGTGACCAAATTTTAGGATAGTAAAATCCTGAACCGAAAAATCTTTTTGAGATTTTAAAGAGCCAGTCATTATTTACAACTGTATATGAACTCGCTTTCGCAGCTGTCGCAACTTCATTCCATTCTGAATCTGAAATCTGGCCTTGAATGTTTTGTGCAATTGTAAGAAGCTCGCGCTCCTCACGACCAACATCAAAGACTGCCGGCTCTTCGGGTTTCTTCTCAACCAGAGTCGGAGTTTTATCAGGCGAATCAGGAGTCTTCGCCGTATCTTGTTTTTTAATTTCTTCTTTGCCTGCAGTGAGTTCTTTATCCTCAGATCCGATATCTTTTTTTAATTCTTCAAGATCATCATTAGCGAAATCTTTTTCATCAAGTGGAGCAAGTGCCATATCACTGGCCGATTCTTCTACCCCATCAGCTGAATCACCCAGTTCAGAAACTGGCGAAGGTTCAGTAGTATCTGCAGTCTCGGTTGTTTCAACCGGAGTGGTAGATTCTGTATTGATATCCACAGTCTCAGATGAGACCGGTTCAGAGGCCGGTGTATCAGATGGAGGAGGAGTGACAACAGCGGCTTCTGTTTCCGCTGCAGCAGAATCAGAAACTTCACCACCGGAGCCAGCTTCAGCACTATCCAAGAGAGTCTCTAAGTCTTCAGTCGAAGAATCCTCCTGTGACCAGGCAACAGGAGTTGCATTCGCGAGTAAGAGCAGAGCAATTAGAAATGTGGTTTCTTTTCTCACCAGTTACCCGTGTTCCTTAATTAGTTTCAAACACATCCACTAACATGGAAGTGTATTGATCTTTTTTATTCTGAATACCAAGTTTATCAGTACATACAACGGCATATCTTAAAGCATCAAGGACAGCACCTGAGTATGAACTCTTGTTGATGATATCTTCAAAGACCTGAAGGGCCAAATCGTATTGTTGTTTTCCAAGAAGTAATTCTCCTATCTGAAGTCTTGCTCTTACCTTAACGGCAGGAACACCCTGAGCTTCGAGTTCTTGGAAAATTTTTGTAGCTTCTCCTTGATTAGAATTTTTAAGAGCTAAACCACGACGAAAAAGTCCGAGTTGTGACTCAACATCTGAAGGCACTGCCTGGTTAGCTTCATTCCCAGCTGGAAATAAATTAACCGTTTCGACATTGCCTACACCTTGAGAAAAGTTTTCTGATTGTGTGTTATTGATTTCATCAACGAGAGAAGATTTAGGTTTACCTTCTTTTAACTCTTCGTATTTTTTTGAAAGCTCTTCATACTTAACAAGAAGTTGATCATACTGCTGACGAGTGACAGGACGGGCCTTAGCCTGCTTTTGGTCATCTTCAACAAGTGATCTTTCAAGACTGCGATACCATGAACACGACGAGCTCATAAGCAATACAGACGCAAGAGCGAGTAACAGGCTATATTTCAAAGCGTCCTCCATGACATAACTTCTTAAATTTTTTGACTTTCCTTATCTTTTATTTTAATTCCTAATCACATCTCGTCAAGGATTCTAATGCCGCATACCTATCAGCAGACAAAAGAGCTCTACTACTCCATTATTCGGGTGGCGAAAGACGATGCCTATTTTGTGTATTTTACTTTCGAATCTAACGAAGGCCTCTGTTTTTACTCAACAGTTGATGAGTCTTTGAAGGGTCAGTACCGAGATATTGAACTGCGTGCCCCTATCGAATCGAGAGAGAATGTGAAGACCCTGATCGCTAGATTGCAATCAGAGTTCCGTTTAGACGTCATAGAAGAAAAGGTTATTTTAGATTCTTGAAGAACTTCAGCACATCTTCGTGGTGAGTTTTGGTGTTTACCTTGTGCATGATGTGGATCACTTTCCCTTTTTCATCCAGAAAAAAGGTCTGGCGAAGAATTCCCATAAACTCACGTCCCATGAATTTCTTAAGACCCCAAGATCCATAAGCTTCAATGGTTTTCTTTGTTTCGTCAGAAAGTAATTCAAAGTTCAGTTTATATTTTTCTTCAAACTGCTTCAGTCTTTTAACCGGATCTGCGCTAATCCCAAGTACCACAATATTTTGTTTTTTGAGTTCCGCTTTTGAGTCTGTCAGAGAACAGGCCTGAGTAGTGCAACCTGGAGTCAGAGCTTTAGGATAAAAATAGACGACCACTTTTTGTCCTCTGAAATCTTTAAGTGAAACTGATTTACCATTCTGGTCATGCAGAGAGAATTCAGGAGCGAAATCGCCAATCTGAAGAGAGCCGGATTTAATAACTTCAGCATCTTGTTTTTTGACAACTTTCTTTGAAACTTTTTTTGTGACTTTCTTCGCTACTTTTTTAGTTGCTGTTTTTTTTACCGTTTTCTTTTTAGTGACCATGATCCAATCCTTTCTTTACCAGTTATCTCTCATTGACCTGAGTTTATGAAATAATTGATTCTTAAACAACTCTTCATCAGTAAACTGTGAGTGATTCAAATTTTGTCTAACTCCGTCAGCATTTAGCCTCAGGAAGGGATTAACCTCTGCTTCTTGGGCCAGCGTAAAATTGCGTCGTTTTTCAACCGGCTCTCTTTCCATTTCTTTCAGTCGCTCTTTGACGACCAGGTTATCTGGTTCGCATTGTAGAGCAAACTCGAGGTTTCTCTTCACGTAATCGTGTCCGGGATAGAGCAGCGTCTCCTTAGGGAGCTCAGCAATCAGTTTTCCTGTCGTGGTGTAGAGCATATCCACATTGCCACCGTTCTTGCAGTTACCTACGCCCGCATTAAAGAGGGTATCTCCTGAAAACAAAGCGACACTCTTGTTGCCATCCTTCCAGACAAAAACTTCATGATCCATGGTGTGCCCCGGAGTCGCCAGTGCGGCAATCTGGTGCTGTTCATTTAACTGAATTTTCCCTGAGCCTTTGAGTTTACTAATGGGACTTTTAAAAACGTCCTGAAGTTCACTATTACCGCGGATATGGTCAAAATGCTGATGAGTGT
>JBBARF010000152.1:0-7543 GCA_040399925.1 Bacteriovoracaceae bacterium
AGGTGACCAAGCTTCAGCTTTGCTTGAAGTCTTGGATCCTGAGCAAAATAAAACATTCATTGATAACTATCTGGATGTTCCTTTTGATCTTTCAAAAGTTCTCTTCATTGCTACCGCCAACTATGTTGGTGAAATCCCTGAAGCACTTATGGATCGTATGGAGTTGATTGAACTTTCTGGTTACACGATTGAAGAAAAAATCAATATCGCGACTAAATGGGTTATACCTAAGCAGCTCAAAAAGCATGGTTTATCTGCTAAAGAGTTTACGCTTGGTGTGACTGTGATGAAGGCGCTTGTTTCTGATTATGCTCGAGAGCCCGGTGTGCGTGTGATGGAGCAATTGATCGCAAAACTTTGTCGTCGTGCTGCTCTTGAAAAAGTTTCAAGTAAACGCTTCAAAAAATATGCTCCAACTGTTGCAGACCTTGAAAAAGTTCTCGGACCGAAACGTTTTGAGACTGATAAAGCATCTAAACCACTTCAGCCAGGAATTGTTACCGGACTTGCTTGGACATCATTTGGTGGAGACATACTCTTCATTGAAACTATCCCGCTGAAAGGTCGCGGCTTTAAACTCACCGGTCAATTGGGTGATGTAATGAGTGAGTCTGCTAATCTGGCGTACAGTTATGTAAAGAAAGTTCTTCAAGCTCAAATTGAAGTTGAAGATTTGGCGAAAGCGGCAAAAGCCAAATCGAAAAAAGTTTCTAAGAAGAAAGTTACGGATGCTCTCCATACTCCAGCTCCTGTAGTTCCGGCCCCTAATCCGGAAGAGGCCACAGACTTCTTAGCTAAACACGAAATTCACCTTCACTTACCAGCAGGTGCGACTCCTAAAGACGGACCTTCTGCAGGTATTACGATGGCCCTTGCTCTTTACTCTCTGGCCACAAACCAGATGGTTCGAGGTGACGTTGCTATGACTGGAGAATTAAGTCTGACTGGGAAAGTTTTGCCGGTTGGTGGTATCAAGGAGAAAGTACTGGCTGCTAAACGTGCAGGAATCAAAGAAATCATCCTTCCTTGGCAAAATGAAAAAGATCTGAAGGAAGTCCCTGAAAGACACCGTAAAGGCATGAAATTTCATCCAGTAAAACACTTTGATGAAGTCCTCAAAATCGCTTTAAAAAAACGCTAATCTGAAGGGCCCTATTTAGGGCCCTTCTCTTTTTTACCCCAGCTATTCCCTCTCTCAAAACCGGTTTATCATTGGAGAATGAGAACCTTTTTTACACTCGCAATTCTAATCTTTTTTATCCCACTTAAAGCTGAGTCTGTGACCTTTATTAAACTGCGTTCAGGTATTGAGGGTTCGTCTAAAGTTGAATTTCAACTCGATGAAAAGAAGAGCACCTTAGAGAAAACGTCAAATCTCTTTGATACAAAAAAAAACTATAATCTTGGAAAATTTTCTGTTCCAGTTCAAAAAACTGAAGGACCGATTAAAAGTTTAAATTCTCTGATCCTTAAACTTTCTCAGACCAAATCTGAGGCTGCGATTAAACCGCACGAAGCATTCTTCATCTTGGAGGGAATGAAAGTGGGTCAAGATTCGCCGATGTATAAAACACTGGGAAAAGTTTTTGCTGAATTGCAGGCACTACCTTGGGTTCTCGAAGAGGGAGTAAGTTTCTCTTCAGATTTAAAAACGAAGAGTGTTGTAAAAGACGCTAAGGTTCTCGCCAAAGAAAACTTTAATTTCAAGTTCTACTGTAAGGATCAAAATAAGCCTACTTACTGCTTAGATAAAGACTACGGAATTCTTTATGTTGAATAAATTTCTACTGCTGTTGTTGGTGACAAGTATCAATTCTACGTGGGGAGCAACCAGTCTTCTTCAATGTGCTCCAGAGGAATTATTTTCGAGTTCAGCGGCCAATGAATGTGAGCCTTTGGGTGTTGGTAAGTCTCGTCGTATTCGTGGATACAGTGCCAGCTCAGGCATTAGTGTTAAAGATCACTACATGCAGAGAACTGAAACTGATAAGTATCAGGTTTTTTTAAATATTAATTTCATCCTAGGTGATACGGGAAAAACAAGTCCTGCCGACATGATGAAAAAAGTTAAAGGCTGTCTTGAGATCGCGACTCCAAATCTTCGGGGCCCTGACGGGTCGACATTACAGATCAATGCGCTAACTCCGGATGAGGCAGAAGCTCTTCCTAAAAAACTTGATCCTGTAGATATCAAGATTGAAGGTGGCATGCGCGCCAATGCAGAGATGTATACCGATGAATTAAACTGCGGCGAAATTACTCACGAGATCCTTCATCTACTTGGACTTTGCGACGAATATAAAGAGCCATCAATTGTTGCAGGTAATACGTATGCTTGCCGGGTAGTTCCAGAAGTTTCAACGATTATGAAAAATCCTAGAATCGTTTATGCACGTGCGAGTGCTAGAGAACTTACGTGTAAGTGTGACGAAAACTGTCAAAACATACTTAGTTTATCAGAGGATAATTTAAAAAATATTTATCTCGCTCCTAATATTTATGATGCCGTGGATGTGGATTTTAGAACAAAGTTTTGCAAACCTCCTCAAATGAGCGGTGGATTGGTTGATGCTAAATCACTGACGAATCCGGACCGAGCGATGTCTCTTCTTTCATCCGATGAGACTTCTTTTGTTGTTGAAAATCGTGAACTCTCGCCGGTTTCCAAGAAGGTCTATTTATCTTCTATGTCATGTAGTTGTCCTGCAGATAATGTTGCTTGTATGAAGCAGCGGAAAGTTATCCTCGCAGCGATTGCATCACCGGATAGTGTACGCACAACCTGTCCTTCATACACTGGTGTTGAAAATTATTCAGCTAAAGTTGAAAAGGATGGTTACCGGCTAGAGAATGGATCACTGATCCTGAGTAAGAAGGGGACGGGGGAGAGTTTTCTTTATCCCAATCACTGGGCCCGTATTGTGGCCGGATCTTGCTCGATTCTCGTCTCTTCTTATAATGAATGTGCAACTCCTGCTTATAAAAGTTTAGACTGTCAGGATTTTAAGCAGTGTACGGATGAATACTTTCTCGGGACCCAGAAATAAAAAAAGCCACCGGAAGGTGGCTTTTTTATCTGATGATTTAAAAAATCAAAATTAAAACTCGTCTGAATCGTACTCTGATTTAAGAGTGTGCTTAACTTTTCCAGCTGCGATCTCACGAAGAGCAGTAACAACTTCTTTGTTCTTGCTTCTTACTTGAGCATCTTCACCTTCACGAAGTTGTTTCACACGCTTTGCAGTTAAATGAACTAGTTCGTAACGGTTTTCAACATGCTCTAAACAATCTTCAACGGTGACTCGTGCCATGGGATACCTCGTTCGGGGATAAGTGAATCTCCATTTTTAAAAGACTTAGGCTTTTATGTCAAAGGAGATTATTGATACAGCGCCTCAATGGCCTCTTTATAATGCTCTGAGACAACCTTTCGTTTCACTTTCAGCGAAGGTGTCAGGTAATTATCCATCGAAAATTCTTCGCCAATGATGGTGAATTTCTTTACCGTTTCATATTGCGCCAGTTCAGTATTCACCACAGCGAGCTCTTTTTCGAGAACTTCACGTACTTTAGGATGCTTGGCCAGATCCTGAACAGAACAGTCGCTAGGAAGGCCCATTTCATCCAACATCGAAATAAATCGTTCCTTCTCAATACCAATCAGGGCAGAAACAAACCTTCTACCGTCGCCAATTACGACGATCTGGGAGATGTGAGGCTGGAGCTTAGCGAGGTTTTCAATTTTTTGAGGGGCAATATACTTACCACCGCTCGTCTTGATCAGATCTTTTTTTCGGTCGGTAATACGCAGGTAGCCTTCGGGAGTAAACTCACCAATGTCTCCTGAGTAAAACCAGCCATCTTTAATGGACTCTTGGGTCGCTTCTGGATTCTTGTAGTATTCCTTGAGCATAGCATCTGTTTTAATCAGAATCTCGCCATCCGAGGCAAAAGAAATTTGAACATCCCCCATAGGACGTCCAACAGTACCTGCAACTTGCTTGGAAAGAGGATTCAGACAACATGGAGCGATTGTTTCGGTCAGGCCGTAGCCTTCTAGAATAGTGAGATTGGCATATTTCAAAAAAGTAATAATTTGTTTTGAAAGAGGCGCCCCGCCAGAAACGAAATAACGAACTTTTCCACCGAACTGATTATAGATTTTATCAAAAACAATTTTTTGGGCGAGTTTATATTCCAGAATATCTGATGAACCTGGAGAAAGATCCTGATCAACTTTTTCAAAATATTTTTCAGCTGAGCGAATAGCGAGTTTGAACACTTGTTTTTCAACAACGTTCCCTAAATTAACTTGATCCATGACCTTGGCGTAAATTTTTTCAAAAATCCGAGGTACCGCAATCATAATAGTAGGTCTTACAATCTGCAGGTTCGGAATGATTTTTTCCAGTGATTCAGCGTATACAGACTGACAACCAAAGATAAGTGGCAGAAAAGAATCGCATCTTCCAAGAACGTGAGAAAGAGGAAGGAAAACCAGTGTCTTATCCTGATGATTAAAAGCACCTTGAATGGTTTTATCAATATTGATCAGCATCGTGGTGAAAGCATGCTGAGTGATCACAACACCTTTAGGCTCTCCAGTGGTGCCAGAAGTATAAACGATGGTGGCCACTTCTTCAGGCAGTCCGCTTTTAATACTGGTTTCAAAAAAATCAGGTTGAGTTTTTAGTTCTTCAGTCCCAATGCGAACAAGATCTTTCATCGAATAATACGAGTAAGAGTTTCGAAACTTTTTAAGTGTATCTTCAGACAAATCAATCAAAGAGATAATCAAACGTAAATTTGTCCAGTCTTTGAGATAGGGAATGATCTTTTCCATCTGTTTATCGTTTTCAACAATAATGATGGAACTATCAGAATGAAGAAAAATTTGATTCACTTCATGAGGCGGATAGCTTGGATAGATTGGAACCGAAACAGCGCGTGAAACCATAATAGAGGTATCAAAGTAGTGCCACTCTTTGCAAGTCTGAGCAAGGATAGCAACTTTATCGCCAATGTTAAGTCCCAATTTATTTAATCCACAAACTAAAATCTCAAGCTGATTCTTATATTGTTTAAAAGTGATATTTTTAACTTCATCATTTTCAATCCATCCAATGGCGTACTTGTCTGATGATTTATCTATTCTGAGTTTTAGCAATCTACCCAGGGTGCGTGGACCTGTAAGCATGATCCCTCGTCCTTTTGTTTTTTGTTATGCGTTAAAACTCTGTAAATAAACAGGCTTAACTCCTAACTTCTTGGTTCTTATATTGCACCTATCGGCATCTATGAAGACAGTCATTATAGTTTCTAAATGTTTACGTGTCATTAAACTCAATCATTATGAGAACACTTATGTTTTTCATTTTCGAGGAGTCTGCGCCGGAGAATCACTCCGAAAGGTGATTCTTAGTGGCAGAAAAGATTTCGAGATTAAAAAAAATGAAGACTATCTCATGTACGTACAGATGCAGAAATTTGATCAGGGTACTCTCTTAGGGAGAATTCTCAAATGTAAGCCGCTGGATGATTGTTGGGATCGTTCTTAGTCGACGTTAATAGCGACGTGGTCACCAATCATGAATTGTGAGAGATCAAAGATGGGAGCATCTTCCTTTTCATATTCACCAACGGTGGCTATCGCTGCTTCATCTGAAGCATGGATCACTTTAAGTGTTCCAATTTTAACTTTGTAATTTACACGCTTTTTATTATCGTAAGGATTTTGCACAGAAACGATTCTAAACACATCCAGTAAGCTGTCTTTTTTTACACCTTGGCCGGAACCCATATTGATGTAGTAGTTCTTACGAATAACTTCATTATCAGCACCCATGGATAGGTCTTGAGTCATACTAAAGATCACGTATGACCGCGCCCATGTGGGAACAGAAATAAGTAGAGAAGCTAGCAGGATAAAGGATTTCATGGGGACCTCGCAGGTGAATTCCTCAAAGGTCTTATCGGAGGGAGCTAGGGAAAACTTAGCCGACACTCTTTACTGGAGTGTCTGTGTCGGTTAAGTGCTATTTTCCTTCGAGTTTTATGTATTTAAGCGAGTTATAGATGATATCTGAATACCGGTAGTTCTTCAGGTACTCGTGAACGAGGATGTAGTTACGTGAGTAATACTGCATCACCCATGGGAGTTCGTTGTTCACGATCGTTTCCATTTTCGCCATCAACTTATGTTTTTCTGGACCGTCTTCCATCTCTTTGAGTTGAGTGAAGAGCTCATCAAATTCAGCATTTCTAAATTGAGAGTAGTTTGGACCAGGTGCCATGTTCGGAGAATAGAGCAGCTGAAGAACGTTTTCAGCATCTGGATAATCCAGAACCCATCCACCCTGCCACATTTGTAATTTACCACTACGTGCTTTTTCCAGAAATGCCGGGAAGGTGTTGATGTTAATTTCGAGTTTTATACCAATCGCACGAAGTTCTTGCTGGATGAATTCACCCATTTGTCTTTTGCGTGTATCACTGCCACGAACATCAAATTGGATCGTTGGAAGTCCCTTACCATCAGGATAACCCGCTTGTTTCAGGTATTCCTTAGCTAGGCTCACATCATACTTATAAGGAAGTTCAGCCGAAGGATTATATCCAGGAATTCCCGGAGGATAAATCGAGTTCGCCTTTTGGGCCACATTGTAAGTAAAAAGCTTGATGTACTTATCTATGTTCACTCCATGAGCGACTGCCTTACGGAGAAAAAGATTTTTTCCAATAATAGGATCCTTCAAATTGAAGGCAATCCACCAGTAAATGAGAGTCGGAGAAGATTGAAGTACGATTTTTTGTTTTTTAATCTCATCATTAAGTTTGCCATCAATCGTGAGGGCGACATGGTAATGATCTTTCGTGAGATTCACCATATCAATTTTCTGCTTCAGAAAGTTAAGCCAATCGGTTTGAGCTTCTTTAATGACTACTAAACGGATTTTTTCTGCGAAGGGAAGTTTCGCTCCTGCATCTTTTAAAAGACCAAGTTCTCGAGACTGGCGATCGCCGTCAGTCGGATAAACACTTGAGGTGTAGTTAGGATTTTTAACCAGAGTTACTTCTTGAGTCGAGTTGTAGCTTGTGATGGAATATGCTCCTGTCCCAACCGCCTTCAGAGAAAAATCATTATTGGTCGCGCGAATCGCCTCTTCAGGAATAGGAGAAGTGAAGTTCATCGCCATGGCAAAAAGAATTTGGGGATAGGGACGCTCAAGATGGATGACAAGAGTATGGTCATCAGGAGCGGTTAATCCTGGGATGGGAGTGGCGAAGAATTTGCTCAGATCAGTCTGAACTTCATCACGCCATTTATTAATACCCTTAATCTTCCCGTCAAAAAGCCACCAGCCCTGAGACTTAGTACCCATGAAGGCGAGACGTTTAATTCCGTTAACAAAATCTTGAGCTTTTAGTTCGCGTCCAGCACCAGCGAGATCCTTGGTGTTGTACTTAATCCCTTTTTTAATTTTAAAGGTATAAGTCAGATGCTCTTTTGAAATAAGAGGAAAGTCTTCGGCCAAGAGATGGC
>JBBARF010000153.1:0-7538 GCA_040399925.1 Bacteriovoracaceae bacterium
CCACGGCAGAGAAGGAAATTCGGTTTGTGACCATTTAATTAATTGTGGAAGTCCCATGACTGGATTTTGGTTTTAAGGGACCTAAAAAGCAAGGAATAAATTATCGACACTTCTGAGCTAAAACTTCCGAGAGTTCCACCATTTTTGCAGCGGTCAGTGGGTCTTTATCCCCACGAATTTTTCCATGCTTACTCTCAATGTAGTCGGAAAACTCAGCATGATTTTCATAAATATCTGTAATGATAACTAATTTCTGGGCATCCGATCTCTCGATCCAATCCATGAGGCGCTTATAATCATTGAGGCCTTGATTATTACAAAGCTGATCCATGCCTCCGGCCTGCTTTATAGAAGTATCAAAAACCATCACATTGGCCTTCTGATTAAATCCGCAAGTCTTATCCAGAGCTGAGACCAGGCCTTTTCGATGGCAGTATCCATCCTTATCACTAAAATCAAACTCTCTCATAGACGACGAGGTATCAATCCAAACATCAAGCTTACTAACTAATTGGACATCTTTACGGGCCTTTCCACAGAAGACATCAAAGTAATTTTTGGGATCACAATCAATCATATCCCGCTCGACTGATTTAGCTGCTGGAATAACTGGACCGGGAATATCGATAGTCGTTGTATCGACGGTATGTTCTTGATCGTCTTTCTTATAAAGACCAAATTGTGGATCAAAACAAAGATCCCCCATAGGCTGACATTGAAGTTCCGCTGTAGGTGATCGAAAGAGAAACTGAGATCGATTTAAATAGTTATGAAGTTCAGCGACTTTTGCATTTGATAGAAACCACACCTCAATTTCTTTAGGTGCTGCCAGAGCAGAGGTGGTTATCAAACAGAGCAAAAGTAGTTTAATCAAAATTGCATGTTCCTCGATCTGAAGTAACGTAATATGGTGTCGCCTAAATCTACTATTAAATCTCTGTCGTTTTGCTCGAGATTTAAAAAGTCATTTAAGTAAGCCTTCTGTCTTGGTGAAAGAGTTTCTAACTTGTCTCTCATCGTGAGATCAGTTCTTGTCTGACTCATGGCCGAGGTTTCACCAAACGGCATTGAAGCTTTTTTCCCGCCCACATTAATCGTTGCTGTGGTTTTGGTTTTATTGAACTCGGATTGCGTACGCTCTCCGGCAGCCTCACCTGGCTTCTGATCGGTTTCTTTCTGCTCTTTATAAAATTGAACAAGGCGCTTGAATATCTCAGTGGAATCTTCATCCACTCCATCAATAATCTCGTGAAGTGGAATTTGCAAAGTTGCGATCAGATTTGCCACGAGTTGCTCGTCGACATTGCTGGTTTTCAAATTCAGGAATCGACTCATGGTCGAAATCCCGACATTCATCATTTCTGATAAATCTTTCTGGGTTAAACCACCTCGTAACTGCATGTATTTTCTAACTACAGCTAGGAAGTTTTCGAGAAAATCGTTGTTAAAGCGGATCATGGTCCACCCCCTTGAATTTCTTATCGGAATGCAAAAAAAAATCTTTATGCAATTTTATATCTTGACGCAACAAGTCAAATACCATAGTATTGCAGTAAGGAAACAAGCAAGGCCGGGGGGCTTTATGTTCACGCTGACAAATCAAAATAACGAGTTAAATTCATCAGATAGCTATCAGATGATTAAAGATGAGCACCTCGACTCAATCGTTGTTTCTGCGCAGGTTTTGGCGGGCTCACGCATCCTCCTGAGTTCTTATAAGCAAGTCGTTTTCGTTGATTGTGTTTTTTACGCTTGCGAATTTCAGGGGGTTACGTTCGATAACTGCATTTTTGAGAATTGCAGCTTTCAATTCTCACATATTAGACGCTCAGAATTTAAGAACTGCAATTTTGAGGGTTGCACATGGAGAGCGACTTCTACAACAAATACTATTTATGTAGACTGTTCTCTAGATATTGACCTGACTTCGATCACGAGTGTTGGTCGTAACAGGATCCAGACTTCAGACACCGATGCTTCTGGTCTTAATAACTTTAACCTCATTGCTGCTTAAAAAAGGACGGACTTATGGGACTTACTTTTTACGGCTTAACCTTAATGATTAACGTTTTCGGTTTGGCGGTTCTGATTCAGGCCTACGGAATTTAGCCAAAGTTGAGAGATTCCTCGGGACGAACGTCCTACCCTACCCAAAGACCCTTCATAGAACGCGACTATGGAGGGTTTTTTGTTTGAGGCTCATCGAATTTTATAGCAGTACCCGTTGCTTCTATATATCCCCAAGTCGTTAGTCCAGTTCCGCTATCGTATTTCACATCCATGACGGCATCGGCTCCGAGCTTTTCAGCTTCAAGCAGAAGCACGTAGTTCGCCTGTTCCTTTGTTGGATCTTTAGTTAAAATATTGCGCTTTTTAACTTCACCAATTACGGTTCCAAGGGAGGTCAGTTTTCTGTTGAGAATTGGTTCAAGAGAAAGTTTTACCTTTCCAGTATATGGTTTGATATCAATTGAATCGAATGAGATATCAGAGTTTGTACGGTAGGTAGCACAGGATGAAGATCTTATTAGAATAATCGGCAATAGAGTCTTAAGCATTATTGATTCACAACTTTTGTATTCTTCGGAATGATAAACTCAAAGTGTCCGCTCTCAAACGAAGCAGCTTCTTTCAACTCTAAAAACTTCAACTCAACTTTCTTCCCATCTTCACTGACTAGAGTCATACTTTCAAACTCGGCCAATTTCGTTACAGTCTTCGCTTCTTTAGAAGAATGAAGAACTACTTCCCTAATCGTCATCTCTTTCTGCATATCTCTCGTGAATGTGAGTGTTAGATCTTTTGCTGCATATTTGGCGGTGAAAAGTTTTGATCCTTCAATGCCATCTTTAATCGAATCAAGAAACTTAGAAAGAGGTAGCTTACCAGAGTTCTGAACAGTCACCTGCCCTTGTTCGGTCGCGACGAACGCTGGAACGTAGTACCAGCTCTTTTTCCCATTACTAAAGAAGCTCGAAACATCAGGAGAGGTTTTCTCGTAACGGATCTGACCAGGGAATTTGTAATCGATTTTGCCGTAGCTCTTCTTCTCTTTGCCAGTGGCCACAGATTTAAAGCTTTCTTCAAAATTCGCACTGAATGATGAAGGAACAAAACCTGCAGCATTCGCCAGAGTTGGAAGAAGAAGTAATGTGAGAATGAATTTCATGGGGTCTCCGGAAGGAAAAAAAGGGGAAAGCTTCCTCTTACTGAAGTTACTTTTCCCCTGTCCACAAACCACTAATGGAGTTGCACTGAAACGGCTTTAGAGACGCCGGGTTCCTGCATAGTCACGCCGTAAAGCGTGTCATTAAGTTCCATGGTTTTCTTATTATGTGTAATCAAAATAAATTGTGATTCAGAACTCATCTCACGAAGAAGTTCATTGAACCGTCCAACGTTGGCATCATCAAGTGGAGCATCAACCTCATCCAGAAGACAGAATGGAGATGGCTTCACAAGGAAGATTGAGAAGATGAGCGATACGGCCGTCATTGCTTTCTCACCACCCGACATAAGGGTGATTGATTGCATTTTCTTGCCAGGAGGTTTCGCGATAATGTCTACGCCGCAGTCAACTGAATCAAGGTCACCGGTAACTTCAAGTTTAGCTTCACCACCACCGAAGATGATCGGGAAGACTTTCGAGAAGCGCTCGTTAACTTCATTGAAGGCTTCTTTGAAGCGTTCTTTCGATTTCTCATCAATATGAGCAATCGCCGTTTGAAGATCAGTAAGCGAACGTTTAAGTTCTTCTTCCTGAGATTTGAGAAAGTCATAACGAAGCTTCTGACGATCGTAATCTTCAATGGCTTGCCAGTTGATTTCACCCAGACGGTTAAATTCAGTTTTGTACTCTTTAAATTTCTCGCGAGCTTCTTTGATCTGACCAGGGAAACGTTTTTCGAATTCGTAGTCCTGAGCTTCAATCGTTTTCTGACCGTCTTCAGTTTCCATCAGGTACATACTCGAGACATCTTTAAGATCAGTCACTTTATCAGACGTAATCTCAAGGTGCTTCATGAGCACTGTACGAAGATCGATCTTGTAGCGTTCAAAGATATCTTTAACAAGGATCTCTTCTTCAATGATGATCTGAGAAGTTTTGAGCTCAAGCTCAACGTTTTCTTTCTCAATTTTATTCATGCGGCTAACGATCTCTTTGAGTTCAGATTCTTTTTCCTGCATGGAAAGAAGGATTTGAGCGATCTGGTCTTTGAGAAGGTTAAGGAATGTTTCTTTATCAGAAAGATTCTCAGCTAAATCGCGGTTTGACGCTTCAACTGTTTCGATTTCTGTATGAGCATTTTCAATTTCAGTTTGGTAGTTCGTGAGAAGTTCAGTGTTAGCTTCTTTTTTCTCAGTGTAGCGAGTGATTTGACTATCAACATCTTCAACTTGAGATTTAAGAGAAGTGAGGTGTTGCTGGTAACTCTGAGCTTTCACTTTGAGTTCCATCAAATCATCGCGTTCATTCTCAAAAGTAACTTTAAGTTCCTGGAAGCGACCTTCAAGGTCAGCAACAGTTCCTGCTAGTTCTTTAACCACTTCATCGAGTTCATCTTTAAGATTCAAGATTTTTTCATCAGACTCATTGAGGTTTAAACGAAGACCAGAGATCTCGTTCTTACGGTTAATGAGGATTTGAAGACGAGAAGAGTTCGTCGACTGGTTTGATTCTTTTGATTCAAGAGCAGCTTTTGTTGAAACATAAACCGTGTTGATCTCATTGAAATCTTTAGTCATGTTCTCAAGAGCTTCACGACTTTCAGAAAGTTCGTTCTCCACTTGTTTAACAGTCACTTCAAGAAGTGCAAGCTCTTCTTGTTTAATTTCAAGTTCAGTACTCATGACTTGAATCAGGTTATTTCTCTGAACAACACCTTGAGCTTCTGATTCTGAATCGTGACGAACACCATAAAGAACAGAGTTACCTACTTTCTTGATCAGGACTTTGCCGTCACGAGAAACGAGACCTTTAAATTGGATATCAGCGTTGATCTTAGAAGCGAGTTCCGCATCAAGGTTATCAACAACAAAGAATCCATTAAGAATTTTATTAAGTTTAGGAGCGTACTCTTGGTTGTTGATTCTTACGATATCAACTAGAGCCTTCATACCCAAAGCACCTTGAGTCTCAAGGCGACCGATAGATTCATTAGACATCACTGCATCTTGTGGCCAGAGCATATCTACAGTCGCATCAAAGTCTTCAGTGAATTTAGCGAAGGCGTCTTTGTTTGATGTTGAAAGAACGGCGTCTAAAGACTCTCCGATCAATTGCTCAACAGCAACAGCATAATCTGGGTCACATTCAATGAGTTTTCCAAGGACTTCAATTGAGCCATCAGAAATTTTCTGAACCAATTTCACAGCACCTGCGCGACGGCCTTCTGCAGAGTTATTGATTTCAATCAGAGAATTACGTTTTGACTCGAGCTGAATCACATCACGAGAAAGCTCACGATACTTAATATCGTGTGCTTTAAGGTCAGCATTCAGTGTATCTACTTTTTCCTTGAGTGCAGGTAGAAGAGTGTGCAGTTCCTCTACCTTCGCCTGAGAAGACTTCACTTTCGCGCGGTCCCTCATTAAGTCATCCGTGAAATTCGACGAACTCTTTTCTAATGTTTCAATTTCGAGAGTTAAATCCTGAAGTAAACGTGAATACTCTTCGAGTTTCGATGAGTTTTTGAAAGCGTCGTTATCGATAGTCTGAAGTTTTTCTTTCGAAGTGTTCAGTTCGCGACGTTTTTCATTCAGTTCTTCTTCCAGATCAAACATTTGACCTTTAAGAAGCTCCACTTTCTCTTCCAAATTTGAGAAATCCATCTGCTCATAGTTATTGGCTTCAAGATCTGCCAATTGAGCATGGAGAGCTTCCAGGCGTTCAGTGCGCTTTTCGATATCGAGGTTAAGCTCTTCGTTTTCACGATTCGCTCTATCGATATGTTTTTCTTTATCAATTAGTGATTTTTTAAGGTGCTTAACTTTCTCTTCAGAAGCTGCAAGCTCACGCGAGTGAGCATTGAAATCATCCTGAGCAATATCGATTTTTTCCATCATATCGACTTTCTGGATTTTTTCGTCTTCCAGAAGCATATCGATCTGAGATTTTCTTAAAGTAAGATTTTCATGCTCAACAATACGAGACTCAAGCATTGAGTTCGCGTTGGTGTAATCCTGAAGATAATCAAATTCACGATGAGACTCATTGATGAGTTCATACTTGCGAATTCTTTCTCTCAGCGTTCTGGCCTTTTCAGCTTTCTCTGCCTGACGCTCGAGATTCTTTAAATTTTTATAAATTTCGTTCTGAAGATCTTCCAAACGAACAAGATTTGCTTCAGTGTTTTCAATTTTCTTAAGAGACTCACGTTTTCTGAGTTTGAACTTAGTGATCCCAGCAACTTCATCAATCATCACACGACGCTCTTCAGGTTTTGCCTGAACGAGCTTATTGATTTCTCCTTGAGCAATAATTGAATACGACTTGGCCCCTGCACCAGTATCCATGAAAACTTCATGGATATCTTTCAGACGAGCTGGTTCATTATTGATTCGGTATTCAGTTTCACCATTACGGTAAAGCTTACGAGTAAGTTGAATTTCAGAAGGCTTGGCTACAGCTCCATTAATATGAATGTGTTTTCCATTCACGTTATCAAGAACAAGAGTTACTTCAGCAAAAGATGCTGGAGTGTATTTAGATGATCCGGCGAAGATGAGATCTTTCATGGAAGTACCACGTAAGTGCTTCGCTGATTGTTCACCCATAACCCAGAAGAGAGCATCAACAATATTGGATTTACCGCAGCCGTTTGGACCCACGATTCCAGTGATACCTTGATCAAAATGAATGACGGTTTTATCTTTGAAAGATTTGAAACCTTGAATGATGAGCCTGTTAAGTCTCATGGGCAGTCCCTCGATAAGTGTTTGTGTGCGACCGAAGGACTGAAGTTAAAACCGCCACATCTTGTATTGGTTTTTGTTCAGATTTTTCCTACGATGCCCCTATCATCACCTATAGAGAAGCGGCCTGTCTAGAATATTTGGCCTTACTTCATCTTGCAAAGGAGTCAATGACTCAACGCTTTATTTAGTCTCTGCACTGGTATTTTTGCCCCGGCCATATTTCTGGGGACGGCATTACTCCGCTCTCAGGCCGGCACCAAACCTGCTAGAAAATGGATATGAAAAATCAGAATAAAAAAGGACGATTTCATTTTTATTTCAAACTTCTCAGCTTCTGCTGGGTAGAACTGAAAACCATGACCCCAGAAAAAATCAAAAGTGGCGTCACCCTGATCTTGAGCTACTTCGCCTTCAGACGCCAACAAAACAAACAAAAATCTCTTAAATAAAAGATTAAAGAAAATCTAAATCAATAATTTTGCAATTTCGAGATTATTTTCGTTGATGGCTAAATCATAAGCCGTGAATCCATTGGGGCATGATTACTCCATAGCATTTTTAAAACGTAAGCGATCCATTAACCACATCTTCTAATTTCGCGCTCGTCCCGTAATATGTCT
>JBBARF010000154.1:0-7513 GCA_040399925.1 Bacteriovoracaceae bacterium
CGTTTCCCGGTAGGGCATTTTATCCTGACATGAAGATAGAGTTCCACACACCACTGATAACGTGATCATCTTAATAAAGAAGGTTGTGGTTAACTTGTTCATGGTCCTAATCCCCAACGACTTATCGAGTCGATTTTATGATTACTTAAGTAATTCTACCCCCCATGGTTTGGCGAAACCGTGTTATGTGCCAAATAACTGTAAAATCAGTGCTTTGCGGTATGCTTTAGGAGCATGATAGTTTATATAAGTGCCACTTGTTTTCGGCATGGATTAAACTAAATTCCGGAAATGCCGATAAGCTCTCAAAATCATAAAACTTTTCCTATGTACGAGAAAGGAAGGAGAGAGACCATGACTAAAGCTGATTTGATTGCAGTTATTGAAAAACAGGCAAACTTGCCACACCACCAAGCTGAGAAAATTGTGAACATCTGCTTTGATAGCATGATTCAAGCACTCTTTGATGATGAGCGAATCGAGATTCGCGGTTTCGGTTCATTTGCCAACCGTAATTACAAGGCCTACGAAGGACGCAACCCAAAAACTGGTAAAGTTGTGAAGGTTAGCCCGAAGAAGGTTCCATTCTTTAAAGTTGGTAAAGAACTTAAAGAGATGGTTGATGACGGTAAGGATAAGTACGTTATCCGCGAAGCCTAAGCGCGCGAGATAACTCTCTCTAATTATTGACAACTTCAAAGGGATCACCGAAACTCAGGTGGTCCTTTTTTTTCTATTCAATTTCGGAGACGTGCCCGAGTGGTCCAAGGGAACGGTTTGCAAAACCGTAAAACCAGCAGTTCAAATCTGCTCGTCTCCTCCAAAATAAATTAACCCAGCCTTTGTGCTGGGTTTTTTTATTCGATCCATTCTCAAAATAAAGGGTTGATTTGAATCTTCAGTTCGTGAGAGTTTAAGTGATAAGTTTGAGTTTAAGGGTTTCGCTTCTTAAAATTAGTCATTGATTCTTCTGACCTGTCTTACTCAAGGACCATACCATCAACGTTCCGACCTAACTTCAAAGGAAGTTCATTTCATCCTATTCTTCTTTGACGTAAAACCACTCATTATTGACATCTCTGCAAAACTTATAATTATAAATTGATGGTTTTTTATTTTTCTTGTGAATAATTATTTCTAATCTCTTGCATTTAGTAACTAAATCTATTGAAACTAATTTTATATCACCAAAACTTTTAGACTCTTTGTTTTCCCACTTCTTTGAAAATTTAAGCTCTTTTGATTCGAGAACTACAGTGCCTGCTTCGGTCATCAATGATAAATCCTTGCTTGAGAGCTTATCATCTTGAAATAGGCCTGAGACAGATTTGACCATGGATGAAAATAAATTAAAAGGCGATTTCACCAAACCGCTTATAACTCCTGACCCTACATTCTCACTTATTTTAGAAGCGTCATTAACCACAACTTGAACGTCCTTTACTATCTTTTGTGTCCCATTGATGTATGTAGGCATTGAAGCTCGAATTTTCTTACTCTCTTGTAAGATGAGTGGGATGGTTGTTTTACGAAGCTGTGAGATTTCGATGGTCGTATTCGAAATAATGGGAGCAATAGAATTTACCGTCTCCAAAGTCCGAGGGATCTGATCTGAGATTTTTGCCATTTCAAGTGTCACACCAGGAACTAGTTTTTTTATGTCTCGTATTTCGGCAAGTACCTCAGGAATCATTCTTCTGATTTCAGTGACTTCTTTGATTGCCGGAGATAACTGGTAATTATTTTTGTCGAGAAAACGGATCATTTCGGGAACTATCGAAGCAATACTTTGGAGTCCGTATGCCAAGTAGGCTATTGCAATAGCAAGGAGCGTTGTGGCCCCGATTTGAAATATAGACCGCTTTTCATTTGCTGACATTAAAACCACTCCACTTATCTTTTAATTATTTTATTGATGAGGATTTGTATAATTTTTCTTCCTCTCAAATTGTAAAAAATATGACCTATTGATGATATCGATAATATAATTAGACGGATATGAAATAGTTCTAATTGGAGTTTTTTGTGAAAGTCATTTTATTACTCGGTTGTTTTTTTGTGATGGTTGTTAGTGCTAGTGCATTCTCTTGCACGGGTATTTCTCTTAAGGCAAAGGACGGCACTGTCGTTGTGGCACGAACAGTTGAGTGGGCATTGAGTGATGCTAACCACGATCGCATCGTCGTTGTTCCCAGAGGTAAGGACTTTGTTGGTTTGACCCCGCAAGGTCAAAACGGCAAGAAGTGGGTCGGAAAGAACGGTTTTGTATCTTTAATGGCCTATGGTGAGCCTTTCGGTCCAGATGGTATGAATGAGCATGGACTCTATGTGGGGATGTATTACTTGCCAGGTTTTGCTGAGTATAAAAAATACGATCCTAAAACAGCCCAAAACTCATTTAGTGTCGGCGATTACATGCAGTGGCTACTTTCTTCTTTTAGAACTGTTGATGAAGTCCGTAAAAACTTAGACTCAGTAAATGTCGTGAACGTTGAGGATAAGCGCTTTGGTGGAGCCCCTCTCCCATTTCATTGGAAGATAAGTGACCAGAGTGGAAAAAGTATAATTGTAGAAATGGTCAATGGTGGAGAGATTAAAGTTTACGACTCATTCCTGGGAGTCATAACCAATTCACCCACCTATGATTGGCACCTTACAAATATGAAAAACTACCTTAATCTCTCACCTCATCCAAGTTCGAACATAAAGATTGGTAATTTAAACCTATCACCGTTGGGTGGAGGTTCAGGAATGCTGGGACTCCCTGGTGACTTCACTCCTCCTTCACGATTTATCCGAGCCGCGGCATTTACAGCGAGTTGTCGTTCCCTGAAGGACAGCACAGATGCAGTAAGTGAGGCATTCAGAATCTTAGATAGCTTCAACATTCCCCTAGGTGCGCAACTTCCCCCAAAGTCAATTCCTTCGGATATCGTGGGGGCGACCCAGGTAACTTCAGCCTCTGATTTAACCAATCGTATTTATTACTTCCACTCTATGCATAGTCGACAAGTTAATAAAATTGATCTTAAGAAGATTAATTTTTCATCCATCAAGCAAATGGAAATCTCTGATTCGTCGACACGAATATTTGTGACTAAGGATATCACACCTATCTAGTTGTCGAAAAATCTCTAGTCAAAAACGAGTCTCGTAACTTTTAAAACCTTAGAGTACAATCAACTTCTTGTTTTCATAGGATTCGTATCGTAGCCTTTGTACTGGTTTTTTATATTTTTTTTCACTAAGCTTTGAAGATGAAAAAATTATCAGTTATTATCCTTTCAGCTGTGGGCATGTTGCTCTTTTTCTTCTCTAAACCCGTCATCCAACAAGATCCGGCCTATCATCAGTTTGTAGATACTCGATCTTTTTTTGGCATTCCAAATACGCTGGATGTTTTAACCAATTTATTCTTTGTGGTGGTGGGAATTGTCGGCATAGGGGAAGTGCTTAAACAGAAAATGCTCGTTGGTAAATCATGGTTAGTTTTTTTTGTGAGTATTCTTCTGATTGCACCTGGCTCAGCCTATTATCATTGGTCTCCGGAAAATTACACGCTCATTTGGGACCGTCTCCCGATGAGTTTGGGATTCATGGCCCTTTATGTGGTTTTGCTTTCTGAGCATGTGAGTTTGAAGTGCGAGAAGTTTTTGCCTTTGGCACTTTTGCTCGGAATTTCCAGTGTGTTGGTTTGGGTCTTCACGACTGATCTTCGATTTTATTTTTGGATTCAGTTCAGTTCCTTCATCACAATACCTATGATTCTTTTACTCTATCCATCAATCTACACGCACAAAATCTGGTATGGATGGACTCTGGTTTTTTATGCTTTGGCCAAATGGGCGGAAGCTAAGGATCAACAGATTTTCCAATTCACCCACGAGTCTATAAGTGGGCACTCGACCAAGCATATTCTGGCTGCCATTGGTCTGGGATGTCTGTGGTGGATGGTGAAGCAGAGAAAAATAAGGTAATCTTTCTTCATGATTCATAAAATTCTTCAGTATATTGTATGGCTCTTTATTAAAATGCTGATTTCCACTTACCGAGTAGAGCTGCGTGATACTCGTTATCGCGAGCAGGCCGAACTCATGCATCCCAAAGGTGCTTTTATCTTTGCCATGTGGCACGAGCAAGTTCTCGGCATTATGCTCGCTCACGCTTGGACCAAGCCTTATCTCGCTCTGGCCTCTCGAAGTAAAGATGGCGACTATGCAGCCTTTGTTGCGACCAAACTCGGTTTCAAGGCCGTGCGAGGATCTTCTCGAAAGAGAGGTAAAGATAAGGGCGGTAAAGAAGCGATTCAAGAGTACGTTGAAAATCTTCATGCAGGTATTTCTGGAGGACTCACTGTCGATGGACCCAAAGGCCCACGTCGCGTTTGTAAATCAGGAGCAGTGATTATGGCAAAGGAAACTGGGGCCGCTATCATGCCTGTTTCTGCTCGCTACACTTCGTACTGGGAATTTAATTCGTGGGATAAATTCAAAGTTCCAAAACCGTTTTCAAAAATCATCGTAACTTGTGGTGAACCCATTCGGATTACTGAAGGAATGGGGCCAGAGATTGTGACTCAAGCTTTGAATAGTCTTGAAGAAAGATGTCGACAGACTGAAATAGTCCATTAACTGAATTAAAAAATTTTTGTTTTCAATTATCTATCCGAAAAGTTATCTATGGCGAGCAAATTAAATTACCTCTTTATATGCTTCTTTGTCCTTAGTGGATGCTCTCAAATCCAGGGCGAATTTCGTATTCCTGCTAGCAATAGTGAGAATCCTATTTTCAGCAACGTGACTTCTGAAATTGGATTTCCAAAAGATTTTAAACATAATCAAACACTAGTTGTGGACCTCAACAGAGACAATTTTCCTGATCTTGTATTGACTCAAAACCATGTCAAACCCATCCAAACCAAAGTTTTTTTAAATCAGTCTGGTAAGTCCTTTAAGGAAATTAAACTTACAGGCTTTTCTGCGAAATCATCTGCTTTATTGAAAATAGCGTTTGGTTTATTTCAAAAGAATCGATGGGGTGCCATTGTCAGGTACCCAAAAAAACCTCTTGAAGCATACGATTTAGAAGTAACAAGTGAAGAAATTATTTTTAAAAGAGTTTACGAAAAGACCTTTCCTCAAAATGTTTCCAACTGGGGGGATGTTCAGATATTTGACCATAACCAAGATGGACGATTAGATTATTATGCAACCTCGTTCTATGTTGAATATCCAAAAGTTAGCGCTGGACCGATTTATCTCTTTCAGCAAGAGATGAATGGGCGTTTCCGAGATATCTCTTCTTTACTCAACATAGATGAAAAGAGTCCTGACTCTTCAAGAAATGCAAATGTTCCATCTTATATGGCAAACGTATGTGATATTAATGGTGATGGTTATCTGGATCTTTTAATCGCTGGATACGGAAGGCGTTGGAATAAACTGATGATTTATTCTAATGGAAAATACCTCGATCATGCACAGAGACTTAAGTTTGACGGTGATTCTCAAGGAATTAAAAATTATAGGGAAAATGGAAATAGTTTTACTTCTCAGTGCGGTGACGTCAACCGTGATGGTAAGCTTGATGTCTTTCAAGGCGAGATTACGCACAAATGGGCGGGCCCTACTTCTGATATAAGCTCGATGCTTTATAATAATTATCCAAAACCCTTTCAGCGTTTCACATCTTTTCCTCGGCCTGATAATTTTGATAATCAAGGAGATCTTGGTTCCGATTTTGGTGATATCGACCTAGACGGGAATTTAGACTTGGTTATTGCCAATTCTGATTATCCACCTGAAACCCAACTCATTACTTATTTGATTGATGGAAATCGAGGTTTTTCGGATATATCTCAAACCTTTGACTCCGTTATTAACCCTAAAGGTGTGGTTCTATTTGATTTTGATAGAGATGGAGACCTTGACATGGTTATGGGTGAGAACGCTGTTCGTGGACATAGACCTGAAAGTAAGTTTTTTAAAAACATGACTCAAGAGAATGGTAGAAAATCGTATGTGAATCTTATACTTGAGGGTGATGGAGAAAAAATTTCACAAAGTCCAATTGGGGCCAGAGTCTACGTTAATAAAGCATCCAAAATTCTCATGAGAGAACTTGTTTTAGGCGGTGGGCAAGATTCGATCCGGCCACTTGAAGCTCATTTTGCTTTGGATGAGTTAAATGATAAAACAGTAGAGCTTGAAATTAAGTGGAATGCAAAAATAAGTGAAACGATTCGTGTTGCAAGAAACAAAACCTACAAAGTAACTTACCGTGCCTCTGGTTCAAGGCTTGAAGTCGTTAAATAAAACTACTCTTTCAAGTATCTTGGTTGGCGTTCCTCTTCACAAATAAGACCATCTTTAAAAGAAACGATGTAAGCTCGCTTTTCCGGCTGAGATGAAACGAATTCATTAAGTTCACCATTTATGAAATGGGCAGCAACTCCGTCTTCAGTGGCCAACCCCGGAAGTATTTCTTTATTACGAATGAGACGATGATAAGAGGGTCTACGTTCTATTTCTCCATCATAATGGGGGCAATTGCTTCCTTTTAACCAGCCCAAGCAATTGAGACTTGAGAGTTTACCAGGAATAGAGTCTGTTACACCTTGTTCAAACCAGCAAATTGAGCCTGCACTTATTCCTGCTATTACAATTCCATTTTCATAGGCCTTGCGAATCAGTTTATCGAGGTCCCAGTCTTTCCAAAGTGCGAGCATGTTTTTTGTGTTTCCACCGCCCACATATAAAATGTCTTGTTCTAAAACTAAACTTTCTAAATCTGGAGTCGTACCTCTAAAGAGGCTTAGGTGAGAAGTAGTGCAGTCATATTTATTAAAGCTTTTATAAAAGCGATCTGTGTAGTCTTGGGAGTCTCCACTTGCCGTTGGAATAAAACAAATTCTGGGTCTTTTCTTACCGGCAAGATTTAAAACGTATAAATCAAGTAGGGGATTGCTCGGTTCCATACTGAAACCGCCTCCGCCCATTGCTACTATATGTTTATTGATGTTCATAATAATTACATCTGCCCGTTGGGGTGTAGCTAATTCCACCCTCGGCCGAAAGAGCAGCTTCGAGAACTCGACTCATATCCTGTGTGACTTCTTTTCCATCACGGAAGAGGATCTGAGGCTCGAGGCATCCATCAAAAGTTTTCCACGCAACATGATCAGGGCTTATGGTGAAACGACCCATGCTTCTTGATGTTGGCCAGTCTTGGTCATTAAATACAGTATAAATAAGCTCTGAACAAACGAGTGAGTCTTCAGTCTCTACATCAAAATTAAAGTCGTAAGGTTTGCCAACTTGCTGAATCGTTTTAAGAAGTTTCTCTCCGTCCGCTTCAAGAGTGGTGCTTCTTAAAACAAGAAAATCATCAATATCCATAAAGTGCTCAAGAGTATTCATTGTCACACCCGGCTCACGTAAGGCTTCAACAATGAGTTTACCCAAAGACATTTGTTCGAGGTAGCGGCTCATATCCGGATGATCCAAGAGTGCTA
>JBBARF010000155.1:0-7504 GCA_040399925.1 Bacteriovoracaceae bacterium
AAGTTTTACGACGGCCGATTGTGTGAAGATCATATGATTTAGCTTTGCTCATATGATTCTTCCTTAATTAAAGTTTGAAAGTAAGAGTTTCAGGCTTCTGAGCTTCGTGACCATGAGTAGGTCCAACGACAACTTTAAGCTTTGTGAACTGCTTACGTCCGAGAGTGTTTTTACCGAGCATACCGCGAACCGCTTCTTCAACGATTGCTTCAGGGTGTTTTTCCAACTGAACTTTCGCTGTACGGTTCTTAATTCCACCAATGTGGTTAGTGTGCCAGAAGTATTGCTTCTCATCCCACTTCTTACCAGTGAATTTAACTTTCTCAGCATTGATGACGATAACGAAATCGCCAGCATCATTGTGAGTTGTAAAAGTTGGCTTGTGTTTACCACGAAGAATCTTTGCAATCTCAGAAGCCATTCTACCTACAACCATATCGGTTGCGTCTACTACGTACCACTTTTTGTTGCCGTCTACTTCGGCTTTAGTGATCGTGTACGATTTTTGAGTGATCATAATCAACCTTCCATTAATTTATAAAAATTTTATCCCTTATAGTGGACATTGCGGCCGCACGTCAAGACAAGTCTCTAAGCCAACTTGCTAAGGGTCAGCGAGATATCGTCAGGCTCTTTTAAAATTCGGGGATTAAAAGAAGCCAATTGACACGTGGAAGCGTCCGGGGTCCTCTAAACTACCATCTTGATTCTTTTTTCTCAAGAGTTTTATCCCGTAATCGAAGTCCAAAGTTCCCACTGGCGTGAGAATTTTAAAAGTCACCCCGACTGAATCGCGCAGCTCGCCTAGCGCAACATTATTCACAAACACGCGCCCAGCATCATAAAAAACTCCGGCAATCATGGAGTCATTAATAAAATAGCGAGGTTCGAGCTTCATCATCGCGAGATAGGCACGGTTGTCGACCCGAAATTCTGAGATGTCTCTTTTATCTGGCAGCTTATTGGCCTCTTCATCAGTATACCCACGGATAATATCCATCCCGGTGAGTCGGAAAACTTTAATGTTCGGAATGTAGCCTTTGGTCGACGTAGCACCCGCAGCATCGGTTTGGGTGTCCCGCGCTAAGTTTTGCTGAACCCCGCCCACCATGGAAATCGCCACGGTTCCATTTTTAAAAGGAATATAAAAGCGGTTACGAGAAACGAATTTATAGTAGTTGATCGTCAGGTCCGGCTCTTCTTGGGAGAGTAAGAAGGGATTGGCAAATTCTGTTGAAACGTTAAAGAAAGCTCCACTTCTAGGATTTACCAAACTGTTTCGAAGATCCCACGTCAAACTTGGCGTAATGGCACCAATCCTGAACGAACCATTATCGGCCGGGTTCACTAAAGAATTGTTCTGCTTAATATTTTCTAACTGATATCGAACTGAAGAAGAGAGTCGATTACTAAGCTGACGAGTCAGAGTCGTATTCCCTCGTACAATGTCTGCATCAAATGAATAGAATCGTTTACGTTGATAAGAAAAACTTGTCGTTGAATCAATTAAGGTGTCGTAAATATCACCCTTAGTAAATGTCAGAGTCGTGTTGTGCTCAAGAAATTTTCTATTCTGTTTTCGACGTTCCTTATCGAAGGTCTGATTATTCACACGCTGGTTCACCTGACTTCTTAAAGTCACTGCAAGGTTTTCTCCGGCCACATTCAAGTAAGATGCGGTTCCGGTTAACTTAAGACCTAGATCTGTACGAAATCCTGGAGCAAATTCAACCAGTCCATACTCCCTTTCGGTCACCTTGATAATTAAGTCGGTGGCAGTATTTTTAGAAGTATGACGCATTGGAATCACGGTCACAGAATTAAATAATCCTGTAGCTGAAAGAGCGGCTTCTATTTCTCTGGTTTGAGAAGGTGTCACGATATCGTTTTTCTCTAATAAAATCTTCTTCAGGAGTATTCGTTTTCTAGTTTTGTTATTACCAAGAAAGATCAAACGATTTAATTTCACCAGAGGACCGGCATTAACTTCAAATCTTAAATAAACATCAGCTCCTGACTTAGAGTAGCGAACAACATTATCTTCATTGGCATTCGTGACTTCGGCAAAATAGTAACCTTTCTCCTGCAGAATAGTTGAAACCTTTTTGAGATCTTCCACCATCTCGATTGGATTGAAAGGAGTGCCTTCTTTATTGGTCATTTTCTTTAAAATCGTTTCTTCAAAATCAGTAGGGAGACCGACAAATTCAATACCCCGAACCATGGCACGGAGACCCTCTTGAATAATGTATTCTACGGAAACAGTTTTTTTCTCCGAATCAAAGATTTTGATTGGTCCCTGAATTTTCACCTGAACAAAACCATTTTTGACATACTTCTCTTTTAGGAAACCCGAAAAGAAATTGAGATACTCGGCATCGTAGTAATTTATAGAAGCCAATTCAAAGGCTTCTTCTTCGAAATACTTATGCAGTTTTTTTTCTGTATAGTATACATTTCCAATAAAAGTCACTTCTGTCATCCGAGTCTTGTACTTTTCATCCAAGGTTATGCGATAGAGGTTAACGGTTTCTCCGTACATGTTTTTGAATTTTGAAATATCAATTTTTACCGTAGCATTGATGAGTGCTTTGTTTTGGTAATGCTCAAGAATTCCATTTGTGATGATCGATTCAGAAAGAGGACGTTTATACTTCCGGAAAAGATCCTTAATCAGAGCATGAATGACATCTCTTGATTCCTGATGAACGTTCTTGAAATCAAAAGCGAAGAGTTTTTCGTTGGTGACTTTTACTTCCAGGGTCACTCGGTCATTTTTGATCACCGGAGCAAAGTCCATCGAGATTAAGTAATACCCATACGAGAACAGTTCTTTCTGAGCGTCATCAAGATAGAGTTTAAATTTGGTTGGATCAAAGGGTTTGTCATAATAAGGAATGAATTTCTTTTTAAGGTATTCTTTGATGTAACTTGAATTAGTGTTTGTTCGGACGGATTTAAATATGCGAGGTTTCCCCAAAGTAATCGCCAAAGTGATGATAATTTTGGTTCCCTTCTCGGTTACAAGAAGTTCATGGGTGTTGTGAGGATAGCCCAGGCTTTCCAGCCGCTTCTGAAGCCCATCAATACTCTCGCGTAGCTTATTATTCTCAAAAAATTCACCTTCCTTTACAGTCAAAAGCTGGGAAGGATCCACTTCAAGGTTTCGATCAGTATATCCAATATTTATCTCGCTGATCATGGGCTTGATTTTGATTCTAATATTCAGGATCGTTTGATCGGCTTCTGAAAGAAGGTCATAACTAAAACTTTGATATCCACCGTCAGAAGCAAGAATTTTGAGAGTTTCTTTTAAGTGGAGTAAACTTCGATATTCGCCAACCAGATTGCTGAACCGAATTTTTCTTTGACCACAGTCTTCTGAATTGGAGCACTCAACATTGACTGTATTCAATGTAATCTCTCCAGCCGCGAGAGCAGCAAAAGATATTAAGAAAAGAAATAATGAAAACAGAAAATTCATTTAAACGTCCATCTGAATTTTAAGTCCCCGCCAATTGAGTTACTGATAATATCCTCTTGCCCTTCTTCGTTAGTCCTTAATTCGTAAACACCTTCAAGCTGAACTTTTTTACTGAGACCATAGTTCAAGTTCATACTCTGTCTTTGACCAATACTTCCGCCCATCGTACTTGATACTGAAAGTGTCAAGGCTTCATCCAGACGTTTTTTTAGCTCTATTTTAGTAGCTGAACGGGTCCTCCCAAGAGTTTGTCCCTGACCTTCTCCCTGACTTCTGCCGGATAGCAAACTGTCTGTTTGTGACTGCTCAAGTACCGTTCCTAAATTAATTTGAAGGCCGAATTGTTTTTTTAGAATATCGCTGATCTTAAACTGATCAAAAACAAATGAACCGACTCCAACCTGAGTTAAGCTTTGCTGGTCTTTAGACTCCAGTGAATTTTGAATTTCATTGGTATACCCAAAAGCAATCAAAGAAAGAATAGAGTTTCTTGGAAGGTTCGGATCGGAGGTCAAATCAAAGGTAAAACGATCAAGATCCCCGTATGCCTTTGCAAATACCTTATAAGTTGAAATATAGGTCACGGCCTGAACATCAAAATCAGGATTGGTAATTTCTTTTTTGGGAGAAAAATTCAAATCAGCATTGGTAATAAAATATTCACTGTTCTTAAAAAAGACGCGTGAAGTATTAGAAGGCGAAAAGAGCCTTCCTTCTCCTCTTGGCCTTGCGGGACTTCCTAAGAGATTAACTTCACCTTTTAAGCCAACATCCATCAAAGAGTTTGAAATTTTAATCAGGTTATCGGCCTTAAGGTTTACGTTAAGGTTAAGGATTTTACCAAATGCGGATTCTTGATTTTTAGGTAAAAATCGAACCTGGCCGGCCGAACCTGTTTTAGAACTGAATTCATTAAGCTCATTAACGATCAGTGCCTTATTTACAATTATTTCGCCTCCTAGATTGTAGGGCATTTCATTACCAAGAATAATCCCTTCACCAGACAAATTGATGAGGGACTTTCCTAAAATCGGAAACTCAGCACGATCCAGAGAAAATTTTATATTCACGTCTGGCTCATCTTCGTCGAAGAAGACGTCACCTTTGAATGAAATTGATCCGTTATCAAGATGGGCGGTAAGTTCGTTAATTAGAAGACGTTTATTCGAGTAATCGAGTGCATAACTTAAATCGTTAATGGGAAACGGAAGACCTTCAAGCGATAAATCCAGATCATTGGTCTTGGAAGAAACACCCATTTCATATCCATGGGAGTCGCCATTTACTCGTATAATATTCCTTATGAACCCTTCAGAAGATAAAATAGGAGCAATCAGAATTTCCATAATCTTGGAATTGAAGTGGACTTCATGAATCAACGAAACATTCTTTCCAAAAGTACCTTCTCCCTTAGTCATAAGGAACAGATCAGACTCTTTAATATTCAGACTCCATCTAAGTACTCTTCCGTTCTCAACGATAAACTCGGGTTTATCGGAGATGTAATTTACATTAAAGCTTGGGTGGTTAAATTTTAACTGTCCTAGATTTGCGATTAGAGTCATATTTTCAAATTGCCCATTGAACTTAGAGTCGAGCTTCATCTTAAGCTGTCCAGTGAAGTCCTGAGCCTCTATCTGCTGGCCAAGTAAGGCGACAGCTAATGGTTTAACGTTTGGAACAAATACATCTAACTTGATGTGTGACTGCCGACTTTTATTTAATGAAATATCAAAATCGGAATTGAACATTGATCCCAGAAGATTAGCTTTACCTTCAATCCTGGATGGATAGATATTAAGATCAAAATTCGATTCTTCGAACTTATAATTTTGTGACTTAGCATCAGTCATCTTACCGATAAGGTCAAAATGATAATCCTTGGTGCTTCCATCGCCCTTAATTGAACCACCTAACCGACCATCAAGATTGAAGTTCAGTATTTTTGCCAGATGGAAGCTAGAGATGAAAATATCATTCCATTTAAAATCTAGTTTCATTCTTTCTTTGAGAAGATTGAAGCTGAAGTTTCCGTTGATCGCTCCTTTGCCCTTGGAAGCAGAAAATTCTGAGATTGAAACAATCTGATCCGATAGGCCAACGTTGAATTCTCCCTCACTGAAATTTTCATGATAAGCAACCAAATCAGAAAATTTGATCCGAGATTTTACCTTCAGGTCATTCATATTGGTTTTGCCATAAATACTTGTGTCTATCTTGGCACTAAAATCCAGGTCTTCAGGGAGAAAATCAAGTTTAGAAAAAATGGGTTTTAGAATTTCGGCGAGATCATGAAAGCTAGCCTGTTGTGAATTTATACCAAGATTGATATCGGAGTTTTCGTAGTTAATAGCTCCGGTTCCCGATAAGTGAGTACTGCTATAATCGGATTCAAATTTATTAATGATGACACTGGAATCTTGTAATTCGATTGAAATATCTTTGTCTGCTTCGCCTAGTTGATATCCAAGGACTTCAAATCCTTTCGTTCTTCCACTGAGGCGAATGACCGTATCTGAAAGGGGGCCTACAACATCAATATTAAGAGTGCCCTTGCCTTTGATATCAAGATTCGAAATATTACCAAAATCTTCAAGATCAACCTTGGAATTTAGTGCTGTAAATTTTAGATTTTTACTATTGATGAAGCCACTGATGTCTAGCTTCGAATTTGCGAGTGAAATTAAAGAACTCATCTGAAACTCTTCATTGATGACGTTAAATGTTCCTTCATTAATGGTGGCTTTTTTAATCATCAAGACTTTGAAGTCTTTTTCTCCCACTACAAGTCCTAAATCATTCACAACAAAATCTTTATGAGGGGTAAAGAAGTAATCCCCATCGCGGTAATTAAAATCCAGATCCCCAGTCATTTTACCTTTCAAAGGAGTCAAGGAAGGACCCAGGATTCTAAGCGCATTATTTAAGGTTACCCGTTCTACATGCGCGCTAATTTTATCCTGAAGATATTGTTTTTTATTAAAGTCAGCAATTAAAGCAGGTTTTAATAGCTTAATAATTTGGTCATTATATTTAAAATCGAGAGAATGAATAAATAGTTTGTTTTGATCAAATTCGGCGGCAACATCAATATTGTCAGCGTAAATGATATTTGATCTGAGATCGCGGACACTCGCTGAAAAATCACCCTTGAATTCTTCTTTGAAAATTGCCAAATTAAAAACAAGATGGGTTGATCCAGAATCTAATTTAATTATTTCAGGCAGTGGAATAACGTCTTTTATCCCGTTGAAGTATACAGTCGCTTCACCTTTGATATCGGCCTTAGCTTTTTTTAAGCTCGGATAATCAATGATCTGACCTTTAAGAAGTACAGTATGAACATCGTGCTGAATGCGAAGACGATGAATTGTAACGTCCTTCTTACTAATTTCCGCCTCTCCCCATATTTCATCGATACTGATGTCTTCATCTTTCATTGGCTTAAGATTTGCCAAATGGAATCGAGTCATGAAACTTTTGCCTTTCTTGAAGATTTTAAGTCTTCTGGCTTCCAAGAGATCATGATTGGCAAAAATTTTTGTATTGTGAAATAAAAATGTATCTACGCGGACAGGAGTCTTTTCTGAGAAATCAAAAATCTGATCAATGATCTTCCTGTCGATTTCCGTCATCTCAGGTTCATCGTCGTTTTCAGGGTAAGTCACATCAATGACTGAATCATCAACTCGGATTTCTCCGAAAGTAAGTTTTCTTTCCTCAACTTCAATCAAGCTGATGTAAAAACCAAGTTTTCCGAATTCAGCATTAAAATTACTTTGAGCGCCGATTTTTTTTTGAACCTGCACGCGATTAAATTCAATACCCGGTGGAAAAACACTAATCCCAATACTTTTAATACTGACTTTTGTTTGAGCCTTTCTTTCTGAGATATCTGATATGACTCTGGTTACAAGACCACCGAATGATCTTGTCTGAATAAAGATTATGAAGGCAAGGAAACTTGCCAGAACGATGAATAAGAAAGCTCCTACTACACTATTAAATCTCATTGAGCCT
>JBBARF010000156.1:0-7493 GCA_040399925.1 Bacteriovoracaceae bacterium
CAGGAGTTGTACCCGCAATTTCTGCAGAAACTATTTCGGCCGATTTCGGTTCTTCAACTTTTAGTTTTGGATTATTGATTAAAGCTGAACTTGATTCAAAAGTTGGACCTAAATCTTTAGGACGTTGGTTATTAACTTCACTTTCAACGATTGAAGAAACAAGTTTGTATCCACCAATGAAAGTCAGCACAACAACGACGAAAATAGCAAAGGGAAGGATTGATTTAGTATTCTCCATAAAGGAGTCACCACTCTCAATAACTTCATGAGGGGCCTGAACTGGTTCTTGCGAAGATTTTTCTGAAGCCGGCTGCCCAGGATGAGCGCCTGACATAAGTTTAGTATGATTTAATGCCGGAAAAGGTTTACCAAGGATATTGAGGTAAGTGTATTCCATCTTGTTGATCGCTTCAGGCAGTGGAAGTCCTAAAACTTTCACATAACTGGTAACGAAGCCTTTGATGTAAGCCGCACTCGGAAGATTCTCAAAGTCATTTGCTTCGAGGCTTTTGAGAATATTTACACTTATCTTGGTTTTCTGAGACAGTTTCTCAAGGGAGAAATTCTTATCCAAGCGTTTCTGCTTAAGATAATCACCCAGCAAACTCATGCTGGAATTATTCCCTGATCCACTATTCATTTCTTCGTTTATCATTCTGCCATCCTTGGTGTTTTAAAATTCAGGAGATTCAAGCAACTTCCGTGATGCATGACTTTCACCTGACTTATGACGGGCTTCGATTTCATTAATCTCGATGGCTTTAGTTCTAGCCTTTACCCCATAAACTGTTTTTGAAAATTTTGTACTTATCTCATCGAACTTTAAGCGAGCATCTAAAAAGTTGTTTAGCTCAATTAAAGTCAAACCTTGGTAGTAATGACCAGCTGCTGATTCATAACAAGTACCCATGGTAGATTGCTTGAAGTTTTTTAAGGCCGTATTGAACTGTCTGCGGTTGTATTGAATGAGAGCTAGTTGTAAGTAAGCTGAGCAGTAGTTGTCATCTTCTTTGATAGCTCTCTTAAAATAGTTTTCAGCAGCAACTGCGTTTTTTCTTTTCTGGATTTCAAGCATCCCAAGATTGTAATGAGTACGTGCTTGCTTATCGTAAGTTAAATCTTTCAGAACAAGTTTATAAAGTTTTTCTGAACGATCAATATCACCATCGTTGTAATAAATTGAAGCAAGATTTAATTTTGCATCTGAGTTTTCAGGATTAAGCTTAATAGCTTTCTCTAGATATTTGATTGCTGTTTCTCTTTCTTCTTTGAAATAATAAGCCATTCCAAGATTTGTAAAAATAATTGGATTGTTAGGTTCTATTGCATTGGCCTTCATTAAGTTTGTGAGTGCATCAGTGTATTGAGCATTCATCAAACTTTGAGTTCCACTTCCAAAATAAATAAGGGCCTGTTTATCAGAAATTTCATTGGTCTTACTTGCACAAGCCCCCAAAAGGAATGCGGCCATAAGCACGGCAAAGATGCTTGAATTCTTGGCAAAGTTAAACATAAGTCCTCCAATCTGAAACTATTGTATTTTCATTCTAAGTAAGGGGGGCGTTTTTGTAAAAAGAAAATCAGCTTTTTCTCTCGAGAATTATTAGGGTCTCATAGTGGAAGGTTGAAGGAAAGAAATCGATCAGGAAAAACTCCCGGACTTCATAATGGGTGACCGAGGCGATGTCTCGGGCAAGGGTGTGGGGATCGCAACTGACATAGGCGACTTGTTTGGGTTTGATTGCCTCTAACCAGAGGTTTAAATCCTTCATGCCGGACCGTGGTGGATCCAATAAAAGGTGATCTGGGCGCAGAGAAATTTTCTTCAATTCATTCAACGTTGTCTTCAAAGCCGAGCCACTATAGAGATCCAGAGAGAAAGCGTCGGGTTTAACATTCTTTGTGTAATAGTCAATACATAGACGGTGCTTAAAGTTTAGTTGGTCACTTAAATTTCCGTTCCCTGCAAAAAGATCAAGTAGATTTTCGGCCTGATTAAAACGGGATTTTTTCAAGACTTCTTTCATTACTTGATTCATTTCCTCAAACACCTGCGTGAAGCCACCTTGAGCGTAGGACTTGTTCCAGTTTTTCTGAACCTGTCCATTCAACCAATAAATTTCCAGATGACCGCGTGGGATAGGAGCTTCTTTTAACCACTGATCATTCAGGTATAAATCTTTAAGTGTCTCCAAAACTTCCGGGACGGCGATTTGGCACTGAGGGACAGGAATAATTTGCTGGGATTTGGCATCCAGCATTCCCAGCTTTTTAAGTACGACATCGTAATGAAGTTGAATTCTATTGCGGTATTGTAGTCGACGAACGGCGGGAATAAGTTCAATATCGGTCACCGTGAGTTTACGAAAGAGCCTTTCCAGGCCCTCTTTTTTAAACTTCAGTTCATCCTCATAACTCAAATGTAGGTAATGACATGAGGGGCATTGGTTGAAATGAGCACAGGCCGGTGCCACTCTTGAAGGAGAGGTTTTTTGAAGACTTTTAACAGCAGCAAAAGCGACGCCTTTTTTTTCACTTTGAATCCACGCTTCGCCCTCGTCACCAATGGCCGTCTTGGGTATAAAAGTAATCCTGTCAGTTTCTTTACTGACACCCTGACCGAGACTATCTATACCGGTGATTTTGAAAGGAATGATTTTGTGGTCCTGCATGAACAATTCCTAGGAATATTTTCAAAAGGTATTAAACTTTAGGTTATGAATCATTTTATCGGAAGACTTCCGTTACTGCTCGAAATAATCGTGAACGGCTGTTTTGTCCTGCTTTATACATTTCAAAAGGCTAACCAGTTTCCCAAGTTTTTGGCGGGTCTTCCTATGCCTTTAATTCTAACTCATATCACATGGGTAGCACCGCTTATTATCTTTTTTTCTTTAATCGCTAATTTTTTAAAGAGTGAAGGTTTAGAAGATTTCATTCGTCGTTATATTTTCTCTTTAATCATTTTCGTGCCGATGATGATTACATGGGGAGATCTTGAATTTATTTACTGGCTTTCAGCAGTCCATTTATTTTCAACCATTATTTCTTTTTACGAAAAGAAAGAACAACGAGTAGTGGTTCATTCGGGAACGAGTAGTTTTCTTTTTAGACTTAAGCTTGCTCCTGCGCAGGTTATCTTAATCTCGTTTGGAGGCTGGATTCTCTTGGGTGCTCTCATTCTCATTCTTCCCGTTTCCGCAAATCCGGGTCATAAAATCCTCTTTATTGATGCTCTATTTATGTCCACATCAGCGACCTGTGTGACCGGCCTTTCCAGTATCTCATTGCCGGATGAATTTAGTATCTTTGGGCAAATTGTGATGTTGATTTTGGTTCAGGTTGGTGGTCTGGGAATTATGACCTTGTCCAGTTCTCTGGCCGTGATCATGGGGAAAAATCTCCAGATGAGAGAGCGAGTGATCATGCAAGATGTATTGGACACCACAGGTTCGGAAGAACTTTTAGGTCTGGTAGTTGATATTATTCGGTACACATTTGTTATTGAGTTCGTCGGCGCCGTTCTTTTGACCATTGGTTATTATCAGGAAGGTTTTGAGATCGGGCAGTCTATTTACTTTGGTTTCTACCACTCTATTACGGCGTTTTGTAATGCGGGCTTCGCCTTATTTAATAATAATCTGGAAGATTTTAAATTCACTCCGCTTATTCAACTCACGATTGCCTTTCTCGTTATCATGGGTGGTATCGGATTTTCGGTCATGAAAGATATCCTGCATAACTTGAAAACCAGAAGATCTTGGCGCAGTCTATCGGTTCATACCAAACTCGTTTTAACTGTAAACTTTCTGCTTTTGGGGTTTGGAACCTTCTATCTCTTTTTTGGCGAGTTCCTCCATGCTTTTCAGGATATGAATATGTGGGAGAAGCTTCAGGTATCATTCTTCCAGTCAGTCACCACCCGAACGGCAGGGTTTAACACGATTAATTTGAGTGTGCTCCATCCCCACTGTATTTTCATGATGATTATGCTGATGTTCATAGGGGCATCCCCTGGTTCTACCGGAGGAGGTGTGAAAACGACTACCTTTGCTGTCCTTCTTCAATCCGTTACAGCAACGCTTAAAGGAAAATATGATGTAGAATTTTTTGAACGAAAAATTCCGTCTTCAACTGTAGTTAAATCCATTGCGATTTTTATTATGTGCTTAACAGTCGTGGCGGTCGGAACCTTGGTTATGCTGCGGCTAGAACCGGATAAGAGTTTCCTGTCGCTGCTCTTTGAAGTCACCAGTGCTTTCGGTACGGTAGGATTAACCTTAGGAATTACTCCTTTCCTATCTGTTTTAGGAAAGATTTGTATAGTGCTAATAATGTTTGTAGGTCGAGTAGGACCCTTAACATTAGTTGTGGCGGTAGGAAGTCGAGTCGTATTACCAAATAATGTCGAATACCCTGAAGGGAAAGTACTCATAGGATAAAAATATGATTGTTGCAGTAATCGGTCTTGGAACATTTGGATCAAAAACGGCGATCCGTCTTTTCGAAAAAGGTGCGGAGGTGCTGGCGATTGATTCAAATCCCGAGCTAGTAGAACGAATTAAAGAAAAAGTGTCACACGCTATTTGTATCGATGTCACACAGGAGAAATCACTCAGGGCCGTCAACATCTCAGATGTTGATACGGCCGTTGTTGCCATCGGTGACAATATTGAGATGAGTATCATGTGTGTAGCGATGCTCAGAAAACTAGGTGTTGGGCGAGTTGTCGCAAGAGCGACGAGTGCACTTCACGAACACGTTCTTCGTGAGATCGGTGCTTCTGAGATTATTAAAGTAGAAGAAGAAATGGGCGAGATCATGGCATCAAAAATTGCCGCTCCTCACGTTCTTCAGCGCTATAACTTCGCTGCGGGATATTCCATCGTTGAATTACGATTGGGCAAGAGCTTCGAGGGGAAAACTCTGGTTGAATCTCAAATTCGTCAGAACTACTCACTTAACATTGTGGCCTTGCAGAAGCGCGTTCCATATATCACTGAGGAAGGAAAAGCCGCCTACAGAATTGTGATTAACGATTCACCACTTCCGATGGATGTAATTGAAGCTGATGATATTGTTGTTCTTGTGGGTAGTGAAAAAAATCTGGATCGATTGTTCCAGGAAATAGAAGAAGTTTAATCGGAGTTTAAATATGCATTTGTCCCTTAAACGAAGAATTGCTACCAGTTTCATTATCGCAAACCTTGTGGTTTTGGTGATGGGCTTCACAGTCTATTTCTTCCTAGATTCTCTTAATAATCAGATTTCAAATATCACTGTGAGTTCCAATAAGATCTCGCTTTTGACAGATGAAGTACGAATTTCTGCAGTATCTATTCTTAAAATGCAGAAAAAGATTATTACGACTAAACCATCTGCCGAGGATCTGAAACGTCTTGAAAATCTTTGTGAAGGTTTTCAGTTGCAGCTTCAGCGTTTAGATAATTTCTACTCTGAAGTTGAAGCTAAAAAAATCATCTCTAAAATGCAGGGTTATGTTGATTCACTCAAAACGATTGTGAGTAAATCTTCTCTTTTTTACAGAGATGGGGAAGGCATATCGACTATTAATGAACTCACCGACAAGATCCTTGAAGCCTTTTCTGAATTTCAGGATATTCAGTATTTCCAGAATGAGCAGCGTGATAAACAAGTTAAATCCATCATCGGTGAAACTCGCCGGAATATGTTGATAACTCTCATTATTACTTTCCTTGGAACTATTCTTCTTTCTCTGGTTGTTCCTGGGAAAATTGCCATGCCGTTTAAGAAAATCAACGATGCGGTTCGCGAGCTTCAGGACTGTAACTACGATGTTTCGATCTATTATGATCTGGATGATGAGATCGGAGAGCTCGCGCGAGAGTTAAATAAGATGATCGTGAACATGAAAAAGTTCGAGCAACTGCGCACGGACCGAATATCAGTTGAGCACAGAAAATTTGATACTTTGGCCAACATGGTGAAAAAGAACATCATGATTTCAAACGCCAAGGGTGAACTCATTTATATGAACAATCCGATGTACGCACTTCTTGAAATGCAATCAGATGATGTGATCAATAAAAACATTGCTGATTCTCTGATGCCGGACTCCATCATTGAGACATTTGAACTTGCTATTAAACGTCGTTCAAAAATTGAAAATGCTGAAATCTCGATTCCAAAAAGAAAGAAAATCATTAATCCAGACACTGGCGAGTGGATCTTTGAAGACACGGAAGAGGCCTACCACGGCTACGCGAACGTTATTCCCATCCGCGCAAAAGAGTCGAATTTGGACTACTACATGATGATCATTTCTAAAGAAGTGTTCGTTTAATTCAGAAATCTGCAAAGAATGGGCGTCAAAAGTGCTTTGGTGCCCAGAATCTCATCGAAAATCCATGATTTCTACCGTATAATGACCCGCAATATTAAAAAGGTCATAACCCCTCATGGATATCTCTCTCATCCGCAATTTCTCTATCATTGCTCATATCGATCACGGTAAATCCACGCTTGCTGATCGAATTATCGAAATGACGAAATCGATCACAGATCGTGAAAAGTCAGATCGCCTGCTTGATAACATGGATCTGGAAAAAGAGCGCGGAATTACCATCAAAGCGCAAACCGTTCGTCTGGCCTACAAGGCGAAAGACGGAAAAACTTATTCATTCAATTTGATTGATACTCCGGGACACGTGGATTTTACTTACGAAGTTTCCCGCTCACTGGCCTCGTGCGAAGGTGCCCTTTTGATTGTTGATGCCTCTCAAGGTATCGAAGCTCAGACACTCGCTAACGTTTACATGGCGCTGGAAAATAATCTTGAGATCCTGCCAGTCATAAACAAGATCGATCTTCCACACGCTGATCCTGAAAAAGTTAAAAAAGATATTGAAGATGTGATTGGCATTGATGCTTCTGAAGCTCCTCTGGTTTCAGGAAAGTCCGGAATTGGTGTTGATATTCTCTTGGAAGAAATTGTTAAAAAAATTCCTCCTCCAAAAGGTAGAGCCGACCATCCACTTCAGGCACTCATTTTCGATTCGTGGTTTGACCCTTATAGGGGTGTCGTTGTTCTTGCCCGTATTATGGAAGGAACAATCAAAGTAAAAGACAAAATACACTTTAAGTTCCGTGGTTCAGATTACGAAGTTCTCAAGCTTGCTGTTAACCAGCCCTTCTATCTGGAAGTCTCGGAGCTCGGTGCTGGCGAAGTAGGAATGATTGTTTGTGGGATTAAAACTGTTCGTGACGTGAAAGTCGGGGACACTATTGTTCATACAGATAAAAAAGACACCACACCAACACTCGCTGGTTATAAAGAAATTAAACCTATGGTCTTCTGCGGAATCTTCCCGGTTGATTCAGAAGAATATGAAGACCTAAAAGAAGCTCTGGAAAAACTCGCATTGAATGATTCATCATTCACTTACGAGCCTGAAGTTTCTCAGGCGTTAGGATTTGGCTTCCGTTGTGGATTCCTTGGTCTTCTTCACATG
>JBBARF010000157.1:0-7447 GCA_040399925.1 Bacteriovoracaceae bacterium
CAGTAAGGTTAGCACAACAAGCCGGGACTCTTGTTGGTGGTCCTTTATTGGCTGGAGCAGGGGCAAATCAAAATTCAACTGTTCAGGCAGTACTTACAGCACTCGGAATTGATCCTGCATCTGGATTAAATATTCTTGACTTGATCAATTTATCATTAAACTTCTTGGAAGTTGCTGTGATGAATATGTTTGCAAGAAAAGATAATGTTGATTTGGGACACGTTGGCAAAATCACCAAATCAATGGCAGAACTTCAATCCACCATGCAAGACATGATTGATGATGGTATTGATGTTGGATCTGGGCAAAGACCTCAGCAGATAAATCAACCTCAAAATATGCAGCAGGGACAAGCACCACAAGCTTCTCCAATGAATGCAAATGTTGGTCTAGCTAATTATGCACCAACTGAATCTGTAGGCAAGGTAATGGACCTTACCTATTCTGGAGATCAAGGTAGTCAAGTTGGAGGCGGTGTTGCTTTAGCCTCTAGCAATCACAATTTGGTCTGGGCTTCAAGGGACGGCAAAAGGGAAGTTTTTGCCAGTACTCAAAAAGGTTCATCTTCCAATAAAATTTTGAATTTTTCACAAAGCATATTAAATTTAAAAGAAAATTTAAATAACAATGCTCAAATTCAAAAAAGTATTGATAATGTCATTAGAGTTGCTAATGAGAGAAGCAAAAATATAAAAACAAATACGCCTTTTGTGGCGGGGAGCAGAAATCAAATGGATCACTTTGCAAAGATTGCATCAGAGCAAAGAAAAAAACTTGCTGCTGCAGTTACAATCGATTTTAAAGTCGAGGATAATGCAGGTAATAGAGTTGTTCTTTCTACTGATGGTTCAATCACAGGTTACACAAATGGAAAAAGAACTACTTGGGAACCTATCCTAAATGAAAACCAACTTGGTTTAATGGAAAATGGACAAGGAACAAGAGTTGCTGCTGAATTGCTCAAAGACTACTCACAATTTGTCAAGACTGCTTTGCTTGATGTTAAAGAAAGATTTAATGAGAGAGAAAGACAACTTGATGAAGTTAGAAGTGGTGAGTCATATGACAATTTATATGAAGGTGTTAAATCAAAGAACACTGGCGCTGTAAATGAAGTTCGTGAGAAGCAATTAGAACCTAAGCAAACAGGTGCAAGTCAAGATTGTGTAAGAGAAATTTTACTTGGAGACGCTGGACTTTATGGCAGAAGAGTAAAGGATGAAGAAGTTCGTAAGTCCTTATTCCAATTAGTTGATGAAGTTACTCACGGTGTTCCTACTGAAGTTTTAGAAAAGCAATTGTCAAATCCTCGTGCAGAAGGTTCTGCAAGTGCTCACGACATTATGACAGCAACCATTACTGCACTAGGTAAGGCTGTTATTTCTTCGCTTGAAACTCCAAAGACAATCTTAAGAGTTGCACAAACATTAGCTGAAGAACCAATGCTTCCTGAAATGATTGGAACTGCTGCTGCTGGAACAGAAATGGAAGCAGATAAAGCAGAAAAGGTAGATTTCTTTGGCGGAGATGCTACACCTGAAAATTCAGTTTCTGCTGTTATTAAGCAATTAGGCGCTGCTGTAACTTCTGAAATCACTGCTAGAGATCTTGCTGATGCACTTTCTGTTGCAGTTGAAGAAGGCGAGATGACTAAAGAAGGCGTTTCAAGAATTGCTGAACTTCTTATGGGTCAAGCATCTGTTCCTGGAGAAGGTTTAGATGTTGAAACTTCACCTTCAAAAACTGAAGAGCTCAAGTCTGCGCTTATGTCTGCTGTAGATGCTGATGTAGATCTTATTTCCAAAGATGATCTTAAGTCTGCAATTTCTGCCATGGCAATGTCCTCTAAAGAAACTGGCACAACTCCTGATGAAGTAGTTGATTCTGTTGAAGCAATGCCAGAAAAACAATTGATGGCTGCTATTGATAGAGCAAAGACAGCTACCGCAACTGACGGAAGATTAAGAGCTAGAGCAAGAAGAGAATTCTGGGGTGTCAAGACTGCATCTACAAAAAATATTTCTGACAATGTAGTTGGTTGGTTAGCAGATTACTCAACAAACTTTGGAATTAGCACAAGAAGAATTGCAAAAGCTGCAAAAAGACTCTGTGAAGAATTTGAAGTTGCAGAAAAACTTGTTGCAAAGGCTGTTGTTGCTTCTGAGAGAACAGCAGGTATGACTGTTACTCAAAGCAAGTCTGACTGCATCAGATTTATGTGCAGAGCTGAAGATTTAAATGGAACTCAGCCAAGCGATAGCGATTTTGACGAATCATTCAAACAAAAAGCTATTGAAGTTCTTCAAGGACACGGATTCCAAGTTGACCCAGGAACATTCTCGTTTACAGACTTAATTGTTTCTGAAAATGGCGATGTAACAGCAACAGTTTCTACTTCTTCTTCAAAAACTTTTAAAACTGATGAAGAGTCTTCTGAAATGAATGGCGGAATGAATGCTGATGATAGCTTAGAAATGCCAGTAATAATGACAGAAGGTGCAAGATTAGCTAGAAAGTCCAGAAGAGATGATATTTTAGCAAAATATGCACAAGCTATGCCAGGTATGGGAGCTCCAGCACCTCAAGGTCCTGCTGCTGGTCCAGTTGATCCAGGTTTAGGCGGTGGTGCTCCTGCTGGTGGTGATTTAGGTATTTCTTCACTTACTGGCGGTGCTGATATGAATGAATCTGCGGATATGGATGCAGTATCAGAGCCTGGTGATAAGAAGCCTTGGGGTTCAGTTTGCCCAGTTTGTGGTTCTGATGATGTAAATATTTCTGAATCAAGTGCAGATTGTCAAAGCTGTGGAACTACATATAAAATTCTTCAACAAATTGAATTAGTTTCAATGGGCGACAAGGGCAAGTCTTCTCCTGACTCAGACCCAATGGGTCTTGGTCTTGATACAGGATTAGGTGCTGCAACTGCTCCTGCAGAATTACCAGCTCCTTCTCCAGCTGCACCAGGAATGGGCCCAGTGGCTTCTGATATCAGAACAATGGTCAGATTGTCTGCTACAGTTGATTCTGATGTCTATTTGAAGACTGCATTACCATCATTTGATAGAACTGCAGAATCAATGCTTCCTGTCGGTATGGTTTGTCCATCCTGTGGCGATAGAAAAGCACATAAGGTCAAGAATAATACATTCTGCTACAAATGCGGAAATTATTCAAGAACAACTGTACAAGCATCCAAGAAAGATCCATCAAAGCTTGATGTATCGATTACTTGGATAGACTAGTATACAAAATAATGGGGGATAAAACCCCCATTATTTTCCTTAAAAAAGGTGTAAAAACAATTTATCTAGAAGATAAAAAAAAGTTAATACATAACTAATTAATAGATTCTTTCATTCAATTTGATAATTGGATATGAATTGAAACTTTGATAAAAGATTTTATTTTTATTAAGGGAAGCAGCATAAAAATGAATAAAAATTCGAATAAAGCCAATCAAGCAAGATTTGCAGCAATGAAATTAGCTGAAATTAATGCAACTGACAAGGAAGATCTTTTGAACTGTGCTTCTGACATGGAAAAAACAGCGTCATTGAATACCAATGAAGCTGTTGTTGTCGCAAAAGCAATCAGAGCAAAGTATCTACCTAACATTGCAAGACAAGCTGGTCTTGATGTTTCAAATTTAGACCTTGAGAATGGCAAAGAGACTGTTGACTTCGCAAACGATGAATCTGACGATGATGAAGATGATATGGAATTTCATCACTTTGAGAGTGATGAGGATTCAGAAGATGTAGATGATGATGACATGTCTGATGAAGATATGGATGACGAAGACGAAGTAGAAGATAGTGATGATGTCGCCACTTTTGAGATTGAAGTTCCCGCTGATATGGTTGACCAAGCACAAAAAGCTGTGCAAGAGGCGCTAGATAATCTTCTTGGCGGAGATGATGATTCTGACGAAGATGATGATGAAGATATCACCCATTTTAATGATGATGAAGATGATATGGATTCAGAAGATGAGTCAGATGATAACGAAGACAATGAAAAACAATTTATGAAAAAAAGCAACGAGGTTAGATCAATGACTAGACAAGCATTGGCTGAGCGCAAGGCACAGAGAGAGGCTCTTTTAAGAAGAGCTGAAAGAGAAGAAATTCTTAAGAAGATTGCTTCAGATGAAGAAACTTATCCAGCGTCAGCCTCATTTAAGTATAACGAAGATATGGTTGACATGACTGGTGAAGTTGACTATCCAAGCATGACAATGCAAGGCAGTGAGGGTAACTCACTCAAGGAACAAAATCCAACTTGGGCTGAACAAAAGGTTCCTACAATGAATCCAGGTTCATTGCAATTTCCTACAGTCACAAAGCCTGGTAAGTTTGAAGGTTCTGGAGACGGCACATTGGAGTATACAGTTGATTGGGACCATTTAGAAAATCCTTCTGAAGGATTGGAAGATGCAGATCAACCAAATATTCCTACACAAATGCCTTCAATGCCACATAAGGCCACCAGAACTGTTGGAGCATCCAGAAATGAAGAAGCAAAGCATGATTGTGAATGCACTTCTTGTGGTGCATCAATGAGACTGTCTGAAGCAGAAATGAATGATGAAGCAACTCGTTGTGCAAATAAGGATTGCCCATCAAACGCTGGATCCGAAGAAAAAGAAGTTGAAGCACAAAATGTTGACACAAGACAACATGTAAATACTCAAAAAAATATCAATGATACTCAAGTAGAATTGAATGACGCTTATGAGACTGTTAACCAACTCAAATCATCTGCAGTTGATCTTGCAAGAGTCAAAACTTCTTACAGCTGTGCTACAAAGTTGGCATTAGCTGGAATTATTACTTCAGAAGAAGTTGATTCATATGCTGAACAAATGATCAATGATGGTCTTAAGTCTGATTCAATGATCAGACAAACCAAACTCTTACTTAAGTCCGCACAGTCTTCAACCGAAAGAGTTGTAGCTGCAGCAGCTGAAAGAATGAGTACTAGAACCGCTTCAACATTAGGCGTATCTACATCTCCTGCATTAAGTGGTGGTTTATCCAACAATAGTGCAGCTCTTGACATCCAAGGTGCATTGAAGGGCACTTGGACAATGCCAAAAATCGAGGACTAATTTCCTCACAAATAATTAGGAGAAATAAACAATGGCTATTCGTGCATTAAACACACTCGTAGTTGCTAACTACAACACAGCTGCCTCTGGCTCATGGCTTGCAGGCGATGCTCTTTTCATTCAATCTGATGGAACTGTTGCTGCTGCTTATAGAGCAGAATCTGGTTTCAACACACTCGCTAAGCAATTAGGTAAGTTTGTTGGATTCTCAGCTGATGATACTGCTAGAACTGGTAATACCATGATTCTTGCTGATCCAGTTGGCTCTTCATACACCGATTCAAATGGTGTTCTTCAAGCTAACAACAACGGCTTCTATGTTGTTTCAAAAAGAGCTATTGGCGACTTCTTAGCTGAAAACGTCAATGGTGTTACAAACCCAACAGCTGGTTCATCAGGATATGAAGGACCAAGAAGAGGCGTTGGTGTTTTCAATACCCCAGGCGCACAATTTATTACTGATAGATTTGCAGGTACTGCATCTTCTACTATCACTACTGACCTTGGAGCTTGGACACCAGCACCTGGTGACCTTCTTACCGTTGCTGCAGCTGCTGGTAGTGCAGGTAAACTTGTAAAGCTCGACGACGTTGGTGTAGATGGCGTTATTGTTGGTAGAGTTGATTCTTATGACTCTGCTGCTGGCCTTCTCTACTTCACCCAACTTAGTGGCGTCTAATCGGTAAAGAATTTTTAAAGGAGAAATATTCAAATGTCAATGATTAAGAGAAACACAAATGAGCAAAGAGAATCCATTATTGCAATGGCTCTCGAGACTCCAGAGGGACGCACAGCTCTTGCACAAGCAATGGTTGAGCCAATCAAGACTTCCCTCATGTACCAAGCCATCGGGCGCAAGCTTTTGATGGTTGATGAGCTCCCACAAGGTGCTCTTGCTCGCTATGAGAGAGACGTTGCTGTAAAGTCATACGTCATTCCTAAGCGTGGTGCTGTTCCAACAGCTGAGGTTGAGGCTGAAGAGCTTCTCGTTCCTACAGTTGAATTAGCTGCACACCCACAAATTAGATTGAACGAAATCCGCCAAAGAAGATTCTATATTGTCGATAGAGCTCAAGTCCGTGCTAAGGACTCCCTCCAAAGACAAGAAGATACTGAAGTCTTCAAGGTCATCAATGCTGGTGTTCCAACTGACCAAGCAATCTCCGTTTCTGGTACTCTTCAACCTGAGAACATCAACCTTGCGTTGACTCTCATCGAAGAGCACGAGTTGATCGGTGCTAAGGTTGTTCTTCACCCACAAAGATACAAGGATATCAGAAACTGGGGTAAGGAATTCTTCGATGAGGCAACTCAAAGAGACATCCTTATGACAGGTCTCTACGGACATATTTATTCCGCAGACATCCATGTTTCAACAATGGTTCCTAAGAACTCTGTTTACGTTCTTGCTCCTGCCCAATTCGTTGGTGCAATGCCAGTTCGCCAAGACATTACTGTTCTCCCAGCAGACGATCCAAAGAGACTTAGACTCGGATGGGTTGTTTACGAAGAGCTCGGTTTTGCTCTTATCAATGACTACGCAGTTTCAAGAATCACTGTTTCCTAATCTTAGGAATAAAAATTCAAGAAAGGCCCTTCTTCGGAAGGGTCTTTTTTTTGCTTTACAATATATTTATGATTATCAAATTGTTAATCTCAATATTTGCTAAGAATAGCTTTACTACGTCTGATGGTATAATATTATTATGACTAAAGAAGAGCTTTTAAGATTAGTTGAAGACTTTGTTATCAATGAGCCAAAAAAAGAATGGCGACCAGGCAAAGATCATGTGCATTATGCCGGACCTTATTTTAATCAAAAAGAGATAGTAAGATCTGTTTCAACTCTTTTAGATGGCTGGTTAGTGCTAGGGGCAGAAGCATATAAAGCAGAGAAAAAACTTGCTCAAATGTTTGACAAGAAGTTTGCTTTGCTTACAAACTCAGGAAGCAGCAGTAATCTTCTTATGATGTCGGCACTTAAATCTAAAAGACTTACAAACTTTTCTGAAGGTACTAAGGTACTTACACCTATAGCTGGATTTCCAACTACAATGAATCCTATTTTTCAATGTGGATTCAAACCAGTTTTTGTAGACATTACTCTTGACGGATTAAATCTTGACATAGAGTGTGTTAGGAAAGCTTTAGAAGAGCATCCTGATATTCAAATTATTACTTTTGCCCATGTTTTAGGGAACCCACCTGACATGGATGCATTAATGAGCCTAGTAAGAGAAAATGACTTAATCTTACTGGACGATTGCTGTGATGCAGTGGGGTCAGCATTCGATGGCAATCCTTTGGGTAGTTTCGGACTTATGTCTTCTTGTT
>JBBARF010000158.1:0-7429 GCA_040399925.1 Bacteriovoracaceae bacterium
GCAGGTGCAGCTTTTAAGGTGAAATTCTCATGAGTGAGAGAATCCTCCACCCTTAAGAAAGATTGGCCCATTGAATTAGGATACTTGTCTGTGTCTTTAAGAAAATGGCCACCACGGGCCTCAAATTTACCACTGAATTCACCCATTTCGATGGCGTGGACAGGATTAAAAATCCCTAAAATGATGATGAAGAGAAAGAGAAAATGAAACATTAGGATTGAAGTTGTAACATGAGCTCCCTTGCTCAGTCTGTGATGTAAGTTTTTACGAGAAAGTAATCTGACTTCCCTCTGTCACAAAGCGATTCGAATTAAGTTATAATGAAATATGAAGACTCTATACCTGACTGTTTTGATTTCCTTCTCGGCACCCTCTTTTGCTGCTCTTCCAGAGGCGAATGTGCTTCTCGATAACTGGAAAGAGGCCATGTACACGCCTGCTGAAACCTCAAAAATAAAAATGACGATCACTCGTCCCGGACAAGATTCCATTGTTCGTGAAGCTGACGTTGCCTATAAATCAAACAAGGGTCAGGACACCAAGATTTTCATGCGTTTTAGCACTCCGGCTAAAATCAAAGGCACGGCCTTCCTGAGTTTAAAAAAATCTCCTACTGAAAATAGTGATCAATGGATTTATTTCCCGGCCTATAAAAAGGCACGTCGTCTTTCTTCGCGTAAGAAAACTGATGCTTTCCTAGACAGTGATTTTAATAATGGCGATATCTCTTTTGAATATCATTTAGGTTATACCTTTAAAGTTCTCCGTGAAGACAAATTGGGCGACAAGGCAGTCTATGTGGTTGAAGGAACTTCCCCTGCAGATGCTGATACTCTTTATTCAAAACAAATTCTTTATATTGATAGAGATACAAAACTAAATCTGAGAAGTGACTTCTATAATAAGAAGGGCGAGCTCTTTAAAGAATTTATCGTCGAAAAATGGGGCAAGTACACTGACCATTGGGCGATTGACTCCGGGATTATGAGAGACATAATCAATAAGGGTGAAACTAAAATCGAGTTCGTTTCTCGCAATACAAAAAAAATGCCTTCTGATTCGCAATTTACTCTGGTTCATCTGGAGCGCGGAGAATGAATCGTTTTTCAATCCTTCTCCTGGTCGCCTTCCTCTGTCTTTCTTGCGGAAAGAAGAAAGAAACTCCCGTTTATAGAGTCAAGAGTTCTGATTTCTTATCTGGCCTGACTCTTTCGCCGGATGGAATTAAAGAAGTTCAGAAGGTCTTCAATATTTTTTCGCCCAATGGAAAATTAAATTTAAATCAAATTAAAAACGTTGCAAGGACTTCGCCAGAACTCTATGAGTTTCTCTCACAGATCCAGTTAGAGTTTCTTCCCGATACAACATATTCTGCAGATGATTTTTTTGCTCTTTTAGGTGAATCAAATCGGATCCTAAAATGGGCCAGAACTTTTGATCTCCACTCTTTGAAGGGGTGGCAGACGGCTTTGCTATCAGACTTTCCTGAAGCCAATCCTAAAATTCTTGAACAAAATCTTAAGCTGATTAAAGACGCTGTTCTTCCAACGCTGAATGAAGCCCAACGAAAAAAATTCCTTGGTCTTGCTCTCAGTGTCGGGGCCACTTTTAATACGGTAGAGGCGTTTCAATTACCTGAGGGAAGTCAAGGCCTGCATTTTTTAACCCTTTCCTATCTTGCTAACAATAATGCATCAGCCGAAGCTCTTAATGAAAACACTATCAGTCTCCTGAAGCTCCAGACCCTGCTCCAATATGCCCTCTTAAATGATACCGGTGCTTCTGAGGCGCAGATTCTTCAGGTCTCTGACGAACACATGCAAAGATTTAATACCAGAGACTCAGTCTCTCTTTGGTTTCTACAAAACTTAAAAGAAACATTCTCGGCTTTTTACCCCGACGTTAAATTCAATATTATTGATGAGCTTTACTGGGTTAATAAAACGAAATCAACGCTAAGATTCGGAACAGGTACGACATGGGGATTTGAACATCGTTTTGCTCATCCTATCAGCTATGACTTTATGGAAGTTGATCTGGTCAGAGTTGATGCCACGACTGATTTACGCCAATGGGCCGCTCTGGATATGTACGAAATGTCACTGGGGACGTGTCCTGATTTCAGACCAAAAGCAAAACTATCAGAGTGGATGAAGTATTTTCAAAACAAAATCACTGACCCATCATTTAAGATGAACGGGCCAGACTATTGTACGCAGCTTACGGACACTTATCAGCGTAGCCTCTAACCTTGGTAATCCCTTCCTGTCTGACACAGATATTTTCAGGGGTCACGCGGCCGTTTTGATCTACATTCAGAGTCATCGTATTACCATTCAAGAAAGTAACCACTGCTGTTTGCATTGTCGTCGCTTTCATAGTGATTATATTCAGAGTCCCCAAAGGAGCGACAACTCTCGACATCAGAACCATCGTAGCACCTATGCGAACAGGCTTTGCTAGTTCACGAGTAAGCACGCCAGTCTCAGAAACAAGCTCAAGGTCCATCTCTCTGTGAGTTCCAATGGCATCGCTGCGAACGTCAGAGATAGTCACGCAGGCCGTCCCCATAGGTTGACCCAAAAGACTTTGAGAAGTCATATACAGAGAACAGGCCTCTGAATGAAAAGAAATAACTAAAACTGCAAGTGACAAAAGAATTTTTTTCATCAGTAAACTTTAAGAAAAGAAACTCACTATGAATACTGATTTTGTCTTACCCGTAATAGAGGTGGTTAAAGAATTGAGGTATTTATGTCGATAGGAAGTTATGAAGAAATATCTGATCATATCTCTCTTGTTTTCGTTCGGACTTATGGCCCAGGTCTCTGAGTCCAAAAAAGAGCTGCTACTCAAAGATCAAATGGATGAGGGTGATAAACAGCTTCTCAATCGAGATGCATGTCGCAAGCCTATCGAGGCTTTGGAAACGAAGTACGATAAGGTAGACAAGAAAACACTCGTTAAGATGAAAGAAAACTGTCAGTACTAGTTCAAATTTTTTTGAACTTTAACGTCATCCGGTCGCTCTCTCCGATATCCTCATACTTTTCTCGATCCTTATCCCCTAACCTAAAAATAGGTGGCAGCACCCAGACTCCATCAGGATAATCGGCAGTATCTTTTGGATTAGCATTGAGATTGGATTTCTCAACCAATACGAATCCGGCTTTCCTCGCCGTGGCGACAACTTCATTCTCAGTCATATAACCACTTTTAGGAATTCTCTTCTTTAGTGGAGATATTCGATGCTGAACAATTCCTAAAATTCCTTCCGGTTTGAGCACATCATAGAAAAACTTGAAGGCCATGGAAGTGGTTTTAGTTGCGACCCAGTTATGAACCGAATTAAAAGTTAACACCATATCCGCATAAGATTTTTGAATTCTGTTTCTCGTCGAAACCGGTTCAAAAGGAATAAATTTGGTTTTGCTCTGAATATCTTTCTGGCTGATGAGAATATCCTGCAGTTTCTTTTCATTTTCGATTAAGAAGGCCGGTGGATGTGAGGGTAATCTTGGAACGGCCATGACGTACTGACCAAGAGGTGCAAGATAGGGTGCGAGAATTTCTGTGTAGTAACCTGCTCCGGGAGAAATTTCAATCACGGTCATCTCTGGCCTAATTCCAAAAAAGACTAACGTGTCTCCAGGATGCTGATACTCATCCCGCTTTTCATTTTCAGGTGAACGGCTAGAAGAATTCACAGCGGCGTCCAGATTTTCAGGAAGTGCGCGATCCCAGGTTTTAGTTTGAGAACAAGAGATAAGGATGAGGAAGAAAAAAAAGTGAATTAATTTCATGCCATGATCATAAACAATTTAAGACCAGATTCGCACCATTTCTTTACCTAAAACTTTACTTAAATATTTGGCACACGTTCTGGGCCAGGTCTTTAGCGGCTTCACCGCAAACATGTATATTATCATTACCAGCGGCACCCAAACAGCCATTCATTCCTTCGCCCTGCACTCTCTTGAGTAGTTTGGAGGGTAACAGATAAGTGGAATTTTTCATCACCTCAGTGCCATCAATGATTTGACATTTATCGCCGACTACTTTTTTGATCGCCTGATTAATTCTGAGAGTCGCCGTCAGATTTTTCAAAGGAACATTTCTGCGTGTAATCACACTCATCTCATAAGTCGGAGTCATGATGAAACAATCTTCCGACGCGTAACCTTGATCTTTAATCACTTTTACTAAAGCTTCAAATTGCGCCGAGACTTGTTTGTCTGTTTGATCCAAAACATTATCTCCAAAAAATGCTAATACTTTTTTAGGTTGATGAGTCTTGAGCATTTCACCCAATCGTTTTTGGCAAAGAGGAAGTTTATCATGACCGATGTTTACCTGATTGTTGCCAGGATCACGCACGATAGTATCGATCTTATCCAAACCCGGATTATTCAGCCAATGAATGGGCTGAGTTCCCCCTCGACCGTAGACAACAAAAGATTGACCAAACAGTGAACTATTTTTTAGGCACTCTTGTAGGAAATTCCCGTAATAACTTCTCCCCCACGCAGCTCCTGTTTGAGAGTCTCCAATCATGAGAAGATCTGTTGGGCGATTAGGACAATTGTCCGCAAGGGCCCATGCTGAAATCAGCAGTGTGAGAAGTAATGTTTTCATCTGCCTATTGTAGTAAATCATCTGACCCATGAGAAATAAAATTAACGACAAATCGGTTTCCTAAGTGGTTAGATTTACGAAGCACTCATCACTAAAGATGTGGTGCCAATTGGTAACTACAAAAATAAAATTATCCTCAAAGAGTTAATCGAAAAGGGCAGAGATTTTCACCTCTGCCCTTTTCAAGTTATCTAAACCTAGATTACTTTTTGAAATTGAAACTCGTGGCTAACAAAGTTCTTTAAAAAAGCGGCATTATTAATGAGTTTAACAAACTCAAAGCCTAACTCTTCAGCAACTTTAACGGATGCTCTGTTTCTGGTGTCCATTTCAATGATAAATCGTTTTGGCGTATGGGAGCTGGACATATAGGCGACAAGGGCCTTGGTGCCTTCTACAGCAAATCCTTGCCCCCAATTTTCCTTAAAAATGGTATAAGCAATATAGCAATCCTCCTGGACCAGGGTCATTTCAAAAATCCCAATCGGTTTTTGAGTAGTTTTATCCCGGCCTACCCAGCCCAGCTAAAACTCTTTTCCATCAGGTGATACAAGCTTTTCAAGTTCTTTAAATCCTTGACCAAGCCATTCTTCCCAAGCTTTAGTCCCATATGGACCTCGAATGACCTTGATAACTGTATAATACTTACTAGATTTACAGCTCCAATCTTAACGTGATCAAAATCCTTTCCCAAATCTATGCCCGTATCTAGCATAAAGTAATTTCCTGAATATATAGTGCCGTTCAACAAGGAAAAAATATGCTCAAACTATCACTGCTGATTTCTATTTTAGCTTGCACAACTTGCTATGCTCTGGATGTTAAGAAACTTGCCAACAATAAAGAATCGGAATCAAAACAATTGTCGACAAATGAGATTCTGGAAGTAAAGGAGTGGGTAACATCTCATCCACTTCAGGAAAGTCAGCTAAAAGAAAAATCTCTGGTAGTACTTCAAGTGTCATTAAATAGCTTAACCGATCGGGAGGCTGTTTGTGATTTAGGTTTAAATGATTTACTTCAAAAAAACGCTAAAGAAGCTAAGATCATTTTAAACAACGAAGATTTACCATCTTTTATTGGTTATCTGAGAAGTGAAAACTTGATTGACGACTTGTTTTATAAAATCCTGAAAGATTCAAATGTTATTTCCCTAAAGGTTTCAACTTCGTTGAATGAGTCAGCTTCACGACCTATGAATCTTTACAACTCTCAGAATGAAGGAGTTGATGTTAAAAAATTATATGAAGACTTTAAAACATTTCCTGATGAAATATCGAATTGTTCAATCGGTCTTTATTTTAAGATATCTGCTTCTATTTCTGCAAAGAACTCAAACGATAGAAGTCGCCAGCTTAAACGATTAAATTATCTTGCCCTTGATCAGAATGCTATAGGCCTAGATACTTATAATAAGCTCGAGATACTAAGACAAGAAGAAGCGCTTGAGTGGTCTTTGTATATCAAAAGATATCTCGACGTCCTTGAAAACTCTAAAGACAAAATGAGTATGGGAATAGTTTCTCCAGTCAGCACGAATGCCTTCAGTTCTAAATATGCATCGAGAAAAGAGAAGCTCACAAAACGCGGAAGACTTTATCAGAATTACGATAGTACTCAGGTCATCATGCTCGCTCAACTTATTGAGAAAGCTGCCAAGCGAAGAGATGCGTTTAGTGCCATCCTCACCTTCCAATACACAGAAGGATCAACCGAATCAGATAACTATGTTCTATCTCCCATGGAGAAATACCGCGCTTCTGTAAAAATGCTCCGAAATGAAATGGGTGCTTTGATGAGATCTGATAACTTCAAGGGAGTTCAAATCGACTATGAGGATCTAATCAGTGCTGCTTATGAAACCGGACTCATTAGAGCTGAAGAACTTGATTATGTTTTAGAATTTGAAGATATGTGGAATCCTAAAACGCCAAAATGGAAAGCCTATGTGAACTTTGCATTCTCACTGGCCGGTACAGCAGCGTTTTACTTGCCGCCTCCTTATAGTTTCATCGGAGCTATTGCATTGGTCTTCACACAAGCAAAAGTCGATGAAAAACCGGATCCAAAAGCTGAAGATAACTGGAACATCATTATATAAAGTGAGAATAATATGAATAAGTCTTTATTGTTTTTAAGTCTTCTAACGCTGTTGCCAACTTTGGCGAATGCTCAGGTTTTTACAGTACTCGAAAGAAGAGAAAACTCGAATCGCACGATTTTTCGTGAAGTTCAAATCCCTGATTTGATCAGCAATGATTCTTTTGATGGGAAGTTCTTTAAGATCGTTAAGGGTAAATCAAATGAAGCGATAAAATTTGATGATCAAGATAGAGAACTCATCTTGAAAGCAGCGAATGTTTATTGGCATTTAAGCAAAGCGCGCAGTTTCTGGTCAGAGGAAGTTAAAGCTCCTTTCATTGAAACGATGGCGAAAATGATTGTTCGAATCGAATTAACTAATGTCTATGACTCTCAAGGTCATTTTGCCAATGATAATAGAGATCCACAGCATAACAATGCCCTTTCTATTCCTGCTGGTGTAACACCTGACTGGGTTCCCGAAAATAGAAAAGATTCATGGGGTAATGAGATTTGGTTCAGGCCGCTTAAAAAAATTGATGTGAGCCATTTAGCGAGCACTCTTGGTCCTAATCCCCTCACTCAAATGTTTACTTCTTTTGAACAACCTATGCTTGAGTTTGCGCAATCAAGATTTACGCAATCAATTCTTGAAAGAATGTTCTATACCACTTATTCCTCTGGTAGCATTTATCAGGATATTGGGACTTTC
>JBBARF010000159.1:0-7410 GCA_040399925.1 Bacteriovoracaceae bacterium
CCTACGAATTCTCCCTCCTCTATCAAATACACGATTAACGATTACGTGGCCGATGTGGTTTATATCTTAAAACAAGTTTGTGATCTGGAAGACGTTCCACACCCACATATCGTTTCTGAAAGTGGTCGCGCAATTACCGCCCATCACTCATGTGTTGTGACAAACGTTTTTGGTGCTCTTGAAATTGGTGTCGCCAATAACTTTAATACCGACAAAGTTGTTTCTGAAAACATTCTGGTCTCAAACATGCGCGAACTCACCACAGAGCTCACGGAAAAAAACTACCAAGACGTTTATAACGATGCGACGAAACTGAAAGAAGAATCAATCTCAGCTTTTAAATTTGGTATCCTCTCACTTGATGAGAGAGCCAAACTAGAAACGATGTACTGGAAGATCTGTAAGTCTATCGTGAGTTACGCCTCATCTGATGAGTATGCCCCTGACGAGATCATGCAGCTGAAAAACCAGATGGCCGCTCAGTACATGTGCAACTTCTCAATTTTTCAATCAGCTCCAGATACTTGGGCCATTGGTCAAATCCTTCCGGTAGTACCTCTTCATAAATTAAATGAGAAACCTACTGAGCTGTGTACGCTGGTGGATATTACCTGTGACTCTGACGGTAAAGTGGATCAGTTTCTCTCTGCCGATGGACCAACCAACACGGTTCCCCTCCACAAGCTTAAAGAAGGCGAAGATTACTATATTGGTCTTTTCATGACTGGCGCCTACCAAGACATCATGGGTGATAACCATAACTGTTTTGGACGTCTAAACGAAGTGCATATCTTCTGTGATGATGATGATCCAACAGATTTCTATATCGAAGAAGTCATTTACGGAAACAAGGCCAGTCACGTTCTCTCAACTCTTCAGTACAATCCGGAGACGATGGCGCAAACGGTGAAGGCTTCGATTGATACCCAAGTTAAACGTGGGAAGATTCGCCCTCGTGAAGGTGTGGGTCTGACAGATTTCTATGAACACTGTCTGAAGAGTTATACGTATTTAAAAAAATAAAAAAAAAGCCCCTTAATAGGGGCTTTTTTTTAAATTTAACTAGTTAGGAAGATTGTAAACCAGAGAAACAAGACCTGAACTCACTTTAACATCTTTGGCAGTATCCATGATGGCATACTCGTAAGAAAGCTCCATGCTAATTTGATCAGTTAAAGCAAAATCAAAACCAAGTACTGCCGGAAGAACGACTGATTTTTGTTTTTTAAGATCACAGCTGCTTCCACTGAAAGCGCCAGAGCCTTTACAATCATCTGACAATTTTGCCTGAAGACTTGTTCCACCGAAGAATCCCACTTGAGGAGAGGCTTTCCAGTAAAGAGTCGCAGGAATTGCGAAGTAAAGCATCGTATAATCAGCAGAACCATTCACACCGGTTGCAGATGCCTCGTAAGACCATTTCTTTTGAATAATCCCTGCTCCCGAACGAAAGAAGAGTTGATCGTTAATCCCCATAAGAGCACGTACACCTGCACCGAAGCTCACTTCAGAATTTTCATCAACAGAAGTCCCATTCAGGTCGTCTGTTTCAGAAGTATTGTAAACAAGACTTCCCATGATACCGAGTTTTGTATCGGCGATGGCAGAGAAAGAAATCAGGGCAAGAACAATGACTAAGAAATTAAACATAGATAATCCTTTACTTGATTTTATTAATACTCTTTAAATATTGGAACACTTCGACACTTAAAAAGACGGTGAATGAGGTGTAATAAGACCACAAAAGAAAAACGACCAGCGTTCCTGCCGCACCATAGATTGAATCGGCTGCGACTCGTTTCAGATAACTGGCCATAATCAAATTTCCGACAAAAAAGAAGATGGCAGAAAAAAGCGAAATCTTTGAGGCATCTCTGACTTGAGGCTTTTTAGTGGGTGTAAAATAATGAATCCCCAAAAACATCACGTAATAGATAACAAAATTCATGGTCACAAGGGCAATCATCGTTATGAGTTTCTTTTCATCCCCTAAGAAGGAAATAATTTTATTAGTTGCGGCGGTGATTGTGAAAGAGACAATAAAGAAGACACCGGTCATGATAACGATACCCATGGCAAAGAGGCGATCTTTGACAATGTCCCAGAGAGGACGAGAGCGTTCGGAATGAATCATCGTTCCGTAAATAATATCAAAAGAAAATCTCAGTTGAAGAAAAACAGTTGAGGCCGTGAAAAGAAGGACGATCACGCCAATCAGTCCGGTGATCGAGGCGAAGTTCACACCTTCATTGACGTTTTTAAAGATGAGTTCAACCATAAGCCCGACTTCTGGAGCAATGGTGAGACTCGCCTGCTCGACAATGTCGTGTTGAATATTTGAACCGATTAGCGAAGAAACACCAAGTAGGATCATGAGAAAGGGAGCGATGGCCAGAGCAGAATAATAAGAAGTAGATGAGGCCAAGAGAAACAAGTTATCGGCCTCGATCTTAGCGAGGATGCTTTTAACTCTGTGAACGTTGGTTCTCCTGAATATCTTCATCTTCCTCTACCATCTTCAGGTACTGCTCTTTATAAACCACATAGGCTTTGTAGTGATTGGCCACTCTATCCACCTCTTCAGGTGTCAGAGCACGTTCGACAACAGCAGGGCGGCCCTTTATCATGCTACCGGCAGGAAACTTTTTCATTGGTGTCACAAGTGATCCCGCAGCGACCAAACAATTATCCCCAATCTCGGCTCCATCCAGAATAATGGCCCCCATACCAATAAGGCAACCATTTCCGACCTTACAGCCATGCAAGACTACACTATGACCAAGAGATGTATTCTCGCCAATGGTCAGTGCATTCTGTTCAGTCACATGCAGCATACAGAGATCCTGAATATTAGTATTTTGACCAATTGAAATGACGTTCACATCCGCTCTTACAACGCAGTTGAACCAGATGTTCACGTGATCGAAAAGATATGCTCGACCAATGATTTTGGCGCCGTCTGCAATGAAAACCCGCTCGCCTAAAACAGGAGTGAACTTGAGGTATCGAGAAAGCATACTATCTCCTTAAAACGGCCATAACGTGAGCATCAGTAGGAAAAAAATGTGGGCCTAAGATTTGAATGCGCCCACCCTGACTGATCACCTGTTCGGCCAATTCATTCAAGATATCTACAGAATGAATTTTTTTCTGAACTTTTTTATGCAGCTCAAACTCTCCCGTCTCAAAATTCAGCAGACCCCAGAGTTTTTTTTCTGTAGGTAAAACGAGATTGACGACATTTCCTGCAGCACTGGCCTTGATAATATCTCCAAGATCAGTCAGAACACGTTTGGATTTAATTAATTTTTTTAAATTCTCTTTCAATCTGCCTGAATAGTAATCCATTACGGCAAAACGGAAACACTTACATTTTTCCTGAATCTGAACACAGGTCTTCTCATAGAAGTCTTCATTAAAATGAGTGATCACTCCAACCGAATGATCAAAGTAGCGAAGGAAAATATTTTTTACTTCCTCAAGGCCTGTCACAATGACGGGACTTGATTGATAAAGAGTAAATTCCATAATTTTCTGGGCAATGGATTTCATCGCCAGAATGGTTTTATAGGGTATGAGTCCCAGATACTGGGGTGTGAAGAAGTTTGCACGTTGAGGGATATTGAGGCCCGGTGCCAGTTGATCAAACTCATAATGTTGAATCACATCCAGATGATGAAAGTCGCCGCGAAAAATTTTGATATCATAAAGGGAAACATTGATCAGAATAAATTCCGGATTACTGACCACTTCTTCAAGCAAAGGCCGCATATGAAAAGTGCTTCCCATCATGCAATAGGTATCAACCCGATTCTCAAGAACCACGTAACCCTGAAGTTGTTCAGAAACAAAAAATCCATGAGCTTTTTCGGGATGAGCTTTGATGACTTTCTTAATCGATACGCGACTTTTCTCAAGATGCTTAGCGAGTTTTTCATTGTCCTGAAGACGAAGCTGCGACTGCATATCAGTGATGAATTCATCCACATCTATAGGAACTTCTTGAGGGATGTTTTGTGCCCCTACGAAAAAGCTGAGTGTGGCCATCTTAGGATGGAATAACAGTTGGTTAAGGTTTACTGGTTTCACTGAATTTGACCCGGAAGGCAACGAAATGTCATCTTCCTATTATAGCCGAGGGTGGAGTTCTATGATAGCGTTTTACCATGAAAAATGAACAAGTTGCCTTCGGGATAGACATCGGTGGAACCAATACAAAAATTGGTCTCTTCTCAAAAGATGGTACCTTAATCAGCTTCAGAACTCTCCCCACTCCACAAAAATCTGAACCGGCTTTATTTATTGAGCAATTGGCCCAGGAATCTGAACATATCCTAGCATCTGAATTGGGTATTAAGTTGGGTGATAGTCGCATTCTCGGAGTTGGCGCCGGTGCTCCAATGGCCAACTTTTTTACGGGTGAAGTTCAGCATGCACCTAATCTTGGCTGGACCAATGTTCCTCTACGTAAACTTTTTGAAAAATATTTTAAATGCGAAGCCGTTATCGAAAACGACGCCAATCTTGCCGCCGTTGGTGAAAAGAAATGGGGTGCAGGAAAAAATCTTACTGATTTTGTTCTCATCACTTTAGGTACGGGTGTGGGTGCTGGTCTCATCCTTGATGGAAAACTCTACCGCGGCCACAATGCACTTGGCGCCGAAGGTGGACACATCATCATCCCACACGAAAAAAAGCGTCTGTGCTCGTGTGGAGGTTTGAATCATCTGGAAAGTTACCTCTCGGCTCGTGGAATCAAACAGACCATTCACGAACTCACTGGTGAAGACTGGACAATCGAGCAACTTGGAAATCTCTACAAAAATAATGATCTCAGGGCCTCGACTATAATCAATCAGGTCGCCGATGAACTGGTTTCAGGTCTTGTTAGTATGGCCGTTTTGTTTGGACCACAGGCCTTTATTATTGGTGGCGGGGTCTCTAAGCTTGGTGAGCCTTTCAACAAAGTTCTTAAAAAGAAATTAGATGAGCTTGTGCATTTTTCTCTGAAAGGGAAAGTTGATATTATTTCGGCTTCTGTCTCTACAGACAAAGGTGCTGTGTATGGTGGGGCCGCTCATATTTTGGATCAGGTAGGACACTGATGGAAGTTGCGAACCATTGGCACATGGATTTTGAAAAAAAAGACGCTAAGAAGCTGACTGAAATCATGACCTCTCATGCCCGAAAACTTGAAAAGGCACTCTTGGGAGTGACTGACAAAGAAGAAAAATACGCTGCAATTTTTTCTTATTACCGCAAGTACTACACTCTCACTTTATGTAAATCATGTGTCGCTGCGGGAATTAACAAATCCCCTACTCGCGATATTATTTTAGATCATCCCTGGAAAGAATTAAAACAAGACCGTTTTTTTTGCCTCAAAATTTGGGAAAAAATAAACAAGTGAATATACCTTACTCGCTCATCCTTGCCTCCACTTCAAAATATAGAACCAGTCTTTTGGCACAGCTGGGATGGCCATTTGAAAACGTCGCTCCTTGTGTCGATGAAGATATCGTCAAGAAGACGGGACTTCTTCCCTATGAGCTGGCCCATACATTATCAGTCATGAAAGCTCAGGCCGTTTTCATCCGTTATCCAGACACCTGTGTTATCGGTTCAGATCAGGTCTGCCATCTTGATGGAGAGATTTTAGGAAAGCCCGGCACGGTTCAGAAGGCGTGCGAGCAACTCGCCTACATGCAAGGAAAAACTCACGAACTGATTACTTCAGTGACTGTCATGAATTCAGAAACAACCATTAGCTTTTCTAATATAACCCGCTTAACCATGCGTGAATTATCGGCGGAAGAAATTGAAAGTTATGTACTCTATGATAAGCCCCTCGACTGCGCTGGTAGTTACATGCTTGAAAGCCGAGGGATTAAACTCTTCTCAAAAATTGAAATGAATGACCACACTGCCATCATTGGGCTTCCTCTTGTGGAACTCACCAGCACTCTTTTAAAATTAGGATATTCTTTCTGATGAAAATTTTTGTACTCATACTCATCATTCTTTCAGGATGTAGTTCTTTACCTAAACCAAGAACAGATAAACTTTCAATTCTTCAAGGTCTAACGAATCCAAAAGAAGTTGAATTTAGTATTCTCGCTCCAAAAGAAAAGACTCTTCGTTTTGAACTTCGTTCTGCCGAAGGTGAAATTATTGCACCAGAAGAAATCAAAGTCGTAGGTCGCGACTTTTCTGCTTATTCACTTCATAAAATGGTTTTCCTCAGAAATCCTGCTAAAGATTACAACATTTACGTTTTTGAAAATGAGCGGGTCATCGACCAAAGACTTATCGGTCGCGGTCAGAACAAAGAAGAGCGTTTAAGAGTTGCTGTTGTTTCTTGTTCCAATGATTTCTTTGCAAAACATTATCCAATCTGGGATGTACTGGCGGCAAAGAATCCGGAATACCTCCTCATGATTGGCGATAACGTTTATGCTGATCGCACCCGCGCTGGTGAAAAGATGTCAGTAACTCCGGAATCTCTCTGGAAGCGATACACTGACACTCGCCTTACACTTCCTATCTACTACATGGAAAAACTCATCCCGACTCATGCGACATGGGATGATCATGACTATGGCGCTCAGGATGGCGGTGAAAAATTTGAATATAAAAAAGACGTTCTCGATATCTTTGAAGCTTTTTTTGCTCAGGACATGAGTTCAGAAGATTGGGTAGAAGGTTTTGGTAACGGCGGAAGACTCACCTTGGGAGACTTTAACCTCTACTTTCTAGACGCCAGATCATTCAGGGCCGATAATCCTGATGGACGACATTTGGGGATGGATCAGGAGCAGTGGCTTTCTTTAAAACTTCAGGAAGAAGTACAACCAAGTTTCATTATAAAAGGTGATCAGTTCTTTGGTGGATATCATCAGTTCGAGTCATTTGAAGGAAAACACCCTGCCGACTTCACCAATTTTGTCGGGAAACTTAAATCAACTAAAACGCCCTTCATATTTTTAAGTGGTGATCGTCACATGAGTGAGATCATGCAATTCCCGCGTGGACTCTTTGAGCGTCCAAGCTTTGAAATTACATCTAGTCCTATCCACTCCTCGCTCTACCCCGGAAATATAAAACAAAGAGTGAACCCCTGGCGAGTGGTGGCCGAAGATGAACACATGAACTTCACCATCATTGATAACCTTGCCAAAGACAATCATTGGTTTTTGGATGTTGAAGCAGTTGGGGAGCATGGACAGATCTTCTATCGCCGTGAATTAGCGGTTTACATCAAGGATCTTCAAAATAACCTGAATGAAGTAAGGAAGCGCCGTCATGGAAAACGGCGCTATAATCGTCGGTCTAAATCTCGTCGTCGTTAATTATTCAATTGTTCGCAGTAAAGTGATGATCAACTCTCACTTCTTTTGCCATAGGGATACA
>JBBARF010000160.1:0-1826 GCA_040399925.1 Bacteriovoracaceae bacterium
CAAAGACAGAATTATTGCCAAACAGACGACCGGAGTTTGTTTGCTTACAAGGGGGAACACCATGACAAATCTGGAAACATCGGTAGGAAACTTAAGGCTTTTAGGAATGAAAGAAGCATTAGAATGCAGGGTCGCCGAAGCTATGAAAAGCAGTTTAGGCTATAGAGACTTTATGAACCTATTGCTTGAGGATGAACATCTTTATAGGGCCAATAGGAGGTCAGAGAGTTTACGAAAAAAAGCAGCATTCAAAGATAAAGTTCTTCTCGCTCACTTTGATGCCGACCCCAAAAGAGGTGTAAGCAAACTCATGATAAAAGAACTTCAAACGTTGAGTTTCCTCAGAACTTTTGAAAATATCATCTTCATTGGTGGGACTGGAGTTGGAAAAAGTTTTCTTGCTCAAGCAATTGGACATGCATCCTGCTTGAGTGGAAATGAGACCAGATTTATTCCGGTGAACTATCTCTTCGAGCAATTTAAAGCTGCTGAGAAGGCCGGACAAGTTTTACTCTTTTTAAAAAAGTTATCTCAAGCTGAGATTATAATTCTAGATGACTTTGGTCTTAGAAAATATAGTCACGAAGAAGCAACCTTACTCTATCAGATCATTGAAGATCGCTACCAAAAGGGTTCTACAATTATTACGAGTCAGGTGAAGCCATTGGGTTGGAAAGATTTGTTTGATGACGAAGTGATGGCAGAGGCCATTATTGATCGACTTGCTACAAACGCACATGTCATTGAACTCAAGAGCGGAAGTTACAGAAAAAATCATGCACCAAAAAATAAAATGGGTGTTGAAAGTCAGGGCTGATTAAGCTACATAGTGTCGAACGATTTTTGCAGATATCTTTGGCCGGTTTTCGTTATCATTCCCCTGGCCGGTTTTGGCCATCATTTTACACAAACGCATTGGAAAAATAAAAAAACGAAAGCGGAAATATCTAGATTGACAGGGTCTCGCGAAGATCGATTAAAGAAATAGTTTATCCATAAACAATCTAAATGACTTTTTATGACAGCGAACTTCCATTAAAGTTTATCTCCTGTCCTTTTGATATTGAATGACCATCTGAAATGAATTTCTTATCGTGCTCTGGCAAGAGAAGTGTAAAGTAAAATGTGGTTCCAACTCCATGTTGACTTTTGACCCACATTTTTCCACCCTGCGCCTCGGCAAGACCTTTTGCGATTTCAAGACCCAGGCCTGTTCCAATGTGGGCAGTGCTTTTTTCCTGCCAGAACCGATCAAACACGTGTGGTAAATATTCATTAGCAATCCCAGCGCCGCTATCGGTAACCCGTACCTCGATTTCATGCCCAAGATTCTCCGCATGAATACTGATCGAGCCACCACTGCCTGAAAACTTGATTGCATTACTAACAAGATTGGACAAAATCTGAAAAGTCCGATCAGGATCACATGTCACATTCCGACAATCGAATGGAATATCAGAAATAAGATGAAGGCTCTTTTCTTGAGCACTTAAGTTAAATGCATCGATGACATTAAGTGTGATCTCGTTAAGCGCAGAGTCTCTCATCTCAACTTTTAGTGATTTTGCCTCGATCCGAGTAACGTCGAGAAGATCCGAAACCAATTTAGACATTCGCTGAATCGAAGGACTTAATTTCAATATAGTATTTCTTATTTTTTCGAGGTTTGATCCTTTAGGTAGAACTCTTAGAAGAAGGTCTGTGTTTAGCTGCATAGTGGCTAATGGATTTTTTAACTCGTGAGATATGATCCCAATCATAGCGTCTCTGTCACGTATTGCTTTGTCTGCCACTACTTTTGCTTCAAGGGTGATCTGCTTTTCTTT
>JBBARF010000160.1:1926-7278 GCA_040399925.1 Bacteriovoracaceae bacterium
ATCTGCCTCTACCTTTGCTTCAAGGGCGGTCTGCTTTTCTTTATCTGCCTCTACCTTTGCTTCAAGGGCGGTCTGCTTTTCTTTATCTGCCTCTACCATTTGACTTTGTAGTACGTAAGCCAAAATACCCATCATTAGTCCGATCAATGAGGTAACAGGTAAAGTGATCAGCCTTTCAAGGATATTTTTTGATATTAAAGGCCCAATCAGAAAAAAATCTAAAATAATGCCAAGAAAAAGGGTTAAAGTTATTCCCAAGAATGGTCCAGAGGTAATGGTACTCAAAATGGTGGCCAAGACAAGTAAAGCAGGAACGTAAATTTTAAATTGGATAACTAGAAAATAATGTATCCCCAGAAAAAATGACATAATTCCAACTGAAAAAAAAACTCTATTTAAATTTGATCTTCTTCTTTTGGCCAATTCAAGCGCAAAAGACTGAAGACGTAAGATTGGCTTTTTCATATCAGATCCTTATTTAAAAAAAATAAAACAATCAGCTAAACTGGATCACAGTAGTCTTTGATAAACTTTAGGAGTATATCAAGATCGATAGGCTTTTTTATAAAACCAACCGCACCCTTCATGTCTGGTTTGTCGGCAACGCCAGACACAATACAGACAGGGATCTGGGCTATCATGTCGTCATGACCCTTCGCTGACAAAAACTCCATTCCGTTCATGACAGGCATTAGTAAATCAAGTAGAATCAAGCAGGGACGTTCCATCTTATGAAGGACTCGCAGACCTTCTTCTCCGTTAACTGCCGTGAAAACAGTGTACCCTTCTAGCTCTAAGAGATCCTTAAGGCCCTGGCGAATCCCTTCTTCATCTTCAACTATTAGTATGCTTCGGCATTTAACTTCTTCCACTAAAGCATCTCCTGCTATGACTCTTCGCAACCCGAGCGCTTGCCAATGGGGGTCTACTGCAAAAATTATGAAACACGAGCCCATCCTTTTAACGTAAGGGTGGTGGTGGTGGTGGTGGTGGTGCAATAGCTAGGCCAGATGATGGGACGGTGAGCATCATTAAAAAGATTAGGAAAGTACGTTGAAGATCTTTCTATGAGAAGTCCAATTGGGGAATAAACTCCCAATGAACGCAAAAGTAATGCTTTAAATCTATCAATTTCTTTTAAATCCTTAGCTAATGCATCAAAAGCGGACTTCGATTTAGGGGAATTTTTTAACTGAACCCAAATAGAGGGATTAGAACCATGAAAAGGAAAAAAAAGACTCAATTTGAATAAGCTGAATGGGGGGATATAATTAATGAAGAACTATTACTCTACTCACTTTCAGTGACCTTTTTATCTGAGGAAATGTGATCCCTGAAGAACTGGCCACGTGCTCCCATCATTGATAATTCTCCCTCAACTAACACAGGGAGATTTCATGCTGACACTCATTTTGCTTACAGGTCTTTGGACAACAACTTGTATTCAAACTCAGATAGCTGGAAAACAAGGTTTCACGATTGATTCATATGAATTCTCTGAAGCTGGTGATTTTGTTTTTAGTCGTCAGTGGTTCAATGATTCAAAATGCGTAAATGCTGAATCGACTGATCAGGAATTAGGAACAGTTAAAATTGGAAAAGAAGTCTCAAACATGTTCACTGCAGGAACACATGAAGCAGATTTTAAAACTCTCGCGGGATCAGATTTTGGCGTAATTTCACTGAACAATAATAAATTAAAAATCGGCCGTGGCTTCCTCAATACTCAGATGAGAAACACCATGACCGGAGTTTTTGACTATATCAAACGTTAGTTCAGTACCATTCTTAGGACACATCTCAGAGGTTCAGCAGCTCCCCAAAGGAGCTGATCCCCGACAGTAAATGCATTAAAATAAGTATCTCCCAAAGTCATCGGACGAAGTCGTCCAATCGGCACATGAAGTTTTCCCGTCACTGCCGCTGGAGTTAGATGCTTCAGTGAATCTGCTTTATTATTAGGAATCAAACGAACCCAATCATTGGCATTACTAATTAATTCTTCCACCGTTGAAAGATGAGCTGATTTTTTAAGTTTAATTGTGAGCCCTTGTGAGTGACATCTTAAAGCGCCCACACGCACACAAGTTCCATCGATGGGTATCGTGGTTGTTGTTTGAAGGATTTTATTTGCCTCAACTTGCGCTTTCCATTCTTCTTTACTCTGACCTGATGGAAGTTCTGAATCAATCCAAGGAAGAACGTTCAGAGCAAGTGAATGACCGAAATTGGCCTTCGGAAAATTTGGTGAATCCATTGTCACGTTCATTTGTTTTTCAAGTTCAAGTGCACTCATGCTGGGATGATTTGCAAAAGAGTTTCCCACCGTTTTCATTTGATCCAGAAGTTCGATCATGTTTTTTGCACCGGCACCACTGGCCGCCTGATAGGTCATTGAACTCACCCACTCAATCATATTTTCTTTAAACAGTCCGTGAAGAGCAATGAGAAGAAGAGAAACTGTGCAGTTCCCACCTACGAAATTTTTTGTTCCTTTCTGGATGGCGTCCTGAATAATGTGGCGATTAACCGGATCAAGGATAATCACAGAGTCATCTTTCATACGCAGTGTACTTGCAGCATCAATCCATATCCCATTCCAGCCATTTTTACGGAGCTGAGGGAAAATTTCTGAGGTGTAGTCACCACCCTGACACGAGACAAGGATATCCATTTTATGGAGTTCTAAGGGTTCCATTGCGTTTAAGACTTTATCGTGGGAATTGCTCATAGAAGGAGCGTCGCCGCCCGCTTGAGAAGTAGAGAAGAAGTAAGAATTCATATGAGCGAAATCATTTTCTTCCTTCATTCTTTCCATCAAAACAGAGCCAACCATTCCGCGCCAACCGATAAATCCAACGTTTTTCATAAACTCTCCAGTTCAAGATCCGTGAGTCTTTGAGATTAGCGCGATCTTTTTTTAAAAGTAAACTTGGATTTTTAAACTTAATTGACTATGCTTAACTTAGTTACCTAGAGAGGTGCGGTTTTCAGGTAGGGGTCTGGGACGGTTTTTAAGAACCATTTTTACCAGATTTCCGAGGGGAAGATTGCCGAAACAGTGAACTTACTTAAAAAAGTTTCTGTTGGTTGTTGGGGCCCGAATCCCCATAACTGTCACAAGAAATACATTGTGGAGTGCTTTAGGGGGTGTCGCTTTAATCAAAGCTCCCTCTCTTCTTCACTCCCCTCTTTTTGCGTTTAATATTCTTCACGGAGTGAAAGATGTCACGAGTTATCGTTTCAAAATTCGGCGGAACTTCTATGGGGACTTATGAAGCCATGAAGAACGCAGCTGCTATTTCAATTGAGCGCGGATCATCTTTGATTTGTGTATCGGCGACTTCGGGAACTACGGATAAATTAATTGAAATCGCTCGTCTGGCCTCTCATGGCGATCTGGTAAATTGTGAAGCTGCTGTTTATGGAGTTAAAGAAAGGCACTCGGCTTTTCTTTCTCAGGTCGATGGAAATACAGATTCTCAAAACATGCTTGCAAGTCTTTATACTGAGCTCGACCTGCTCGTTCAAAACCTTGTACTCCTAAAAGAAATGACTCCCAGAGGATATGACCATATTTTAAGTCTTGGTGAGAGGATGAGTTCGCTCATTTTCCGCCAGGTCTTAAAATCTCAACTGCCGACTAAAGAAGTGGTACTACTCGATGCCCGTTCGGTGATTCGTACCGATTCAATTTTTGGTAAAGCGACTCCCATCATTGAAGAGATTGATAAGGCCTGCCGAGCGCACATTAAACTTGATGGGAAGCATGTCTACGTGACTCAAGGATTTATTGGGTCGGATATGAATGGCAATACAACTATTCTGGGACGAGGTGGTTCTGATTATTCTGCGGCTTTATTTGCTGAAGGAATGAACGCGACTATTTTAGAAATTTGGACAGATGTGGCCGGTATTGCAACGACGGATCCACGTGTGTGCAAAGAAGCGCGCATTATAAATGAGCTCTCTTATCAGGAAGCAGCCGAGATGGCCCATTATGGGGCGAAAGTTCTGCATCCAGCAACTATTTCTCCGGCCGTGCGAAAGTCAATTCCGGTTTTTGTGGGATCCACTTTTGAAAAAGATCTTCCGGGAACTTGGATTCGCGCCAGGGTGGAGAGTAAACCCACTGTACGCGCAATTACTCAACGTAAAGACCAGGCCCTTCTCACAATTACAACAGCGAAGATGTTCAACGCTCATGGCTTCATGGCCGAGATCTTTGATCTCTTCGGTAAACATAGAATTTCTGTCGATTGTGTAACAACATCAGAAATTAGTGTAGCGATGACAGTTGATAAAACGACTCTGGAAAATTCCAAATTTATTTTTGATCTCAGTGCCGTTGGAAAGATTAATGTAGAATCAGGGTATTCTCTAGTTTCTTTAATCGGCAACGAGCTTTATAACCGTGCCTCTTTGGCCAAAACTATTTTCACAACACTTGAGAACGTTAATGTTCGCATGATGAGTCTGGGAGCCTCGCCTTATAATTTTAACTTTTTAGTTAAAGAAGAACAGGGCGCTCATTGTATTGAAAAGCTTCATAAAGCTTTAATCGAGAACGCATGAAAATAGCTCTACTAGGTAAAGGTAAGACTGGTGGTAAGATTCTGGAGATAGCTCCCAGTGATCTCTTTATTGAAGTGTTTGATCGCACTCATAAGCCTTCAATTGAGAAGCTTGCACCCTTTGATGTCATTATTTCATTTCTTCCTGGGGATGCTTTCTTAGAGATCATTCCCATGCTGCTTGAAACGAAAAAACCTGTGGTCACGGGATCTACCGGGTTTCAGTGGCCGGACGGGATTGATAAAACTCTCCAAACCAACAATGTTAGCTGGATCTTTGCCACGAACTTTTCATTAGGGGTTGTGGCGGTTAAACAGCTGATTGAGAAGCTCCACAAACTAACTCATCTTTTTTCAGAAAAATCTTTATCGATTCATGAAGTTCATCATACTAAAAAAGTCGACGCTCCATCGGGCACAGCTTTGTCTATGAAAGAATGGCTTAATGAAGATGACTGCTTGGTAACTTCTGAACGGACAGGTGATGTGGTTGGGCTTCATACACTCAAACTGGAAACGCCATCGGAAATTGTTCGCATTGAACACGAAGCAAAGAATAGAACTTTATTTGCCGAAGGTGCCCTATGGGCCGCTCGCATGATTTCTCAAACACATCCCGGATTACATCCCTTCCAAAAAGTTGTTGAAAAACAACTTTCACTTTAAGGAAATATTATGAACGTTAAAAACTATGCCCTTTGGACAGCTCTTGTGACTCCTCTGAACGAAGAAGGAAAAGTTGATTACCTAGCTCTTTCTAAACTGGTGAAGGATCAGG
>JBBARF010000161.1:0-7272 GCA_040399925.1 Bacteriovoracaceae bacterium
CACAGACTTTTGCTACTTCGGTGAATATGTCCTCTCGCCGTATCGCTCTTCCAGAATATATCGCAGGAAAATCTGTTACAGTTAAAACTCTGGCAGAAATTTGTCACGGGGCTTTCTTAAAAACAAAATTCAACAACAAACTCTCAATTGATAGTTCACTTGATATCATGATGAGAAATGTTATTGCAGGTCTTGAGTTTTCTAACAGCAAAACAAAATGTTCCAAAGAAGATCATTGTTATGACTGGTATAACCGTCAGATTATCGGAATTGCTAAAATCTCTAACTGGCCTCGTTGCGAGCAGGAATCTGAAGGCTTCATGAACTGTAAGCTTAAAGGTCTTAAAGGGCAGAACTGTCCGGTGATCGAGAAGAATACTCGCATCTCAGACGGTGCATGGGAATTTGGTTGTGATGCAGGTCTTAAATGCGTGAAGTACCAGAATATTGTTTATGCTGATGGCCGCATCGAAAACTTCCTTTACGGCAAAGTTAAAACTTTTGCTAAAGGTAAGTGTATGCCGGTGAATGCTAAGACTTATAAAGATCCAATGACTCTGCAGAATGAAAGAGAAAAAGAAGAAGCTAGTTACATCGAAATCAATTTCCAGAACTAATAAACGATTTGGGTCAGAAGGTCTTCAACTTCTGATCCAAGTTTTTCCACATCCCCATCATTTTCAATCACAAAATCGGCTTTTGCTCTTTTATCTTCAATATTCATCTGATGATCAAGAATTCCCTCGGCCAGTTCCTCTGAAATCCCATCACGTTCAATGAGTCTTTCTTTTTGGACGGCACGTGGGGCATAAACTAGAACAGTAACATCAAAATATTTTTCCAGAGCTTTTTCATACAGCAGGGGAACATCATAGAAGAGGACTGACGAGTCCTTGTGTTTGACCACTTCGTGCGCCCATGCTTCAGGAAGCTTAGTGTAGATGAGGGTTTCAATCTCGGCCTTGACTATTTTATCCGTGAAGAATTTCTCGCGAAGTTTAGTAAAATCGATTTCGTTATTCAGAATAACATCCGGATACTTATCCTGAATGAAATCCTTGGTAGACGCCATCTTATAAATATCTTTAACCAAGAGATCAGCATCGATGACTGAAATACCTTCAGAGCGAAGAATAGAACTTACAGTGGACTTTCCTGTGGCTATTCCTCCAGTCAGACCCACCACAGGGATTTTAGTTTGATAGAGCCGATCTTCGATTTTTAGTTTGTGATGTTCTTTTTTGAGCTTCATAGCTTCTTCACCTTGACCCAAAGTTCTTCCAGTTCGGCCTGAGTCTTTTCGGTCAGCACTTTACCTTCGGCTGCCACCAGATCTTCAATTTTATTAAAACGCTTAATAAATTTTTTATTGGCCTCTTTCAAGCAATCTTCCGGATTCATCCCTACATGACGTGCAAGTTGGGCAACACTAAATAACAGGTCCCCAATCTCTTCTTTGACCCGCTCAGGATTGAAATGATTACCAGGTGGTAATTCTTCTTTAACTTCCTGCCACTCTTCTTCAACTTTCATCATGACCTGATGATGGTTTTCCCAGTCAAAGTTAACGGTTGTTGATTTTTTTCCTATTTGATACGCCGTCTCTAGCGCCGGAGCATAAGTCAGCTTTTTATCAATAATGTATTTTTTTTCTTTCTTATCCCGGGCCTTAAGATCTTTCCAGTTTGAAACCACTTCAGCAGAAGAGAGACTTGTGCCTTTTTCACCAAAGACATGGGGGTGACGGTAAATCATTTTATCGGCCAGAACCTTCGCCACACTTTCAAGTGTGAAGTTCTTATTTTGTTCACCAATTGTCGCGTGAAGCAGGACCTGGAGGAGAACATCGCCTAGTTCTTCTTCCATGAGTTTGGCATCTTTGAGTTCAGCGGCTTCAATAAACTCATAGGATTCTTCGATCAGGTATTTTAAAAGAGTTTCATGGGTCTGTTCAAGATCCCAAGGACATCCCTCAGATGGATGGCGAAGCTTTCGAATGACTTCGATGCATCTCAAGAGTTCTGGATAGGCCATGATAAGCTCCTTCAATATTGCAGGCTTTACCCAGACAGGATAACATGAGAGTTATGAAGAAACATCCCTTCCTGCAGGTCGAATTTGTCAGTCACGTGGTTCTAACCAGTGCAGAAAAAAAGCAAATTCAGCTTATTTTTGACGTAACCTCTTCAGTTTTGCAGAAAATGCTTAAAAAAGAAAAGATCCTGAAGTCCAAAGAGACTTTTTCAAAAACTAAGCTCTCTCTCATGCTCTGCGGAGACAAACGCATGCGTGAATTAAACAAAGAGACACGCGGCAAAGATAAGGTGACTGATGTCCTTTCGTTTCCCTATCATGAAGATCTACGCACAAATAAAGACCGTATCGTTCTGGAAGATTGTTTGTATCTGGGCGAGATGGCCATTTGCCAGAGTGTTACTAAACGCCAGGCCAGAAAATTCAAGATCCGTTATAGCGATGAGTTCACGCATCTTTTTATTCACGGTATTTTTCATTTGATGGGATTTGATCATGAGGTCTCTAAAGCCGAGGAGAAGCTGATGCAAAAGATGGAAGAGAAAGCGCTGGAAGAATTTTCGAAATTAAAGAAAAAAAGGGGAGCTAAGTGATCAAAGCTCCCCCATTTTTTTATTGTTTTTTGCTGATCTTAGCTGCCTGAGTAAGAGCATCTTTAAGATTGATGCGTCCACCAGAAACAATCTTAGATTTGAATGCAGCAACTTTCGTTGTTGAATCCATAAGAACTTTTTTCAACTGAGTTACAGTTAGGTTCGGGTAATAACCTTTAACCATGGCTGCTACACCAGAAGTGTTTGGAGCGGCCATTGAAGTTCCAGAAGCCATCCCATACTTATTCCCAACGATAGTTGAGTAGATGTTAGAACCTGGGGCTGCAACGTCTACAGAGTTTGCACCAATGTTAGAGAATGAAGACATGCCACCTCTATTATCAGTTGAAGCGATAACAAGCATGTTAGTACTGTCAAAAGAGGCAGGGTATTTAGGGCTTGCATCGTTGTTGTGCCAAGTGAATGGACCAGAAGAATCGTTACCAGCAGAAACAATTACGAGAACGTCATGTTTTGCACCGATTTCATTGATGACGTCACGAACGATCATGCCGCCTTCGTTTACTTTTTTACCAAATGAACAGTTGATAACTTTGGCGCCCATTTTTGCAGCGTAACGGTAAGCTTCAACAATATCAGAATCTAATTCATCAGAGTTATCCGGAACTGTACGGATCGCCATGATTTTTACATTCGATGCAACACCAGCGATACCTGTACCGTTGTTTTGAGTGCCTGCAATTGTTCCAGAAACGTGAGTCCCATGCCAGTGACCTGCCATCGTGTTCATTGTAGCGTTTCCGCTAGCATCACGAATCAAAGTATTGATCCCGTGGATATCATCGATGTAACCGTTAGCATCGTTATCGATACCATCGCCAGCGATCTCTCCAGCGTTAGTCCACATGATGTCTTTAAGGTCTTCGTGATTATGATCTACACCTGTATCAACAACAGCTACGATCACTTCATCGGCTGAGTGAGAAGGAAGAGATGCATAAGCATCAGCAACATTCATCCCTGCAGTTGAATTGAAGGCCCAAAGCTTATTAACTTCAGGATCGTTGAATGAGAAGAAGTCTGTAAGCATTTTGATTTGATACTGAACCGGCTCTAGAACTTCGTGCTTAGGCATATTGTTTCGGCCAGAGTAGAAATCTTTTTGAGTGTACTCAACAGCTGCTGCACTCTTAACTTCAGAAGCCAAACCGTTAACGTCATTAGTTTGAACTAAATAGATGTTTCCGATGATGTTTTTAGAGCTCAAAATCTTTGCAGATTGAACCAGAGATTGACCAGCCTTCATCTTGATGAAGAGGTGATTTGGATGGAAGCGGTTTTCAGCTGCAGCAGCAAAGGAAGCTACGGTGAGGACGAAACCAAGTGCAGTTTTTTTCATGTGTGTTTTCCCTTTTATTCGACTGAATAATTTGGGATCACGTTACCAAGAATAAAACTCATGGAGCAAGCTATTGCTTCTGACTTTTTGTGACTAATTTCGTGGGGTTTTAATTGAAAAGTGGAGCCATCAAGGCTCCACTCATTGAGGCTTATTTAATTTCAGCAGCTTTCTGCAGCGCACTTTGTAAATTCACGCGTCCACCAGCGCCCATTTTAGTTTTAAAATTAGCAACTTTTGTTACAGAATCCATTAACACTTGCTTAACCTGTTGAGGAGAAAGGTGAGGAAAGTATCCACGAACCATGGCCGCCACACCCGCAGTGTTGGGTGATGCCATCGATGTACCACTTAGTGGTCCGTAAGTATTTCCTGGAAGAGTAGAGTAAATATTTGCTCCAGGAGCCGCCACATCAACATTCACCAAACCTGTGTTTGAGAAATAAGCCAGGCCTCCCGAAGAAGTCGTCGCAGCTACAACCAGCATGCTGTCGTTATCAAAAGAAGCCGGGTATGTGAGAACTGAATCAATGTTTTTTGACTCGTTACCCGCTGCCGCTACAATCATCACACCGTGAGATTTAGCAATCTCTTCCATAACATCACTAACAAGCATTCCACGTTCATTCACTTTTTTACCAAAAGAACAGTTGATAACTTTTGCACCCATGACAGCTGCATACTTAAAAGCTTCAACAATATCTGAATCAAGTTCATCCGATGCATCTGGAACAGTACGGATGGCCATTATTTTCGCGTTTGAAGCCACTCCAGCTAAACCAATTCCGTTATTTTGAGTTGCTGCAATTGATCCAGCAACGTGTGTACCGTGATAGTAACCACCATCTGGTTCCATAGAAGGCATCGTATTCATCGTAGCGTCTCCGCGGGCATCACGTACCAAAGTATTGATTCCGTGAATATCATCAATATATCCGTTTCGATCGTTATCAATTCCATCAGCTGGAATTTCTCCGTTATTAGTCCACATTGAATCAGCTAAATCTTCATGAGTGTGATCAACACCTGTATCAACAACTGCCACAATGACTTCTTCCGGAGTCATGGGTGGAAGAGAGGCATAAGCCGACGTGACGTTCATACCAACGACATCATTAAAACCCCAAAGTTTTGAAACATCGGGATCATTAAAAGAATCAAAGTTTGCGATATTGGCAGATGAGATATTCATTTTAATCGGATCTAAAACTTCGTGTTTGGCAGAATTTTCGCGAGCACCGAAGAAATCTTTCTGAACATATTCGATCTCAGCACTTTGAGAAAGCTCAGCTTCCAGGGCTTTTACGTTAGAAGTTTTAACTAAATAGATGTCACCGATAATATTTTTTGAGCTTTTAATGAGCTTAGATTGGGCCAAGGCCTCACCAGCATTCATTTTAATAAACAAGTGGTTAGGATGGAACTGACGGCTTTCCGCTTGGGCAAGGTGGAAAAGAGTCGAAGTTACCATTAAAAATCCAGTAGTTAGCTTGATCATGCGCGTCCCTTGGGCTGGTTAGTGTTGATAAACAGGATGGTAGCCTAAGTTTTAGACACTCCTTTCGAAATTAGACGCCCTAGGAAACTATTACATGGCGTGTCATTTGCAGTGTCTCTGGTTGGTACAATAGGTCAAGAACTCGCGCTTTTTTTCAATGATAATACGGAGATGTATTTTACGTATGAAGAAAACACGAGGATGTATGGGATTAAAACTGGGAACTATGAAAACTAAGATGACCTTGCTCGCGGCCCTTAGCGCTAGCACAACATTCGCACTGGCCTCAAACGACTACATCAGTGGTCACTTCGGTGCGCTTACCAATCAACTGGTTCCGAATGTCGGTAACGTTGATGGGAACCGTCTCAATGCAGATTGGGAATTTGATTTTCATAAACCTAATAGCGAAGTTGGGGAAAGACGTGCCACATTTGCTGCTCTAGTAAATGATCGTGGACTCATTGGTTACTCAGTTCAGGAACTTTATCTTGGTACTAATAATACGAAGAACCATAGCTTGAAATTTGGTCGCTTCATTTTACCTTGGTCTAAGACAGATGCATTTTGGGGATTCGGTAAACTCAATAACCGTAGAAATTTTAACTTCTTCACTCCAGGTCAGGAAGGTCTGATCGGTGTTGATTATAAATACAAACATAGTGGAATTCGCGGATTAGTGCTTCAACTTTTCGCTTCTCCAATTTTTGTTCCGGAAACAAACCCGGCACTTGATATTAATAAGAGGAAACGTACTGTGACTTCACGAAGCCCATGGGCAGATCCTCCCTCTCGTTCTGCTGATACAGGTGCCACAGGTACAAAAAAAATTGATTACATCGTTGATTACCCAAGCATTTCAAGAGTCATTAATCGTTACTCAGCTGGCATGTACCTAGGATGGGAAGATAATCACTTTTTGATTGATGCTTTTGTCATTCGTAAACCAGAGAACCAACTTTCTACTAAAGTAAACGTTGCTCTGGATCCTGCTAATGACGTGGTAAAAGCTTACGTCTCTCCACAGTTCTACTATCACGATGTTTACGGCAGTAACGTTAAATATAAGAACAAAGATTTAGAGATGTATTTCTCTGCCATTGCGATCCGTCCTAACACTTTTCCTGATGGTGACTCCGAAGTGACTCGTTTAACAGAAATTAAAACTGAAAAACGTAGAGAAGATTATGTAGGGATGGGAATTTCAAAAATCAATGACGACTATGGCATGGGTCTAAATTATGTTGTTCGTCTGAGCCCCTTCGATCGTGATAGAGATTCTCTTGCCACTGATCCACGCTGGAATCAGGCCGTTGATATTTATCTTAAAAAAGTCATTGGGCAGTCTCTTAGTCTGATGTCTGATCTTAAGTACGACATGCTGACGACAGATCGTCTCTTTATGTTCCGCGCAGATTACATGGCCTCTCAAACAGTACAATTAAATCTTGGTGTGAACATGATTGGAACTCCTGAAAGCGGGAAGTCCTTCTGGTCAACATATACCAATAACGACGCTGTATACGCAGGAATGCAATACATCTATTAAGGGTTTTTATGAAGTTTAACACTTTTTTGAGTCTCTCATTACTGACAGGTCTCACACTCCTCGGCGGATGTGGTGATTTGTTTGGCAAAAAAGTAGTTAAGAAATCTCTTCAATCAACTCAGTTCAGTGCCAACTGTGATTTAGATGTGGATAAGTTTTCTCAAATCATGTTTGAGAAAATCTCGGAGCCTATCTCTTGTCTGGGAAAAAATCTTAATCTTTTTATCGATATGGTTGA
>JBBARF010000162.1:0-7093 GCA_040399925.1 Bacteriovoracaceae bacterium
CTGCATCTGTCGTAATTTGCATACAAGAGTCAGAAGCAAAAGCCTTCGCGTATGAAGCGATTTCTGTATTGCGCAGACCTTGGTCACACATTGTTGCAGCTTTATAAGTAAGAAGTCTTGCGGCCTCTACTTTCATTCCCATTTCAGCAATCATAAATTGAACTGCTTGGTGCTTGGCAATTGGCACACCAAACTGATTTCTTTCTTTTGCGTATGCAATTGAGAGATCCAGAGCATGCTGGGCTCCACCAAGAGCAGAAGAAGCCACGAGGGGACGAGAGTGATCAAGAGTTGCCATGGCAATTCCCCATCCTTCGCCAGGACCCTTTAGCATGTTTTCTTTTGGCACTTTTACGTTTGTAAATTTTACGCCACGAGTATCTGATGAGCGGTGACCCATCTTATCTTCTTTTTTTCCAAGCTCAACACCAGGTGACTTTGGATCTACGACGATCGCTGAAATCCCTTTGTGCTTTAAATTTGAATCTATCGTTCCATACACAACAAAAAGATGTGCGTGACCAGCATTCGTGATCCACATTTTCTCGCCGTTAATTATCCAGTGATCTCCGCCGTCTTTAATTTGCGTTCGAATTCCACCAGCATCCGAACCATTTCCAGGCTCAGTCAGACAGAAAGAAGCAATTCTAAATTCTTCAGTGAAAGGTGTAAGAAACTTTTTCTTTTGTTCATGACTTCCACCGATCACTATCGGAAGAAGAGCAAGGTCATTTGCCATGAAAGAAGTATTCATACCCATGCAACCGTATGCGAGGGCTTCAGAAATAATCACGCTATCTACAGCGCTAAATCCTGTTCCACCGTATTCAGTAGGGATACAAGTATTCACTAGTCCCAGTTCCCAAGCTTTCTTAAAAATTTCCGCAGGAAAAATCCCTTTCTCGTCATATTCTTGAGCGAGAGGAATCATCTCATTGCGAGCAAACTTGAAAGCAAGCTCTTGTATTTCACGTTGTTCCGGCGATAGCGAGAAGTCCATAATCTATTTCCTTGATTAAAAACTCAGATTGGAGAAGCCTCAGTGTCAAATGACCTAGGAATTGTAAAACATTTTTCAATCGTTTGAAAGAACGGTAATTCTTGTAGAGGCCTGACAACAAAACTTCGTTCAGCCCAACGAGGGTGAGGCACAATTAAATGCTGTGAGTTGTATTTTTCTAGACCCCAAAAAACTATATCAATGTCGATTGTCCTTGGACCTCTGGAAATTATTCTCGTTCTTCCCATATTTTTTTCTATTTCGAGCAACTGAGTCATTACGTCTTCTGCTGATAACGCAGGTAGAGCAAACTCTAGAACTTGATTGAAAAAATCAGGCTGAGCTTCATAATCCACGGCTTTTGACTGGTAGATTCTACTTTCTGCAATTAAATGAAAATTCTGGGCAAGAATATCTTTCGCTTGTTTGAGAAATGATAGACTTTCGCCCTGATTAGATCCGGTGGCGATAATTAGAGACATTATTTTTTCTTAGTTTCGTCGAGAGGCTTTTCTAATTTTATATCTGGATACTGCTTCATGACGGAGGGAAGATTCGCGTCCTTGGGATAAGTTGGATCACCTTTTACGCCACAGGAAGACAAGACGAGAAATGAGAGAATAATGATAATTTTAGAATTCAATGGCAAACCCCAGATTCATCACATCAGTCCCGATATCAGACTTGATAAACCATCCAGGAACTAATCGACGAAGAATTGTCACGCCGACAACTGGACCAGTTTTTTGGAGCTTATCAATCGCCTTGTTCTGTTCAGCAACGTCTATCGTACTTCCAGTATCTTTATCAGGACTAGAAACAGTTGTGCTTTGGAAACCTAAGTAGGGCATGAAGAAGGTATAGAGAGGACCTTTAATATTAAATTTCACTCTGGCTATGACTCTATTAACTAAAGTCTGTCCGCCATCTACCGGAAAACTATCAAAGGTAGCTCGACCGTAACTGCCTTCGATGAAATAATTATCACTGAATTGGTAAGCCCATGAAGCACTGACTTCTGTCGCACGAACTGTTCCACCTTTCGATGAAACTTCCGCTGCATTAATAAATGAACCGTTCAGAGCAACCACGTTGTCGGGTTTTATGTGACGGTTTTTATTTTCATCCACCATGCTCACATCATCATCAACGACTACATCACCAGTATAAAGATCATCTTCTGATCTAATTTTTGCCGTGGCATCTTCCTTTACTTCAGGTTTTTTCATGAAGTAGGAGTCATCACCTTTAACAATTTGAACTTCCTGTTCACGACGAAGTTTTCCCCATTGAGCGAGAGAATAGATTTTTAAAATTTTAATTCCTACCTGACCTTGGTGATTTTTAGCGACCACGGCCCTGGCAGCCAGCTTGTTCTCAAGGGCCAAAGAAATGTAATCTCCCGGTCCGAGTTGCTGATTATTATTTGTAAGAATAAAAATTTTCTTAGAATTTGAAATAATTTTTATTGTTTCACTAAAGGTATTATCGCCCGAGACGGCCATGGATACGTTCGCATCTTCCACTAGGGACTGGGCCCTAAGGGTTGAATAACACCCGAAAGTGAGCAGCAGATAAACAATATTTAGGTTTAGAAATTTCATCAATAACTCTATCTTAAGTAATTAACGCTCCAACGTAAACGCGCACAAAAAAATAAAAAAATTGATCAATTGAGTCAAGATTTATGGACGCATTCACGCTAACCTTTTTTCATGCAAATTCAGGAGAACATCATGTCAGATATGGCCTATCAGCGCCTCTCGAGCACTACGAACCCTATGTTCGTGGTTGTCGCGGGAAATATTGGTAGCGGTAAAACAACTCTTACAAAAAAGCTCTCTGAGCGTTTGGGATGGAAACCACATTTTGAATCTGTTCAGGACAATCCTTATCTAGCAGATTTTTACAAAGATATGTCACGCTGGTCTTTTCCTTTGCAGGTTTACTTTCTCACTCACAGATTTAATACACATAAAGAAATCGAAGGTCTGCCGGCAAGTTCTGTTCAGGATCGTTCAATCTACGAAGATGCCAATATTTTTGCCCGCTCGCTGGCCGATTCAGGCAAGCTTGAAGCTCGAGACTATGAAAACTACCTGACTCTCTACCAATCGATGATTAAATATCTCAGTCCTCCAACTCTTATGATCTTCCTTCGTCGGTCTATTCCGAAGCTCCAGGAAAGAATCAAACAGCGAGGACGAGATTATGAACAGGCCATTCCGGTTGAGTATCTCACCAGCCTCAATAACTATTATGACGATTGGTATGCGAATTATAACCTAGGTAAGTCATTGATTGTGGATACGGATGAGCTTGATTTCCTTGATAATGAGGAGCATTTCAACCGCCTCGTTAAGCGAATCTGGGATTCAATTGACCAAAAAGATATGTTTTTCTATTTCTAGGGACTTGCAAAATTTTCCACCCTCCTTTTTAAATGCAGATATAATAGACTTTATCTGTGTTCATTATCAGGGAGTGAAAATGAAGCTTGTACCGTGGTTACTATTAATGGGTTTAAGTCTGGTCGGATGTTCTGGGTCTAAATCTGCTCAAAATGTAAATTCAGAAACACCTCAAATCGAATTATCAGACGCTGATGAATTCATAGAGAATCCAAATGAAGAGAGTGCCTCGCTTGAGTCAACACCTTCTGAGGATCCTGCTGCTGTGGCAGAATCATCTGAAACTCTGGAAGAGCCAGCTGCTTCTACGGAATCAGTTTCAGCTTTAACAGAAGACAACACACAATCGCTTGAAGGTGCCGCACCGGTAATCTCAAACGATCCTGTAGTAAGCGACTCTATGAGTGGCTCCGAAAAAAATTATACAGTTCAGAAAAATGAAACTCTCATGCTCATCGCTTTCAAGCTTTACGGCAATTATGAAAGATGGAAAGAGATTGCGAACTACAACCAGGGTGCTCTTCACGGAAGCACAAACTTGAAAGAAGGCATGGTACTTAAATACAATGCACCTGCTGAAGAGTTCGTGTGGAATCCTGCTGGCCTTCCTTATCTGATTCGTACTGGTGACACTCTTGGAAAAATTTCTGGAAGTGTTTACAACGACCAGAAGAAATGGAAGCTAATTTGGAACAACAACAAGCCGTTGATCAAAGATCCAAACAAAATTTTCTCTGGCTTCACAATTTATTACCTAGAAAACGGTCGTGAAGTCGCTGCTGAACTTTAGTCCTCTCCTCATTAACATTCCCCATAAACCCTCGCTTAAAGCGGGGGTTTATTATTTTCTCCTAACTCTGATTTTCTTGCTCACATCTTGTTCAAGCATTACGGTACCCACGAGATCCAAAAAGAATAACCTTTTTAGCGGTAATTATCAGGAAATGAACGCCCGTGATTATTCAGATTATCTGGCCTTTCAAAAAGGTCCCTTTCTTTCTACCCCAGGTGTGAAAGTTTATAATCAAGATGCTATGTCTGTGCGATATCTGACCTCTCTTCTTCAAGAAATTATATTCAAGAATGAAACATTCTTTAAAAATATTAAATTAGCAAAAGTGACAATCATAGATTATGAATCTCCTCTGCATTTTTCGCTCCCACGCGGGGAAATATTTCTATCGAAGGGATTAATCTCTCGCTATCTTAAACATGAAAGTATCCTGGTCAGTATTCTGGCCTATGAATTAGTCCGAAGTGAGAATTTGCTCTATCCAAAACAGCTCATAATTCCGGTGGGCTATGTTACACTGGAAAGAATTCTTAGTTTGAATCGATTGAGTCTGGATGAGAAAATGGAAGTCCATAAGTGGGCCCACCATGTGACTATTCGTAGCGGCTATGACGGAGAGTACTATCTCTCTTGGCTTCAGACTAAAAATAGAAATACGGCAGATTTTTTATTACAGGTCGGAGATGTCAATCTTATCAGTAGAGAGGAGTCCTTGTTTAAGGCCTTCCTGATTAAAAACTCTAACGAAGAAAAAGTGAATGGAAAAAAGAATTCATCTAAAAGTTTTTATACATTTCTTAACAGAGTTCGAGATGGAGTTTTATGAAACCTGAACAAGCAGAAAGATTTCTCATTGAAGAACTCTTTGCAAAAACCCAAGACAAAAACATCCTTGCCAACGAAAAATTAGATGAAGTGGATAAGTTAACTGGCGATGCTTCGACACGACGTTATTATAGAATTTTCACAAATAAAACAAGTTATGTCGTGTGCCTAGATAATCCTTTTAATGAAGAAATGGAAAAACATCCTTTTCTCTCTGTTCAGCAGTTCTTGCTGGAAAATAAAGTTAGAGTTCCGGATATTCTTGATCATAACCTACCCAAAGGTTATTCACTTCAGGAAGATCTGGGGAATGAAACTCTTCTTTCAAAACTTAGTACATTAACGTCATCAGAAGAAGAATATCGTATTTATAAAATCATTGTAGATCAATTGCTGGAACTTCACCGGATACCAAAAACTGCCGTTAAAAATCCAAACCTATTTCAACTAAGTTTTGATTTCAATAAATACATGGATGAAACTCGTTTTACCTTTAAATACTTTCTGAACTTTTTTAATAAAACGGATGATGAAAACCTTGTTAATGAACTTGAAGCGCTTTTTTCTCCCGTCATGCAGAGACTTTCTGAGCAAAAAATGGTTGTCACTCACCGTGATTTCCATTCTCGTAATATCATGGTGAGAGAAGAAAAATATACTTTCATTGATTTCCAGGATGCCCGTTGGGGAATTCCACAGTATGATTTAGTTTCGCTATTGGAAGACTGTTACTATGATCTTAAAGAAGAGAATCGTCAAAAGCTGAAGCGCTACTATTACGATAATCTTAGCCAAGAAATTCATGGCCAGAAAACATATGCTGAATTTGAAGCCCACTATCAGGATATGTTGATTCAAAGAGTGTTCAAAGCTGTTGGAAGCTTCTGTTATATTTATAACTGGAGAAAAGATGACCGATATTTGAAATACATTGGTTTTGCGATGGAGAAAATCCGACGCACAATGATGGACAATCCTCGTTATTCAGAACTTAAAAAGAAACTTTTCAATCATTATTATGCAAATTGATCATTGCCTCATTCTTGCTGCTGGATTCGGGACCCGTATGGGAGCCATTGGCCAAAAACTTCCTAAAGTTTTGTGGCCGGTATTTGAGAAAAGTTTACTTGAACTTCAAGTCGCCTATACCCGTAGTCTTGGTATTCAGAAAATCTATATCAATCTTCATTATATGGGCGATGAAATTGAAACTTACTGCAAAGGTAAGTCTGCTTTTGAAAATGTTGAATTTCTTTGGGAGAAACCGGAGATCTTGGATATTGGCGGGGCGATTCACAACCTAGCCTCAAAGACAGGTTACAAAGGCAAACTCCTCGTTCTGAATGCTGATCAGTTCTTCTATATTAAAAAAGAAGATCTATCCCATATTTTAAAACCTTTTGAAAAATCACCTTCAGTCATTTTTAGTTATTGGGTTAATTCTTCACTTGGATACAACGCTCTAAATATTGATGAAAATCGCATCGTTACAGGTATCACTAAGAATAAAGATTTGATGGCGCAATCTCGTGTTGAAACCTATACCGGGATTTCTATTATTGATCTTAAACAGCTTAAGCCTGTATCTGGAAAAAGTGCCTTCTTCGATTCAGTATGTCCGTTTGATAAACAACAGGTTCCAGCAATCCTTTTGGATAAAGTTGATTACTGGGATTTTGGAACCGTTAAAAGATTCTGGGAAACGACTCAGAAAATTCTCACAACCTATAGTATGAATTCAAATCATCCTTTCTTAAGATTCTTGGTGAGTGAGCGAGCGCTTAAAACTTGGAAAATAAATTTGATTGAACATTCGTATCATGCCAAGAGTCCGGGAGTCGTAAACTTAAATCCCGATGCGATAACGACGCCTATGAGTCCGTGCATTGTTATTCAAGGACCGGTAGAAAAAAAGGATGTCCCTTTTGTTTGGTGGAAGGGAATAGCAGAGGAAGTTAAGTAGTTGCGATTTCTTTGATACAATCAACCGGACAAATTGCGATACATAATCCACACTGAGTACAACTCCAGTTTTCGATGAAATAGTCGTTACCATTCGAGATA
>JBBARF010000163.1:0-6931 GCA_040399925.1 Bacteriovoracaceae bacterium
GTGAACTGTATCTTTACTCCACTTTGTTTCAACGGTCATCTTTGAAACACAGTAAAAAACCGCCGATTAATCATGCGGACTTCTTTAAAAACGACCGTGGATCGTCGTTTCGTTTTTCTGACTCTGGAAAAGTGAAAATCACAGTGATTTTTTTCTTTTCAAGAGTTAGATATCTTAAATTTTCACTTATAATATTTGACTGAATAACATTGTTACATTCAGCTTACTATGGCTGGAAGTTGGCTACCTGTTGATCTTCGAAGAAAGATTGAAGAAGAAAACAATCAAAATAAAAATCAGAAGCAATCAACAACATCATCTTCATCTAATGGATGGTTTCAAAATATATTGGATATAAACAATAAGAATAGAAGTTCTACTCACTGTCATACTCACTGTAGTGTCGATCGAATGTTTGGAACTTTCAGCGAAGCAATCAACAGTTCTTACTTTATAGCTTCACCACAAGCATTGCGGCAGCTTCTGATAAATTGCATACCTCATAGGAAGGTGTTCAACAAAGAAATCATGTCGGTCTTCGACTGGAAAAAATTATTGCAACCCTACATCAACAAAGCTATTAAGTATTATGGTATACCGCATAATTTTAAGATTCAGAGATATTATGATAGGGCAATATTCCAATACAGATTATTTTGCACTTATAATTGGCTGCCAGTTCTACCCTTTCATCAAGCTCGCACGAATGAGGACTTCGAAAATTTACAAGTAACTCAGGTTCAAATGACACCTCTATTTGTTGTTGGTGGTGAAGATGAGTTATTAAGAAACGTTGGTGGAGATTCTAAGGGAACTAAGTCATTACTCGCTGATAAGGATAGACTTGAAATGGTGAACTGCTATTCGGAGTCAAAGCAAATTTTATTAAATTTGGAAGCAAATGCTGTACATCAACAAATACGAAGGCTGACTGAAGAAGCAGAGGGTAATATCGATTTAGAAGGACAGTCGAGATATAAAACTAAACCATCAGAGGAAAGAGAAATGCTGAATACCATTGCACAACCCAGTAATAACCAGCAACAAGGATATATGTACTGGTTGGTTGATGGCCCATCGAATTTGCCCCCTTTGCGAGATTCCAAACCTGATCTTATTTATACTAAAGAAATTATCGAGAATATGCTTCAATCTTTACGAACAAGCAACAGAGCAAGCCATCAATTAGAAAATTTTGAGCTACTAACCATTGATGTATCACTGCAAAATAATCATGTAGATATGAATGCTAAAATTATGAAGGAGAGATTACTAAATCTACGGAATAAAGCCTTAATAATAACCGCTGCAGCTAAATTTTTTAAAAATAATCTAGCACCAGTGCATCTTGGTGGAACAGGACGATTCACACTGAACAATGAAGTTGGTAAGAATAATTTTATACTGCATATAATTCATGTTCATTGATAGTATTATCGAAATTGTTTGATTTTTTCTTTTCATAGGGTTGGACGAGTACGTATATGATTCCATGCAAGTAACCAAAGCGGATATTATTTACTTTGATCAGAGATCATCAATCCAACTTATCATGGAGCTACTACTGAGGGACATAAATAACCTCCCTCCATTTGTGTTTCTCCAGATCGACTACGGTACTGATGAGTTCTGGAGTCTTGTTGAAGCTAGGCGACAAATCGTCAGGCTTGAAACAGAAAGTTTTTTGAGCAATGAAGCTCGAAGATTAATAAGACAAGCACAAGAAAAAAAAGATTTCGAGCCAGTACTTGAGGGAATGCAGATTGATGCGACCAGTAGAAGAGCGCCAAACGCAAGAAAGAGGTCTGATACAACGAAGGAGAAGAAACTTTATTGTTGTCTTAGTGGCTGTAATAAAACGGGTACTTTCCATTGCCCTGCACCTGTTCAGAATTACTGTGAAGGAAGATTATTTTGTTCTGATCATAGTAGACTTCATGAAGATCATTTTGGTTCTGGATCAAAATTAAAGAAGCCACCTCAAAAACCAGGGTCTATGATGGCTAATGTTCAACCTGAAATTGCAGTAGCAAGTGATAATGTACGCAATGAATCTTCGCAAGCACAAGTTTCCACTGCAGATATTCTTTGTGCTGTAGCGGAATGTGATGGATTGGCTACAAAGTTTTGTCAACGATTAAGCAATAAATGCGACGGTAGAAAGTTTTGCATCACACATGGTGAGTTATGCTCTAGGCATGCATTCCAAATATTTCGAACTTTTCAATTCACTGCTGATTCAAATGACGACGATGATGATGATGATGATGATGATAATGATGATGGCGATGGTGATTGTGCTATTGAAGATATTATCATCGATGATGATGATAAATTGGCGAATCATAAAAGTAGTGATGATAATGGTGATAACGCTGATATGAATAATAACAAGACAGATGTTGAAGAATCAAGAGTCGATAATTGGTGTGAGATCATTCAATTTACTGCTAACACCTATCAGCTGGAGCCTGTAGAGGAAGAATTCAAATTCGGCCACCGAACTATTAAGACCGGATGCAATCTGTTGTATTTATATGCCGATGAATGGCGCATTGCAAAGATTTCTCCGTCAATACATCAAGATAAATTCTTAATTCAATTCTTGGGAAGTAGTGACTGGCTATATGACGACTTAAAAATTACAGAGCATGGAAGAAGTCATTGCAAATGGGTCCTACTGAGGAAAAAGAAGTAAGAGGAATACCTCGGTAGAATTATAGCGGAATATGAAATAAACACGTGCACTAGTCAAATGTTATCTATATCACCAATTTGGAAGATCATTTTGTTATTTTAAATAAGTTACAGTAGATTAATATCACACATGCGAATTTTGAACGGTAATAAAAGTTAATAAAACTTAATTCATAATTATATGATTAATAATCCATTTTCTCGACGGTCTTGAGAAAGTTAGTGGAACATTTCAAAAAGCAAGGAACTTCAGGCAAGCATTGGTGTTGCATTTCGAAATGTTCCACTATAAACTACAAGTTATGGATACAATAGAAATTTGACAGCATATTAACCAACCAGGAAATTTTACGAATGGATCATTGCAAAGCATAAATGGTCAAGTTATTACAGACAGCAATCAATCCAAACTACTTACGAGTAACTTCCATACTTTAGAGTGCCTTGAATATGCTACAATATGATAGAGGGTATCATATTGTATATATATTTTTAAATTAAAGTGTTCGATGACAAAAATAATTATGAAAATAATTTCAAGCATCAATTTTTACTTGGAATAGTATAGTCTTATAGATTACCTACCGTCTATTCCGAAATGTTCCACTAAGTTCTCTATGATTATTGACAACGCTGTTCACTAGCATCAAATTGATCTAAATGATAATTATTATTTAAAGAAACGGTAAATATTACTTGAAGTTCAATTAATTGTCGTACTTCCAAGATTAATTACATTAACAAACGCATATTACTTACAATTAACTTTAATTTTTGAACTTTAAATTAAATAGATTAAAATTGAATAACAATCAGATCTTGTTAATTTAAATGGAAACACCCAAGATTAGTCGTCTCGTTAATTATTCTGACAGTGAACCTGACAATTCAATGTCTCCTGATCAAGAGCACACTAGTTTTGTCGAAAATGAAGATAAAAATGATTTTGTTGAATCTAATACAAATAATTCGTATCAAAGCTCATGGTTCAATATGTTAGACACTCATGAATCATTGTCGATTACTATTGAGCCATTTGAAATGAGTAAGAGACTTGATGCTGTTAATAATAACGATTATGTTGCTGTAGTTTTAGACAACGGAGATTTCAAGTTAAAATTCAAATACCCTGAATTGGATCCTCCAAAGCCTGTTGTTGCCTATCTACAGATAGAAATAGATCTCAATGGATCTGCCGTGACAGTAAGAATTGGTGACATATTTCCTAGTGGTGTATTCTTTGGTATCCTATTGTTTGATAATCAGTCTTTGATTCATTTCATGGACGTAGAGAATAAATGCACTGTTTCTGTTATGAGCTCAAGCGAATTTAAATCCTTACTTGAAGACTACATCCCGTCATTTCTTGTCTCTTCAGCCTGTTTATTTATGACTGAAACATTAGTTCCTCAGATTGCTAAATCAATGAATGAATTATGCGATGCGAAAAAGGGAATCAATACTAAAGATACAGATTTGACCACATCTGATAGTGGCGAATGTATATCATCCACTAAAGTGTCAGGAAGCAATAAATCTTCTAGACTAAGGAAACCAATGTCGAAGGACGATATCGATACAAGCAAAATTTTGGATTCGTAAGAAACAGATTATTCGCTTTAAAATTTATTTATAATTCATCATTAATTCTTATTTGATGCTATATTTAGTGGCCAAAGAAGTTCACGGATACGAACACCTGTATGCTATCGAGATGTTACTCCGATCGCCGCGCAAGTACCGATCACTCCTAAAGCACCGATCACTTCTGCATCAGTGGGCGTACCTAAAAGAAAGTATACCCGAAAATCTAAAGCTCCTGGTAAATCAAAAGCCACCGTAGCATCCAAGGCTGCGAAGCTGAGTGTAGCACAAGCTTCACGAAAGTTGAGATCGTCATCTAGTCTTATTTCAGTCGACGAAAGTTATTCCGACGAAGATAATTATAATTACGACGGAGATTATAACTTCCAACATGAAAGCGATCAATCAGAGCGACGCTGTGAACGCAATCAAACAATTGCTTCCATCCTATCAAATGCGGAGAAAAAGACTATAGAGCTACCACTGCCAGTGCAACCATTAAATCAACAAGAAGCAGGCAAGACGCAACTATGGAGTCAGCAAAGCAGCGATTCAATGCAATCATCGAATAGGGAAGGAAATACGGCAATGCAACCAGCGATCCAGCAAGGTATCAACATGATGCAGCCATGGAACCAGCATGGTAGTAGCACTATACCATGGAACCAGCATGGTAGTAGCACTATACCATGGAACCAGCAAGGTAACAGCACGATGCAGCCTTGGAATCAGCAAGATAAGAACATGATGCAACAATGGAACCCGCAAGGTAGCAGCGCGATGCAGCCATGGAACCAGCAAGGCAGTAGCACTGTACCACCATGGAACCAGCAAGGTAACAACACGATGCCGCCATGGAACCAGCAAGGAAACAACACGATGCCGGCATGGAACCAGCAAGGTAGTAACTCGATGCAGCAATGGAGCCAGCATGGAAACAACACGGTGCCACCATGGAACCAACAAGGTAGCAATGCGATGCCGGCATGGAACCAGCAAGGTAGTAACATGATGCCGCCATGGAACCAACAAGCGATGCCGCCATGGAACCAACAAGTTAGTAACTCGATGCAGCCTTGGAACCAACCAGGTACTAACGCGATGCAGCCTTGGAACCAACCAGGTAGTAACACGATGCAGCCTTGGAACCAGCAAGGTAGCAGCATGATGCCACAATGGAACCAACAAGGCTGTAATATTACTCAGCAAAATCAAAATGCACAACATCCGAGCTATGTTCAAAGTAATGCAGTTCCGGAAGGATTCGACGAGTTTGCTCTTGTAATTAAGAGAGCTTCAATTGCAGAAGCTTTGGTTAAGTTTATTCATAGAGGCACGTGAATTATAGTTGCAATAGTATTTGTAAGTCAGTAAGTTTTTATTAAGTATTATTTAAAGGGACGAATTTCAATAACTGTGTTCGCCAAAAGGCAGCCTGGTATCTAAGCATAACTCCAGATACATGCCTCTAAGGATTCAAACTCATTGACTATCATGTGACTAGAGTTAGACTGCATTATATCTACTCGAATAATACCTTCACAGTCTATATCATCACTCTTTTCCTTCAGCATCATAACCGCATACTCGGCAAAATTAAGTAAAGCTTCCAAGTTGTCTTTAGCAAACGACCTTTCACCCCGGCGCTTTGCAGAAGTCGCGATATACTGAGCTTTCCCATCGAACACAACAACTTTGTATTCTTTCCTGTTCAGCAAGTAAGGCTGCAACATCACATATGGATATATACCATACAGTACCTTTGAGTAGTGCTTTAAATGCTGCAGTATCTCTTCGTAATTTTTTGCACTTCTTGAATGAAAGGAGTTCGTGACAAATGCTAATTTTAGCATCCATTTTTCAGCCTTGATATCTTCAATAAATGTCTTAATAGAACAAAGATCAGCGTCTGTGTAACAATTAGCCTTGCGAATTTCAACTTTTAAAGTATTGTTGGTAATGTTGGGAATCAATTCTAAGTAAGAGAACTTGTTTTGAAGAAATATCGGATCCCTCAATCGATTTCTATACGGATATCCATCATGACAATAAAGGCGCTGAACTTCATACATAAGTGTACTCATATTCCATCTTAATAATTCGGCTGTATTTTGATGTAGATGTGTGATAATTAGGTGAATGTCACAATCTAATAACCAATCCACAAGCTGCTTCTCATCCATTCTTTGTGTTTTGACATCATCACATGTCATAACTTCAAAGATAACCAAGTTTTTTTTGATAAATATGCTAATTGCTTCAATAATAGCTAACTCTTGTGGTGAATTGTGCCCTCCTTTGAAGCAATGAATCACAATCTTTCCATGGCGGTTACCTGGTTGATCAGTTCGTTGCTTCTTCGAAATCTGACGAATAGATTCATTAGATATCAGAGAGTATACTTCATTCGGCCAAGAGCTATCCATTTCTAATTAAAAGTTAAATTTAACAACAATTTTGAATTTTACTAAACTGTCAACTGTCTGTTTTTCCGTTTTTTACTTTCCACGCTCGTTTTTTAATCGGCGGTTTTGATCATTTGCTCAAACTCGATCATCGTCATAGCATAGCATAGCATAGCATATAGCATATAGCATATAGCATAGCATAGCATAGCATAGCATAGCATAGCATAGCATAGCATAGCATA
>JBBARF010000164.1:0-6897 GCA_040399925.1 Bacteriovoracaceae bacterium
TATGACACATGTTGTATCAGATTGTAAAATTCCTGGTTTTTAGGGGGAACCGCCAACCGAGCGATCAGGAATTAATTCATAAGATTTCGACACTGATTGATATGTTACCAATTAAGCAAATAGAGATAGAAGACTCAATAAATCCAAATACTGTTTCAGAAATAATTACCTTGAAAAAATATAAGGGCCTTGTATGACCTCCAACCTTCAAATGAATCTTGATCAATTTAATTTTATCGCTGATGAAAAAAGAGTTTTCGAGAAGGAAATCAATCAAAACCAAGAAACTGCGAGTAACGTTGCTAATTTCTGGTATTCGTTTTCATTCTTGATGCCTTCATTGCTTGTACAAGCGGCAAATAATCTTGAAAGATCTAACGAGAGAGAGACATTACTCACCATAGCTAGAGAAGAACGTGGAGAGGTAGACGGCATACCTCACTTCAAAATGTTTTCCGAAGCATGTGCTCTTGTTGGACTATCCCCTAGGCTTCTCGATCTAACAGTCCTAGATGACTTAATGCTCTATACTCTAAAAAGCGACAACCACAAGACTCTGGGCCTTTGTTTCGGTCTTGAAGTCATTGCTAATGAAAATATTGAGTATCTATTTCAAAGTCTCATATCAACTCCAAAAGATGCTAAACTTTTGGCCAACACTGATTTTTTTCGTATCCACCGTCTTAATGAAGACACTCATATCGAAATGAATTTTAATAATTTCAAAAAGTATTGTCTTACGGCTGAAGATAAAGAATCTTTCATGGCAGGATTTAACTACGCTCTTACTTTTTGGAAAATATTTTGGTTTCTAGCAACTGACGACAGCAGAGATGAATATGAACTCATCAGCTAGTAAGTTAAGCCTTATTCAGGGCATTTCTATTGGAATTGGCTCAATAATTGGTAGTGGAGTGCTATTTTTACCGTCAATGACCCTAAAAATGGCAGGCTTTGATGCCCTATTAGGCTGGGTACTTATTATTGTCTTATGCCTTCCTGGATTATATTTTCTAAGGGAGATGGTGGAAAACTCCAAAGAAAATGAGGGGATTGCAGGTTTTATTTCTTTGGGGCTTGGTAAAGACCTGGGTAATGCTATACCGATCCTACTTTTAGGTACAGTAACAATCGGAATGCCTAGTGCTGCCATTGTAGCAGGCAGATATGTTCAAGCTCTAATACCGAATCACCCTCAAATTTCAAATATCGTCCCATTTATTATGATTTTGATTACTATTTACGTAACTCTCAAAGGAATCAAAACATCGGCCATACTCAATACAATAGTAACAGTTCTTCTTCTAACCGTAGGAGCCGCACTCTTTTTCAAAACTTCTACTTCAGTTGCTGAATATAAAATCCCCACGTTTAATTACGATCTTAAAAATATACTCAATTCTGCTGTTCTAGCTTTCTGGGCATTTGCGGGATTTGAAAATTTAACATTCTTAAGTAGTAACTTTGTTAACCCAAGAAGAGACTTATTAATATCTGCCGGAGTGGCAATTTTCTTGTGTGGTTTGCTTTACGTTGGTCTCACACTAAATATTTCATTGTTGATATCTCAGGATCGTATTGATTCTTCTCTTGGTCTACTCCAACTTGGTGATTATGTTCAACCGATAAGTATCTCAAAATTATTAATTGCCCTATTCGCTTTATTTGCCGTTATGATTAATTTGTTATCCTGGACGGCCGGTATATCGAATGCTGTTGTGTCCTCTTCTTCTAAGGGCATGCTCCCTACTTCGCTGTCGAAACTGGACAATCATATTCCTAAGAATGCGACTATTGCGCTAGGAGTAGCTTTTTTAATTTCAACTTCAGTTGGTATTTTTTCTTCGGACATATTTGACTCAATGTTAGCCCTAGTTAGTTCCAACTTTCTTGTACTATATTTATTATCCATAATTTCATATGCCAAGTTCACTTCCTCAATTGCAAAAAAAATAATCGCTAGCATTCTATCAGTTTTAATTATTGTTGTTCTTTTGAGTTATAAATTACTCCTAATATACCCTACAATATTAATAATTCTTTCAATTCTTTATTCTAAGTTTTCATCGAGTAAGAGGGTTCCAAATGAAGCTTAGTCTATTGTTCACCATTGCTTTATTAGTTTCTGTAGATGTTGCTCATGCAGCAAAGGATAAAGTAATCTTAGCTTTAAATTTTCAAGGAATTGTGGGTGTCACTGGACAAATTGTAGATAAAGGGGCTCGACTTGCACTTCAAGCACTACCCTCCAAAGTGCAGAATCAATATGAAGTTGTAACTGTCAATATTGGAGAGACTTTAGAAAGTGTCACTACCTCATTAGAGAATGAGATTTCGAAAGGTATGCCTATCGCGATAATAGGAGCAGTAAGCTCCAACCAAGCCTTTATGATAAATGCTACTAGTATTAAGTTTAAAATTCCTTTTATTACTCCTCTAGCAACCCATCCTGAGGTAACAAGAACAAACCAATTTGCTTTTAGAACTTGTTTTGATGACAACCTTCAAACAGCCAAGCTCGCAGATTTTATTCATAAAGATCAGAAAGGACTCAAGGGAATTGTACTCTATAACGAAAAACAATCTTATGCGGTAGGCGTAAAAAATACTTTCATTGAGAGTTTTTTAAAATTCAAAAACTCTACAGTTGAAGGAATCAAATTTTCGACGGTAGATGAAGTAAAAGGCCTTGTAAGAAAAATTGAATCGTTAAAACCAGATTTCATATTACTTCCAAGTTACCAAACAGAAGCCGCAAACATTCTTTCTATCCTTGGTGAAAAATTCAAAAATGTGAAATTCTACGGAACTGACAGTTGGGGGGGTGGGCGACTTTTCCACACAATTCTAAATGAACTTCCATTTAAGGTCGAAGGTTTTTATGTCCAACATTGGAGCCCGGATTCTCCAAACATTAAGAATAAAGCTTTTCTAGCGTTAACAAAAAACGATGAATTTCTTAAGAAAAATAATTCCACAGCTATGCTTGCTCCAGCGGCTGTTGGCTTCGATGCCTTCAACTTCCTAATACAAGCCAGTGAGAATAAAAAGACCAAAAATATTACTTTAAACGAAAGTCTTAAAACAATCTCTCATCATGGCGTAACTGGGCTTATTCAGCTGAATGGTTCGCAAACTCCATCAAAGACACTATTCATTTATAAGATTGATAATAAGGGTGAAAGTTTTTATGTCTCTTATCCTTAATAATAAACTTAAATTTTATCTCTCAAAAAAAGTACTTCTAGCAGCACTGTCTCACACTTTACTAGTTTTCCTAGCTGGTTACCTAATTCAAAATTACTTTCTCAAGCAGGAAAAGGCAAACTTCTTGCAGAGATCTCAAGAAATCTTTAAATCCAATAAATCCCAGATAGAACAGGAAATTTACATTAATTCTGTGATTCAAGAAACTGACAACTCGAATCTTTCGGCTGTACGCAACTTTCTTAGTTCTTTAAAAACGATTGGGTTTGATTCAGAGATGAGATTCGTTCAATGCACTAATGAAAGTAGATTTACGATCTCCTCACCAAACAATCATAAAAACATATGCTTTGATCTTATAATTAAAAATGATTTTGCTGAAAGGACCTCAAAACTCTTCTATCCTTTAATTATTATTTTCTTCTTAACTTCACTACCGATCTATTTTATTTTGTTAAACACAATGAAGAAAGAATCTCTGCTCCAGTTCAAGAGTGATATTATAGATGAATTTCGTCATAACGTAAACTCACCACTCATCGCTCTGCAAAGCTATATTGATAGTAAGGAATCAGAGTTACCCCAGAGTTTAGTTAAAGAAATCAGATCAAAGGTTGCTACTGTAAAATCACATTTACAGGAGACGGAGATAACGAAACAAAAGAGTGTAGAGACTATTAACTTGATGAGGAGTCTCGAGATCATCATTGAAGACAAACGGCTTGAAATTGCCAGCACCTCAAAAAAGATATCAATAGAGCTTGAAAGCTTGGATAAAATATCACTTGTATCCTTTAACAAGACCGATTTTGCTTCCATTATCTCCAATCTCTTAAACAATTCAATCAATGCAATTGAAGAAAAAGGTGACATCAGAGTATCACTTTTGCACCATGAAGCTGAAATAAAAATAATCATTAAAGATAATGGAAAAGGCGTCGACAACAACCATATCCCGAGACTTTTCAAGAAAGGTTTTACTCTCAACACTGTAGGAGGCACTGGCTCCGGCCTCTATCAAGCGAAATACAAGCTAGAACAAAAAGGCTCGTCAATCTCCTTATCAAGTGTTGTTGGTGTAGGTACTACCGTAACAATAACCTTTCCAAAGACACAAAACTTACTTCAAGAAGAAAAAAAAGTAGTTTTCATATTAGAAGATGATGAGATCTTGAATATAGGCTATAAGTCGGCAATTAAAAAAAATAATTTAAGCGATAGGTTGAATATTTCGTTCTTCAAAACGACTGACAGCCTAATAGAAAACTTGAATGAATTAAAAGATACAATCTTTATATTGGACTCCCAAATTGGAGAAAACAAAATTGCTGGTGTTGAGCTTTCTAAAACCCTGCAATCCAAAGGTTACAAAGAACTCTACATACACTCCTCCTACTCTGCTCAGAATTTCGAACAAATGCCACATATCAAAGGTATACTGAAGAAAGAGTCTAGCAACGATTTAATTTTGTTTCTTCAAGGTTTGGTACATGGGATTAACTAAAATAGATTTCGAAAACGCTTCAGCTCTTCTCGAAAGTAATCCTAGATGCGATAATTACCTAGATGGCCTTGTATCACAAACTGAGAGTTACAAAGAGAAATATACCTTTTTTAGAAATGGTAGCGACGATATATTTGGTATTTCGCCTGAAGGTAATGTACACCTCTATTCCGAAGATCAACAAGACATCCATGATTTCCTCAAACGAGTTGAAGAGTTATCAATCAATCCAGCAGTGATTTTTTCATATTTTTCAAATGACCTTCTTATCCGTGAATCCTTCAAAAAAAGAACTCTGACTTCACGCCCTTTCTTTTATTTAAAAAAAATTGCCATAAAGTCTGAACTCCCTGGAAACTCGATTATTAAACTAGCCACTTTTCAAAACCAGGATCTCGTAAATTCATGGTTTAAATCTTTCAATGAAGAAGAATCTTCAAATTGGGACACACCACAGCTAATTGTTAATCCTGATATAAAACTCTATCTTGTTTTTCAAGATGACAATTTTGCAGGAGCTGCAGCCAATACCCTTTTGTCGAATTCTAGATTATGGGTTGGAAGATTGTGGATTATGCCCAATTATCGCAAACATGGATTAGCTACGGAATTGATGAATCATTTGGAGTCAGTTGCCAAAATTGAAAACAAAGATGTTTCTCTCTTAGTTTCAAATCACAATATAAAAGCTCTAAATCTTTATACAAATTTGGAATATAAAACTATTTCTTCAAATTGCTTTTGGTATTAAGCCGCTAACCATTCATGTGAATACACAACTTGCTCTCGCTTTTTGAGAATAGCGTAGATCACTTCCTTCGATCTACCACTCGGTGTAAGCCAAGCGTCTATTTGATCGGCCGCTAAAAATATCGGACAACGGTCATGGCCCATCGCTTCAATTTCAGGAGGCGGATCATCCGTTATCATTGCAAACGAATAAAAGCCCACATTCGATTTTTCATTGAACCAATAGTCCCACAAGCATGGGGCCCATAAAAGCTCATGACGGTCAGATCTGAAGCTGATTTGGCGTTTTTCTCCGTTATGCTTAACTCAGGGATTCAATGCAAATTCTGTATCCTAGTGCTTAATCTTCAATAACCTCAATGCATTAAAAGTAACAAAGAGAGAAGCACCCATATCGGCAGCAACAGCAAACCAGAGATTGGTCATACCAATAAAAGCGAGGATGAAGAAAACTGCTTTTATTGCAATTGCAAACCCAATATTGAACCTGATTACATTTAAAACCTTTCTCCCATGTTCTATTGCTTTTGGAAGCATAGATAAGTCATCATTCATTAAGGCAACATCAGCTGTCTCAATCGCAGTGTCACTCCCCACAACACCCATCGCTATTCCAAGGGTTGCAGTCGCCATTGCTGGAGCATCATTCACCCCATCACCGACCATTCCTACATACTTATAAGTTGAAACTAATTTTTTGATTTCTTGAACCTTGTCATCCGGTAGTAGTGCGCCTTTTGCATAATCAATCCCTACAGTCTTAGCAACTGCATCTACTGTTCTTTGATTATCACCACTCAAAATAGAGACAGATTTGAGCCCTGCATGATGTAAACTTTTAATGACTTTATCCATATTGGAACGAATCTTATCTCCCAGCGCAAAAATAGCTAGGACTTCTCCTTTGCAATCGTTATGAGGTTTATGCCCAAGAACTATAACTGACATGGATTTTGATTCTATTTCTTCTAAATAGTTCTCGATTTCTGGACCGCATACCCCTAGCTCATGAGCCAAGTTATGATTTCCCACAAAGTACATATGCTCCCCAAGCTTCCCTGCAGCGCCTTTACCAGAAATTATCTTAAAATCTGAGGGAAGCTCATATTTTATGTCCTTCGAATCAGCAAATCGAAGCATGGCAAGTGCAAGTGGATGGGTTGATAAGCTTTCCAAGGAACTGGCCAGACGAATCACTTCTTCTTCACTTAACTTTGAGAATAGTCTGAATTCAGCAACCTCTGGAGTTCCGTTTGTAACAGTGCCAGTTTTATCTAATGCTATAGCCTGAAGCTTTCCTAGTGATTCAAGATGTACGCCACCTTTTACCAAGATTCCTCTTCTTGCTAATGAAGTTAGACCAGAGACTACAGACACAGGCGTTGCAATAGCCAGAGCGCATGGACAACCGATGACTAATAGGACAATGGCCTGAT
>JBBARF010000165.1:0-6892 GCA_040399925.1 Bacteriovoracaceae bacterium
CGTTTGACGAAGTTGATGTCTGACATTCGTGCGCTTGATATGACAAGTGCTCGTGGCGAACGAAATGTGGCGGTTGCAATTGCAGATCCTGCAGCTAAAGATTTGTTGAGGGGTTTCAACTTTAACAACCGAGCAATTTTGGGAGCTGTGTTGTACAGACCTTTTTCAGTGAACACTGGTGCGGGTGAAATCGCAATTCAGGGGCTTGTTCCGAATTTGCATGTAGCGTCTCCTTCTGGAGCAACACATATGGCGTTTACTGGTGCTTGGGCAAAAGTTGATTTTGCAACTGACACGTATAGCGTGGAATTGACGAACACGGAAAACCTTGTGATCGATGCAACACTAACAGACTTGCTTTTAGCAGCTGGTACTGCACCGACCGGAGCAGGAACTGATGTGTTTTTATTGATGGTGGAATTTTTCCAAGAAGTAAATGGCGTTCAGTATTCGATGAATAACGGAGCATACAACGCCCTTGCCATCGTGGATGTAGCGTAATCTTTTTAGACTATGGGACTTAAAAAACGATGGGATGATCTTTCTTCTGTGGGGGAACGCATCCAACAAGAAACACCGCCTTTCTTCAAAAAACTGCGTGCGCTTGGATTGATTGTAGCAGCAATTGGAACATCTATTGTGATGGCACCGATTGCGCTTCCTGCCCTACTTACAACAATTGGGGGTTACCTCATCGTTGGTGGTTCGGTGCTAACAACAATTAGTCAAGCGACGGTTGAAGAAGGAGAATAAACAAAAGTATTAACCTTTAAAATTCAGAAAAATGGATACTGGAATTTTAGAAAATGGCTGCACGAACAGCGACTTTTTGTTGAACGTTAAAACCAAGAAAAACATTCGATTCAAACCAGGGGCTGATTTAACCTCTAGTGTGAACATCATGGATGTTAACTTGGATGAGGACGTAACAGAAACGCATGAGCTTTTGGGAATAAGCATTCGCTTAGGCTCAAAGACTTGTCCGAAAGTTGATCCTGTTTTAGCAAACAACTAATATCCATTGAAAAAACATTATGCAACACACACACGATCATACCACAGCTTGGGGAACATTGTCGGGAACTGCTTTGACAGTTTTAGCGACAATTGATTCCATGGATATTTTTAAAACAGTGGTTCTGGCCATTATAGGTGCCAGCGTGAGTTTTAGCGTGAGCATGTTTTGGAAATGGGTTTGGCGGTTCCTTCGAGCGCCTCAGGAACCAAAAGAAAAATGATTTATTGTAAAATGTTCAAATGCTCTCGGGAAACCGGGGGCATTTTTTAAATCTTAGAAAAAATGGAAAATGTAATTGATGGTGGATGCACCAATTCAGACTTTGAGTTGAATGTAAAAATGAAAACAGTGCGCTTTAAGGCTGGTGCTGAGTTGAGTTCGAGCGTGAATAAAATGGATGTGGATTTGGTAGAGGATGTCACTGACACACACGAAACAATGGGAATCAGTATTGTGCTGCGCTCGGAGAAGTGTATACAGAAAGTTGAAGTTTAACCTGCCCTGGGCGAAGAGCCCAAGGCAAAAAAAAGTAAGTAATGGAAAATCTGAAAGAAGGTGATTGCACAAGCTCCGATTTGATTTTGAATGTCAGGACCAAAAGAGATGTAACACGTTTTAAAGCCGGTGCCGAGTTAAGCGGTAAGGTGAATAAAATGGATGTGACCGTTGATGAGGATATCACCGACGAAGCACAGGAATGGAAAATCACGCTGGTGCTGACATCGGAACGATGCCCAAAGTAAACAGAAAAGCAGAACGCCACCTCATCGGGTGGCGTTTTTTATCTTTTCGGTTTATAACACTTAGAGCTATTTGCGCAATGTGATAAACGCTGTTGGCATCCACCACATATTTAAACCAAAAGCTACAGTCACAACTTCATAACCTTCCTTCGTTTTTTCATTCAGTATTTCTTCTACTTTCCTTTTCAGCGAATTCGTCGACCACATTGTTGATTCTTTAATAATAGTGTAAGTCATATTAATTTATTTTAAATATTGCTAATTTGTTATCTTTTACTATAGTTTACGCATTGCTTTACGATACATTTCCTTTTCTTTTGGCTCCCAATATTCTTGAATGTCCAAATTGACTTTAATGACTTTTATTTTACTGTTTTTGTTTTCACGAGCCAAATCCTCCCATATTTTTACATGATCTTTATTTAATTTTCCCGTCCAGACATTCCAATAAATTAATAAATAGAAATCGGCATTATCTGGCAAACTTATTTCATTCCCTTTTAAATCTCGGAATTTTGTCCATTCCTCTGCTAAGCTTGAGCTATCTGGTTTGTTATAAGTTCCAGATACATTTAATTTTGGAATAAAATCAAAAAGTCCGGCATTACAAGAAGTGTCCGTTTGGCGGTATTCAATATATTTTCCTTTACTGTCATAAATAGCTGCATTTGGAATACTTGTACTTTTTAAGACGTAAGGAAAGTCTTTGCTCGTTACTGATACGATATTTGTAGTATCCAAACCAAACTTTAAGGCTTTTTTGGTAATCGATTCTTGATTTTCAATGTCTGGTTTTTTAATTCCATATATTGCTTTCATTATAGGCTGGCAGCTTGCTAATAATAACAGTAAGAATATTAATAAGGTCTTTTTCATGTATTTTTAATTTGATTTACCAACATTTATTTTGTAACGCACGAATTTATATAAAAAAAATTAACAATGAGCAAACTATGCGATAGCAGAACGCCACCTCATCGGGTGGCGTTTTTTGTTATCTGATCATTTGATGGCCGATTACAACTTTCAATTCTTTGATGGATTGCGTGAGTTTTGCGTATTCCTTTTCTTTTTGTTGGAGCAGCTGCAAAGCTTGAACATTTTTGCGGAATTTATCTGGAAAATGGATAGCGTATTTCTGCCCCTGGTGGATGAGGTTGGAAAGTTCCTTTTTGCGAATAAATGGAATAACCGAACCACACAAAACTTGGTGAAACCTGCGACCTTGCCAAAGGGCAAAGAGGATCCAGTACAAGTTTTCTTTTTCCTGCTCTGACTGGCAAATACAAATAAAGCAATTCGGGCAGGGCTCGGAAAGTGGTTTTCCACTATTGAGGCCTTTGCAAAGGATGAAAAAATGAGGCTCGGAAATATTGTTCTCCGGGCGAAACGATTTGAGTTGAAAACTGAACATAATTTGGGGTTAAAAATTATGCTCTGGGGGATAGCGCTTCGCGCACAGTAATAATTTCAAAAGAAAAAAAAGGAAAAAAAAGAAAGTGCTGACAGAGGGCAAGGAATGAGGTAATGCAAGGTTTTTGGTAAAAAAATACTACCCGACTTTAAGTTGGAACTTTAGGAGAAAAAAGAAATAATAGTTACAAGATAAAGTTTAAGGTAGCAAGAGAAACGGAGGGTGGAGATTATTTTATCAAAACCCGTAGGGCTTGACCTTGAATGGACGAATGGAGTGCCCTACATTTGCATTTATTTTTTATTCTTCTTTCAAAGATGAATCATTGCAAAGTCTGCAAAGGTTGCAAAGGTTGCAAAGTTGGAAAAAGTTTAATAAAGGATAGTTTCTGATTAGTTTAAAATAGTACATATACTAAATTTTATAGGTATTAGTACTAATTTTTGTAGTAGCATTGATATATTTTTGAAGCGGAAACTAACCGCCAAAACGCTCCCGATGGAGATGAAGACACCACTGCCAAAGATTGAAAAACATGACTTGGCGATTGGAGCCTTCAGGCAACGAAAGAAACTGGGAATGGATGAAACGCGCATGGCGATAAAACTCTTCTTTTTGCATGGAAGCGAGAATAGACTTGATAATTGCCGGATTGATGTGATACATGACCTTTTGAAAAAAAGGGGGAATGTATTCACAGAAATGGCAGATCAAGTATCCATTCTTATTATTTGATGAAACGAATGATGACTAGGTATTTACACTGAGATTGATATGGGTAAACCCCTATTTTTTTGCGTTTTTATTAGGTTTATAAAATTGTCTGAAAATACATTAACATTTGATGTATAAATTTGCGCATGAATAAAGAAAAAATACTCCTACTATTTACACTAATAATTGGTGCATTTGGGTTTTCTCAAAGCACCTCATCAAAGCAACATCCATTTCCTAGAATTATAGATTGGGAGACTACCGTTGAAAAAGCTACCTTGGACAAGAAGTACATTATGGTGGATTTGTCTACTGAATGGTGCGGTTCCTGCAAAATAATGGAAAAGAAAAATTTCAATGATCCAGAAATTTTAGGATTGATGCAACCGAAATTAAATTCTTATATTTTGGATGCCGAGAGAGATTCTATCGGTCAATTGCTAAAATTGAAATATGGTGTTTGTGCCTACCCCAGTTTTTTGTTTTTTACTCCTCAAGGAGAATATTTGGAAACGTGGTGCGGAGCTATGCCTCGTGAATTTTGGATTCAGTATGTAAAAGATAGTATTGATACTGTTCCTATTTCAAGACCAGGAATTCCTTCGGGATTGAAATTTCAATGGCCTGAATTTGTTCAGCGTGAATTGAAAATGAATTTCAGGAAGAGTACTCCTAAAAAAGAAGAGCTGCAGGAGTTTTTCCATTCTTGTAATCCTCGAAATTTTGTAGACTTCAATGTATGTCGTTTTTATCCTGGTGATATCCCAGATTCATTACTCGCTGAAATGATGAAAGACAAAGTGTGGTTGAGTGAGAATTATGGGCGAGACATGACAATTGATTTGTTATCTACTTCGGTCAACTGGAAAACATATGCAGAAATTCAAAAAGAAAATTGGAGCAATGCTCGGAGTTATATGCGACAATATGCACAACATTTTCCTGAGTTTAAATGGGAACTGTTTAATGCTCAATTTTTTTATTATCAAACGAAAATGGAAATTGATAGTTTAATTCTGTGGGGGGTTGAAAATCCTGATTTTGTTACCGAATATGTTTCTTCAGTTCTAATTGATTTTATTTGTAAGCACGGTAAAACAAAGGAGCATTTCGAACAAGCATTAATTTGGAATAGAAAGGAATTGGAACAAGAAACATCCTTTCAATGGGCAAAGAATCAGGCGTTGTTGAGTTTCAAAATGTTCGATCTAACTGAATCTAAGAAATGGATTAGAATTGCAAAGGATCAGGCAAAAAAAGAAGGTGTTAACCTTGAACTTGATGCTGAAATGAAAGACTTGATTAAGTCTATTGGGAATGCGAAATGTTAATTGTCAAAGGAAATTAGAAAAGGGAAAACAGCCTTGAGCCAGCGTTGGAAAAAACGAAATGAAGCCATGTAGCACGACGGAATGGCTGTTTAAAATTTTATTACGCTAATAAAGTTGTATTTTAAATGTTTTTGCGGAACAATCTTTTTAGTATTTTTAATGCTAAAATGGTATTATTAGGATGCCTATTATTGATTATTAATTACTAAAATCTTAAGTTATGAAAAACAGCTTTATTTTGATTTTTGGATTCTACTTTATGTGCAGCTTGTCTTTGTATGGGCAATCTCAAACTAAAGATTCTACAATTGTAAACTGGAAAACCAATTTTGGTTCTGATGGACGATTCGTTGCGTATCCTTCTAATTGGAAAACCAACTTTGGTTCAGATGGAAGAATTATTGCTTACCCCTCTGATTGGACTACTAGTTTTGGTTCTGATGGAAGAATTATTGCTTACCCTAAGTCATGGACGACCAGTTTTGGATCTGATGGGCGTATGATTGCTTATCCAAAATCATGGAAAACTCAAATAGGTTCAGATGGTAGAATTATAGCATTTCCTGCAAGTGCAAACGTTACAATTGGCACTGATGGAAGAATAGTTAGTACAACCGAAGAGATGGAAATTTATTTAGTTTATCTTCTTATAAATAGGGATTAATTAGCCTATTTTTTAAAAAAAGGGAAAACAGCCTTGAGCCAGCGTTGGAAAAAACGAAAGGAAGCCATGTAGCACGACGGAATGGCTGACTGAAGTGTGGGAGCATTGAGAGAAACCGGAGGTACGGAGGTGAACGAAATGCGCGAGCCGCCCGCGAGTTAGCGCCGAAGGGGGATATGAAGAACGACCGGAGGAAGTGGGAATGACCTCTGCAGGATGCACAAGGGACTGGCGCAGGTTTTTGATTAGGGCTGGAAAGAACAAAGTCATTGGCATGAGGGACGAGCTGACAATGGCTTTGTGTGCGGTGCGTAAAGCTACTGAATGGAACGAAAACGAAGGGGATCCAGCTTCAGCGGACACACCGAAGGAGAGAGTGAATGAAGTTGCTTTTAGCACATGGCTCAAAAACTGTGACAGTACCGCAGCTGAGGCGCTTTAGCAGGCGAGCATAAACACAAGCAGCGGCAGACCCCTTGTTATTAACTGCGTAGCAACCTTAATGGGTTCAAGGGGGATGGAGAAGCTGCGACTGAGGACGCCCGAAGAACAGGCGAAGAAAACAAGTGAACAGCCACAAAGTGAATTCTGAACGACTGGCTAAGGAACGCTAAAAACAAGGGCGTGAGAGGCAAAAAACTGCATTTATGCATACTCTTGACGAACCGCTTGTTATACCCTTGTTTTTATGTTTTCTGAAGCTGTGATGAGAAGGACGAAGACAACTTTTCCTCTTCCTTAAAGTAATTATTCTATCTCAATAATTTGTTCACTTCTTCTGTCGTATCTATATTTTATAATTTCACCTGTAATAATTAGTCGAACAGCTTCTTCAATAATTGTTAAAGGAGCTATAAACCATTCTCTTGGGTTATGTTCTTTTCCATTATTATCTTTTATTGTAACGTTTAAACAAGATTCACCAAAAAAATTATGCAAAAGCTGTTCAAGAACATATGCATCCATGTTAAAACACTTATAGTCTTGAATCAACTTTACTTCCGCCAT
>JBBARF010000166.1:0-6868 GCA_040399925.1 Bacteriovoracaceae bacterium
ATTATGCTGAGCTTTCGTGCGGGTTTCTAGAAAATGGAGGTCAGGGAACGGGTACTTACAAAGGCATTGCAAACAATGTAACGGTTTCTTACAACGTCGCCATCAATATGTACGGAGGATTCTGGGGGACCCATAGAGGATCGAACTTCCAATCAGATTTGTTGAACTACCACATTAATAACAACACAATTATCGAAAATGGAATTTATCCTAAGCTCTTTAATCCAATGGGAGTTGAAGTTCCGTTGCCTACTAGATCAGGTCCACTTTTTTGGGTTTATAAACACTCAGAAAACCCATTGCCCGATGGAGCTCTTTTCATTCGAAACAACATTATTGCCACCACAGATTCGTTAACCCTCTTTCAATCTGGAGCGAATTTTACAAATGAAGGTAACCTTATTAAAGTAGGGATGTCTCAAATAGATACTCTGAAATTTGCCAATTTTGCTGCTAAAAATTTCCGTCTACTTTCCGCAAGCCCGGCCATCAACGCTTCCGCACCTATTAATAATCTACCTGTTGGATCATCCTCCATCTATCTAAAAGACATGGATGGAAACTCAATTGTGGGAAAATCAGATGTCGGAGCTTATGAATACAATAACGATGTCCCTCCTGTTTGTGTTCCTGCAGCTCCTTCTGTTTCACTTGCACCCGCTTCTTTATCTGGACTTGCTGGAGCTACACTCACATATTCTGCTGTCGTGAAAAATAATGATTCTGCAGAATGTGTACCTCGAGCATTCGCTCTTTCGAGTACTCTTGCTGCCGGATTGTCTGGATCTCTTTCTGCATCTTCTGTTAATTTGGCACCAGGAGCATCTTCGTCTTCGATATCATTGCCAGTCAAGTCTGCAGTAGGTTTAGCTGCAGGAAACTTGGCCATCAGTGTACTAGTGGATGGAGCCCAAATCGCCTCTGCGGCTTATGTCGTTCTTCCTGTTGCCTCTGCAGATGTTGTGGCACCCCTTACAAGTATTCTTTCACCGTCCAACGGTAGCTTGTTTAGTCCAAATACTTCTCTCAATGTAACTGCCTCTGCCAGTGATGCCATTGGAGTAACTAAAGTTGAGTTCTACCGCAATGGAGTTTTAAAATGCACAGATACATCTGCTCCCTATAGTTGCAAAATTAAATTAGGCTCCCGTGTTGGAAAAGACCACAACTTCCAGACAAAAGCTTATGATGCTGCTGGAAACGTGGGTCAGTCTAGCATTGTTAAAGCTACGACTAAATAAAAGATTCTTTAATAAGCAGGGAATTTAATTCCCTGCTTATTTGCCCTCATTAAATTTACTTATTGGTGGCCTTTCGATTCTTCCATTCTTTCCAATAGAGATTCACCAACTAGAAAGCAATTTATCCAGCAAACAATCCTAAGAGTGACATTTCTGAACGCCAATTAATAAACCTCAAAAGAGAAATTGACGAGCTTTCCTCAGGAATATAACGTTTAAGTATATGTTTCGAATTTCTCTTTTTTTGGCCTACTTTATGGTCCAGGGTTCCCCTTGTGCCTTCGCGTTTAATCTTGGAGAATTGCTTCAAAATAGACTTAATCCCGAATTAAAATATCGCACCATAAAAACTAAGCACTTTGAGATCCATTATCCAGAACACCTGGAAAAAGTATCATCTAGATTTGTCAGCGTGGCCGAAAAATCCCATGAGAAAGTGACTCGTACTCTAAATTTCACTCCTGCTGAAAAAACACATATCGTTATTACCGATAGATCAGACAACCCAAATGTCTACACGTTTGTCTTCCCACACTCTCAGATCTTTTATGAAATCGGTCTCCCCACTCAGTCAGTGGGGATCATTGATTACCAAGATATCCATGATTGGCACTTAACCCATGAGTTTACTCACTCTGCCGAACTCCTGATGAAAGGAAGCCCTTATAAGGGACTGGCTTCTATGTTTGGAAGTCTTTCGAACCCCCATATGTCTATGCCACTTTGGCTTAAAGAGGGTCTCGCCGTTTATACCGAATCAACTTTAACCAAGAAAGGTCGAGGAGGTTCATCTACCTATCGCATGATGATGAGGGCAGCCTACGAGGAAGGACTGCTAGGAGACTCAGACTTTGGAAAAAAAGATACGATTTTTAGTTTAGAAAATAAAATGTGGCCTTGGAATCTGAGACCTTATTTTTTTGGGTATTATCTTGTTCGAACGATTTCAGAGAAGGGCCTGAATGCCATTCCGAGGATGCTTAAAAAACAAGCATCAACTTTTCCTTATAATTTCCAGGCGGGACTTAAGGAAGTGGGCTTTTCTTCCTTTGACCAACTCTGGAATCAAACAATAGATAAAATCAAAAAAGAATCACAAAAAGATTTATCAAAAATTAAAAAATCTCAACTAACCAAACTTGAATACCTCACTCAAACGGGTCAACTTTACTATGGTCTCGCTCTTTCTCCATCTGGTAAAACTCTTCTGGTAACCAGGGATCATCCTGATTTTGAAAATGCTATCCTGCGATTTTCTTTAAACGGTGACAAGATTGGACAACCTCGTGTTCTCATTAAACGCACCAGTGGTGCTCAGACAAGCTTTTCCAAGTTTGGCCCCTTCATCGCCTTTGACCAAACTTCAGTTGCCCAACGCTACAATCAAGTCAGTGATATATTCATTTACGATCTTCGGAAAAAAAAATACGTAAGTGTTAGCCCTATTCTCCATGCCCGAGATCCGGATATCCACCCTGATGGTAAACACCTCGCTTTTGTCGCAAACGATAAAGGAAACAATTATTTAATGATTTCAGATACCCTGTGGGAGAATCAAGAAAACATTTTGGGAGAAGTGGGTTACAGTCGAATAAGTACACCTAGATTCTCTCCTTCAGGAGATGCCCTGGTTTTCAGTCTCCATAATGATGTTACTGGTGGAGAGGATCTCGCGATTGCCAATCTCAACACCAAAGAAAATACCTACCTTATCCAAGATGGATCTTTAAACTCCCATCCGAGTTGGTCTAAAGATGGAAAAACTATTTTCTATAGTTCAGACCGAAGTGGAGTTTTCAACATTTATGCTTATAATATGGAAAAAAAATCCTCTATCCAATTTACAAACGTCTCGGGTGGACTTTTTTATCCAGTTGTCGACGAGAAGCATGGGTGGGTCTATTGTACCAGCTACAGAGGCATGGGTTACGATGTGGCCCGTTTTAAATTGCCTGATCCAAAGTTTAGCTTTCTGAAACATCAACATGAGACAAATCCCATCATAGATCACACTCTTGATGAAAAAATCTCTCCTCAACCAATTGACTGGCAACCTTACAAAAGTGTGGGGTATTTGAAGCCCCAGTACCTTGGACCAAGTCTCTTGCTTAGACCAGGTACGGCGCAGATAGGTTTACAAACGGGTTCTGTGGACCCACTCTTTCTCAATTATTATTCTGCTGAACTTCGTTATGATACTGCGACCAAGTTACCGGTAGGACATTTTTTTTATTACAATGGTAATCATACCAACGCTTATGACATTACTATTAGTCATGACTCCGTAAGGGTGGAAGGTTTTAATCAAACTTATCGACTTTTAAGCACCTCGATGGCCTTGGACATTCCCTTAGATGAAGTCGCAAATCAAGTCCATCTTCGTCCGAAAATTATTGCGAATGCTATCGACTTTGTTGGTAAATCTCAGGAGGCAGGTCCTGGTCTAGAGCTTCTGTACAATTCAGAGTTTAAGGAAGTGGGTTACAATTTTTCTGAGTATGGAAACTATCTTTCGTTTCAAATGAGTCATCTCTTTGGTTTAAGTTCTGATCTCAACGATGCCTCTTCTGCCCGACTTTTGTGGAGGCATCATCTGGCGTTGCCAAAACCTCGTCATGCTCTCCATTTCACTGTTGATGGAAAGAGTTTCTTGTCCCAGGATCCCGGCGAAAACAGATTATTTACAATAGGGGGGATGGCCTCTTTCCCTTATGAGTTTAGAAGTGGGATAACACTTCTAGGGGCCCCCCCAAATGCTTTCACTTCTCATCACGCAGCTGTCGGTACAATCCTTTACACTTTCTCTCTGGCCGATATCCAACGTGGACTCATTAATTTGCCAATCTATTTAGGAAGGCTCTCAGCAGGTTTTCAATTTCAGGCACTGGCCATTGATAAGAATGAAATAAAAGGTTCTGGTTTTCCTGGAAGTGCAGGATTTGCGCTTTTTCAAAATATAACATATGGCCATATTTTTGAGTTTCAAAACCAGCTCGGAGTTTACAAGGGCTCTAAGCCGATTGGCTCAGATACCCAGGTAATTTTTTCGATTTCTTCTACGACTCCATAAATTTAAAAATTAAGCATTCAGATCAAGGAGTTTTCTAGGGCCACTATTTTTCTTAGTAAGAACTCTTTTTTGACGAAGTGGGAGTTGGGTCTGCTTATGGTCGATTGAGCCATTCGCATGTCGAACTGGTATAGCGTTCACAATAGCTCTTCCACCATTTGCATGTCTAACTGGTATAGCGTTCACAAGAGCTCTTCCACCATTCGCATGTCTAACTGGTATAGCGTTCACAATACCTCTTGAACCACTCGCATGTCTAACTGCTATAGCGTTCACAATACCTCTTGAACCACTCGCATGTCTAACTGGTACAGCGTTTACAATAGCTCTTCCACCATTTGTATTTTTATTTTGTATGGCCGCATCCGAAAGCATTGGTATAAATACTGCGATTAGTACAAAAAATGTCTGTATTACGTTTTTCAAGGGATACCTCCTGTTTTGGTGTTCCATACCCAGTATAGATTTAATATTGGAATTGTTAGAGATCATAATTTCTTGGGAAACGAAATCTTTAACAAATCAATGCCTTGGTCTTTTTAGGACAACAAATATGATGTAATTTAACGGCTCAATTTATTGGCAGTTTATTGAGTGACTAGCCCAGAAAACAAGTTTTCAGGTGTGTTACAACGAATTTCAAAGTTTTGATTCCAGCCGATTGTATTGAGGCGGGAGAAGGGATGAACTCTTTCCAGCAACACCCTAAGTTGGGCAGTCTGGAAGAGATTTGGCAACGGTCATTTCAAGTAAGTTTGTTCGGAAAAATAAATGGCCCCTGGGTCACGAGTAGAACCAGAAGCCAAATATGAACGGACGAGAAGTCATTTAGTCTTTAGAACCGTAGGAACTGCTTTCGTCTGTGGTCGGATGCCATTGCCTGGAACAAATCGTCCAGCGCACGCACCTGCAGGAGCATGAGCGCTATCACATTGAATGTGACCGTTTGGTGAAAGCTCTGCAGTGAAGTATTGGACCTCAAGTGATCCCGTGCATTCGATCTTGCAGTTGTAATTACCTCCGAGTGTGGAATAGGTTCCAGCTGTGTACTTCGCCAGAGCGGAATGAGACAGAGCAATACTGAATGAGATAAGAGCCACTTTAAAAAAACTTTTCATAGATCACTCCTTATATTTGGTCAGACAGACAGTCTCTTAGCACGAGTGACCGTGACCAGTTTAGTATACTTGAAATCGGTTATGAGTCTCCTCATTTTGCGGTAATTCAGGATAATCAATTACTTGAGGCATTATCATATATTCCTCATCCTTATCAACCAATTCAAAGCTTTCATGAATCGAAACAATTATCCTCGATTAACAAGTCTTCTATTTCCAAGTAAGTATTGTAAAAAGCAGAAAATGCGGCCCTTTGCTTTGGATTAGAACCTGCGAGCCAATCTCCAACTTCGGACGGTAGCTCGTCCGTAAAAATAGAACTGTCAATCGTGCTATTTACGCCCAAGAGGTGGTTTAAAACTAAATATGTTGAAACCCCTTCCTCCCAGAATTCATGCGGCCAAATAAAAGTCTTACTCATTCTGGTTGGCGGCAGATATTTAACAAAAGGTGCGGCCGACACGATTTTTGATTCTAAGTAACTAATAAAAGCGCTATTTTTTGATTTAATGATGAGGCTACAGAAGAATGTAGGGTCAGAATCAAAATTATCGACGACTAATTTAAAGAAGAACTCACTACAGCCGTAGTTTGTTGCCAACAGGATCCATAGATTACTATCTATTTCCTGAAGGTGATTAAAACTAAGAGAACTATTGGAGGATTCATTTTTATTTTTCATTCCTAAATCATAAAGAGGGATTTAGAAATGCAACATTTTTTTCTGACTTAAAAGGAAAAAATGATTAGTTATGCATAGTTATTTAATTTAAGCACTCAATTAAAGGAAGCTCATCTGCAAAAATTGAGCATTTGACAAGTTTTCCCGAATTGCCTGGGCAATCATTTTTGGCAATATTGGCGGATGTATCAGTTGGGTCATCAGGGATAATGGAAAAACCAGAGTTTTCTAGAGCAGCTAGAGACTTACAATAATCTATGACTTCGTCATATGTACATTCTGAAATCATCTGGGTATTTGCAAACTTTCCCTTCATAAAATTATAAAAATAGATATCCTTACCTCCAAAGACAGCACCTTGTTTTTCAAGTTTTACCCTTAACCAAACAGTACAAATTCCTTGGTAATCTCGACAAAAATAAGAATTGTTTTTTATGAGATTTGCCGCTTTCGCGGATGCAGGACTCATAGGAGTCATCTCACGGATATAAAGACTAGTGTTACCAAACTTTTTACCTACCTCAGCAAATGGATTCTTTGGAGGATCATTTGTGACAGTTTTTAAAAACAAGGAGGATATACATAATTAAACTCCATAACTACTTATAAAGTTATGGCGACGAAGCCGATAATTGATGAAGTGGTAAGTCTATGGTGAATAGGGATGAGCGATTTCTTTCGATGTTTTTGTTGGAGTTAAAGGTAAGCGATCCATTAAACCACCAATCTAGATCTTGAACGGCAATAAATCCAAAAA
>JBBARF010000167.1:0-6764 GCA_040399925.1 Bacteriovoracaceae bacterium
TGAGTTGAAACCATTTGGCGTTTTGATTGGGCCTCGTGCAAGTGACGAGGATTTCCGGGAGTGTTTGCCACAATATTGACTTTGTGAGAACAACCGATCAAAAGCATCAAGAACAAGCTAGCTATCCGCATTTACGACTCCTGAGAAGTAAGACATACTTGACGAGTCTAGGAGAAAAGCGATGGATCTAAAAGATAAAAAGTGTGTGCCCTGCTCAACTTACATGCCACCTCTTCCTATGGACGAGAAGCTTAAACTCATGACTTCTTTATCTACTGAATGGAAACTAACGGAAGGTGACTCTCGCCTACGCCGCAATGTAAAATTTAAAAATTTTAAGAGAGCTATCGAATTTGCCAACATCGTTGGGGCCATCGCTGAAGAAGAAAAACACCATCCCGAAATACATTTAGGTTGGGGTCACTGTGATGTGGAAATCTGGACTCACACTAATAGCAATCTCATTGAAAATGATTTTATTTTGGCCGCGAAGATTGATGCGGCTTACGACCGGCTTTATCCAGCTGAAGCTTAAGTTCTTTGAGATAACGGCGCTGCCTAAGACTTTTCCCTGTGAGATAGGACTGTGAAGGATCAATATAAAACTGATCCAAGGCCCCACGACCAATGAGCATGCGGTACTTCATGCTTTCGCGATTTGAAAGTGTCAGCTCAATTTTTTTCTTAATTCCACCCATGACAAGTGTTGTCCTGATCACATAGCGCTCTTCTTTATGGCCACCTGAATCCGACACTACTCGCCGATCAACTAAGATAGCGCGGCAACTGGCGATGATCGAAAATTCTTTCTGAAGCGGGTGAACTTTGAAGTTCACATAGGTTTTCTTACCTTCTTTTTCAAGATAAATATCATAGGCGTGCAAGCTGGATGTTTTTGCTCCGGTATCAAGTTTGGCCTTAATGGCGGGAAGACCAATTCCCGGAAGTGAAATCCATTCTCTGAAACCAATAATTTTTGACTCGGGCTTAACTTCTGTATCCATGGATCAATTATAAGAAAAATCTCCTAATATACCAAAAGGATGATTTTTCCTGTTTAGTTTTCTTGCACTCTCCGCGCCCCGTGCTAAAATAAAAACAGTCTGACATGATGTCATTTTGCGAGGTTATTTCATGAAGAAATTGTCTGTTCTTACTGCGCTCTCTTTTTCCTCTATTCTGCTTATTGGCTGCTCCAGTATTAAGCCAGGTCATAGCTCTTACAGCTCTGACAGAAATGACCCCCTTGCCGACATTTCTGACACTGTCGAATTAAAAGACGCGGCTATTCTGGCAAAAAATCCTGCCACTGGTGAGTACACTCACGAAATGGCAGAGGCCGATGCTGATGATCAGGACATTGAGCAGAAAGTAGGATCAAACGACATTGATAAGGAACTTCCGGGTTCTGAAAATGACGGCATTCCCTACTCAAAAGAATTTCTGGCGAAAAAGAAAACTCAGCGTATGCAGTTCTGGGTTGATTACTTCACAAAAAACCAAAGAGAAAGATTTCAGCGCTTCATTAATAATGGTGAAGAATATCGTCATCATATTGAACAAGTCTTTGTTGAATATGGTCTTCCGAAAGAACTTTATTTCGTAGGATTGATTGAATCTGGTTACTACCTAGGTGCTAAATCTCACGCCTCAGCTGTGGGTCCTTGGCAGTTTATTCGTGGAACTGGTTCACGCTACGGTCTTAAAATCACTTCAGAGATTGATGAAAGACAAGATCTATTCAAAGCAACTCGTGCTGCTGCAGAATACTTCCGTGATCTTCATAATGTGTTTTCAAGTTGGGAGCTCGCTCTTTCTGCTTACAATGCTGGTGAGAACGGCATTATCCGCAGAATCATGAAACACGGAACACGTGACTTCTATGCTATGTCTCGCAACAAACAACTTCCTTCTGAAACTATTAACTATGTTCCAAAAGTTCTGGCAGCTATGCATGTGGTAAACAATGCTGCGAAATACGGTTTTGATATTCCAAAAAAGAAGTATCGTCTTTTTGATTTAACAGAACTTCGTCCCATTAAAAAGAATGTCTCACTGGCCGTTGTAGCTTCTCGTTTAAATACAACTGTCTCTCTTCTTAAAAAATTGAACCCTGAGCTCAGACGTAACTCAACTCCAAGAGTTTTTGCTGGAACATACTTCCTTCGTATTCCAAAATCTCGTTACGAAAGAAATATGGGTAACGTTGAAGCTACGGCTTCGATTGAAAAAGAAGCCGATGTCATCGTCGCGGCTTTTTCTCGTCCCGAAACTCGTAAAGAAATGAATCGTCGCACGGCTACTGTAGAAACAGATATCCCTGCTTCTCATAAAGTTCGTCGCGGTGAGACGTTGATCTCTATCTCACGTAAGTACAAAGTCACTCCACGTGAACTAGCATCAATCAATCACTTCAGAAGCTGGAAAACTCAAGTTCGCGTTGGACAGAATATCGCTCTGACAAGAAACGACAATGCTGAAGAGCAGTCAATCGTGATTCGTCAGGCGTCGTTCCCGAAACTTAAAGTTACCAACCGCCCTATCATTTATCAGGTTAAGAGGGGTGATAACTTAATTGATCTAGCTCGAATCTTTAACCTCAATGCTTCGAAACTCTCTTCAACCAATAAGATTAAACGCGGCCGTATCCAGGTTGGACAAAGAATTGTTCTCCCTAATACTCAGAAAGCGATCTACACAGTAAAGCAAGGTGACAAACTTAAGAAAGTCGCTAAATCTTTCAACTGTAGCTCAGAAGCTCTGGTTAAACTGAACTCTCTTAAACAGATGAAAGTGTTCCCAGGTCAGAAATTGATTGTAAATATCGACTAAGATAAAAACTTAAAAAGCCCCGCAAGGGGCTTTTTTTTTGCCTATAATTCGTAAGGATGAAACTTCGGAGAGGCAATTTGAAAACTAGCTTTAAGTGGATAGTGATCCGAAACGTTTGAAGGAAGAATCTCGGCCTTCATCATCTTCAAGTCTTTGTGGTAAAAAATATAATCTAATCGTCGTTCTGGTCCGTTAGAAGGAAAAGTAAAGTACCGCTGTTCATTCTGAACATAGATATCATCAGGAATCACATCCAATAAACCAGAATTCATCATCAACTCGTAACTGGAGTCATTTTCATAATCGTCGGCAGTTGTCAGTTTATTCTTCTTCGTGGCCGATTTTGGCAAAGTATTAAAATCCCCTGTGATGAAATCAGTTTTCTCAACATGCACCAGCTCAACCAATTTTTTAACCTGCTCCTGACGGTCTTTTTTATCAAATGCTTCCAGGTGCAGGTTGATCAGTTTGTACTTCTTATCCCCAATCTGAACCGTAACTTTTTGAAAGTAGCGGTGAAGATAAAATAAGTTGTACCACCAAGGCTGGCCCATCGGTTTTTCTAAAAATTGGATTTGATGATCCAAGAGAGGATACTTACTTAAGACCGCTCCGCCAGATTTCATTCGTCCAAAATGCCTCGAGAAAGGCCAGTAAGGGAAGGGAATATAGTTGGCCTCCCACGAAGGGGCCTCGGCGACATAAGGGTAGCCAGCACGACGGGCAACGATTTTAGCAGCATCAAAGAAGTGCGACCTCGCTGATTCAAAATCCACTTCTTGAAGACATAAAATATCCGGGCCGGCTTCCTGAACAAGCTTAATGGTCTGTTCAATTTTGGCCTGATAAAAAGCTGAATCTTTTGATTCATAGCCAGGTCCCACTGAACCCATGCCATAAAGAAATCCCATATTCCACGTCATGACTTTTACCACTGTTGGATGCTCTGGCATATCCACCATGATATCTGGCTCGATATTGATAATTTCACCCACGAGTTTTCTTTCGTGCAAGGTCCAAGGTCTTGATGCCCAAAGCATAAATCCTATTAAACCCGCAACTATCAGAAAGAAAATTACAATGATCACTTTCATACCTCAGATCCACCAATAAAGACCCGTGCCACAGAGCCCGGAAATTCAAATCCTACAAAAGGATTATGCTGAACCTTGGTTTTCAAATGAGCTTGAGTAAGTGTCAGAGGTTTTTTTAAATTGAGAACGGTGAAGCTTGCACGATAATCTTTTTCCAGAAAGCCCAGGCCTTTGCCCAAAGTTCCATAAAATGTATCTATCTTTTTCCACGAAGGGATAAACTGATTAAAAAAATTTCCAGGATTTTCTGCCGTAACCTTGGAGAGTAACTTCGCATCTAGTCCCTGACTCAAGAGCCAAGCAACAAATGGCCCATAACTATCTAGTCCCGTAAGACCTGAAGTTCCCTTCTGTTTTTCTTCATGGGTATGTGGTGCGTGATCTGTAGCAAGGAATTGAATTTCACCATTTTTAAGAGCAAGAAACATCGCTTCCCGATCAGCTTCACAACGAATCGGTGGATTCATCTGAAAATCAGGCCAAGTATGAGGATCAAGATGGTCTATGTCAAAATATAAGTGCTGAGGGGTCACTTCAATTGAAACGTTTGCGCCTTCAGCGCGAAACTTGCGAATAAGATTCAAACCTTCTCCGGTTGAATAATGGCAGAGTTTCCCTTTCAAGTTGTATTTCTTAATCAGCATCAGTGCGTCTTTGGTCGCTAGCACTTCAGCTTCGGCCGGACGACGAAGGTGATGCTCAGGGAGATTTTTTGCTGCTTCTAAAAGCTCAGGATCTTCACAATGAAAGCTGACCGTCTGTCCTTGATAGTGAGAAAGAGTTTCATCCAGAGTTTTTAAATCTTTAAAATAGAGCTCACCAATTGAGGGCCCCATATAAACTTTGTAAGGAACGGGAAAACTTAAGGGGCGAGTGCTGGGACCAATGCCGGCGTACAACCACAATGAGCCTTGCGCCTTCATGGCTAATTTAAATTTAGCGGTATAGGATTCATCATCAATGGGTGGAATAGGATTATTAGGCATATCCCCCGCGTGAGTGACTCCCCCATTAATCATGGCTGCTCGGGCGGTCAGAAAATCTTCCTTATAGATATGTTTTTGTGAAACATCCTCGCGAGCGTGAATATGCACATCCCCCATGCCGGCAAAAAGCAAGTGGTCGTCATCAAAGAAATAATCACACTGGTCTTGAGGGACATTGAGATCGCCTACGTCAAGAATCAGGCCTGAAACTTCATCGAAGTGGATTTGTTTTCTTTTAACTTCAATAGAGGTGGCACAAACGGCACTTAAAACTTTCAAGAATTCCTTCTTACCACATAAGTGGGTGCTCCCTGATCAGTCGCCATGGTAATGATTTCATCAATGGTCACATGTCTTGGTTGCTCAAGCATAAAGACCATCATGCGGGCAATATCATCCGGAGTAATAGGGTTCATATTAGAGTAAACAGCATCTGCCGCTTTTTGATCACCGTGAAAACGCACTTTACTGAATTCAGTCTCAACCATACCTGGTGATATTTGCATCACACGAACATTTCGGCCAGCCGTCTCTTCACGAACAGATTTAGTGAAAGCAGATACTGCGTGTTTAGAAGCGCAATAAATCGCCCCACCTTGATAGGTTAAGTGGCCTGCGACAGAACAAAGGTTAATAATGTCGCCGGACTCTCGCTCAAGCATGCCCGGTAAATAAGTATGAACCATTTTAAAACTAGCGGTGATATTGGTACTCAGGACCTGCATCTGCTCATCAAAATTTGTCGCCTCAAATTTATCCCGTCCTAAGGCCAGACCAGCATTATTGATAAGAATATCAATCTTGCTCCAATTTTTTTTTAGCTCAATATAGAGATTGGGGTCGTTCACATCGTAAACCAGAAGGTGAACCACAGTGAGTGGATAATCTTTGAGGATCTCCAACCTAACTTCCTGAAGTTTCTCTTTCCGGCGGGCAATAAGAATCAGCTCACAACCACGCATTGCCAGTTGATAGGCCATCGAGCGACCAATGCCTGAAGAGGCACCAGTTATAAGTGCAATTTTTTCTTTTAGGGGGTGCATAAAAACCTCACTAAAATTTTAAGATAGTAAGCACCCTTAAGCCAGCATTTTGCAGAGTATTATCTACGGGGCTCAACACCAATAAAAATCGCATGCTGTATAGACTTAACAAAACTTAAATCAGCCTCTTGAAGCAGGTATGCCATGAGAACTTTGTCGTTTCCATTGATATCAAAGAAATAAAATGGCTTCTTCTGGGCAAGTAAAGAAACCGTCACTTGAGCACAGGTAAGGTTTGGTTTTTTAAAGTAGTAATCTAATTGGTAACGATTTCCGCAAACAACCAGATCCCGAGGTGGAAGATTTTTGAGTGTCTCTTTGAGAGAGGCCACATTTTGGTCATCCCAGTCAAAAAGTGACCATGGCTTCAAAATGTAGAGATTATAACTACAAAGGATTACCATCAGAACTGCACCGCGGATAAGATTTTCGCGGGGGCGGGACTCAGAAGTTGAATCAATCAGCGCGTACAGAAAAAAAGGTAGCAGATAAAAGCTGTAACGAGAAATGCGTACATTTGTAAAAAAGATTGAAACGATTTCTATTGTCAAAAAACTTAATAAAAAAATGATCCCAAATTTAAACCAACTTTCACGAGGTTTAGTTTTGAATAAGAGAATAATCATAACAACAAAAAGGAACAGGCCTACAGTCAAAAAGGAGAGCGGGTAGATTTGATTCAAAGGATAGGAATCACCGCCAAAGAGAAGAACTAGGCCTTTTAGATAGTGCATTGTTTTGGCGTGGATCGAGCTAATAGTCCTTAAGACCTGTTCCTGCCCGTAAGTAAAGGAACGCGCCGGATAGTA
>JBBARF010000168.1:0-6591 GCA_040399925.1 Bacteriovoracaceae bacterium
TGGCAAGATTCTCCCAATCTGGAGCACAGGTTTCAGGAACTAGGGCCCTGTTTCCTAGAATCTAATGAGGCGTGATTGTGTTATAAAGTCGCTTCCATCTCTCGATAATTATTTATGCTTCCCTCAAAATATCAAAGATTTCTCCATCTAATAATTCGTATCTCATCTTTCCGTCTTGAGGCCCAAATGCAAAAGCATCCCTGGTATCCAATTTGGGCATTTGCTGTTCTGACTGTAATGAGAAGTGGTGAGTTGTTGGCGCTTGAGTGGGGAGATGTTGACGAGCAAAACGGAATCATCCGAGTCTCGAAGTCCTATAACAAAAGACTTCATTCAACTAAGTGTTCTAAAAATGGAACTTGGAGAAACGTCGATATTAACTCACAGCTGTCTGGTATCATCGCTGATCTTAAACGAGGCCGCCTGAATGAAATAAATGTGCTTCCTCAGTTTCCAGAATGGAAGAATGGCCAAGGCGGATCAGATATCAGGATGTTTCTTGATCGGATTGGGATACATAAAGATGTTGTGTTCTCTACGCTCAGGGCCTGCTTTGCCACTCACTTGCTTTCTACGGGTGTTGAACTGATCTGAAGACCAACGGCTGAGCCTTTTTAACCATTGGATTTCTGGTGAAAAACAGGAGCTTAAGTTATCAAAATTACATGCCGACATTGACTTGCGTACACAAAAGAGTACCATGTTAGAAAATCAGGAGGCTTATATGTCTGAGGCAACCACTACTAGAAATTTTAGAGAAAACTTAAAGCACTTTTTTGATCTCGCTCATGAGAATCCGATAGCGATAAATCGAGGTGCTGAACGTTATGTACTGATGAGTGAAAACGAATTTGTTAAACTCAAAGAAGAGGTAATGAATCTCCAAAAAAGCTTGATCTCAACGCTGCAAATGTTGAGCGAAGGCGGCAGTACTGAAATTACAGACGTAGAAGAACATCACGCAGATGCTCTGGATAAAATTATGTTGGAAAAGGCCATAACGAAAAAGCATAAAAAGGTCGCAGGCAAATGATTGTTATCGAGCAGCCTCAGTATACAAAAGAAAGAACCGAGATCTTGCGTGATATTAAAAATTACCATGAAGAACAAGACAACGATCCTGTGAAGTTTTTAAAAGATTTTCTTAGCGATTTAACAATTGCGATTAATTCAATAAAAAGTGATCCGTGTCTTTATCCTGACTTTCCTTTCCCTGTTAAGAAGAAGTTGTTTTCTAAAGGGAATAATCAAAGCGTAATACTTTATTTACCGACTCCAAGTGATCATCAAAATAATGCATCAAAGATTAAGGAAATTTACCTCACATCAATAATGCTGACTCAGTCAGGTAATTACAATAAATACATTATGAGTAAAATCAATGTAATCGATTTTTAAACGTCTCTCTTCATCTCTGTAGTTAGCTACCTAAGGCTACATTATTAGATAAATTCTGGATTTTACAAAACCAAAGTAACATCCACCAAATACTTTAGAGGCCGAACATTGTTTCGGCTTTTTTTATCTTAATTTTAGATTAGTCGAATGATTTTTTCCAATGTACTTCGTAGAGATTATTCCCAGGTTTGAATTCATAACTGATATTTTTTTCCGCCAAGAACTTCTATGACCTTGATTTTTTTTTTCAGATTTCAGATTCCCTTTCAAGTTTGGAAAAAGAAATAACTGCCCATTTTTTATGTAAATCCTAATAAAGGCATTCTTAAATAAGAGCATATCCGAAACCATTTTAATGAGGAAGTTTGGAAGATACACGACCTCATACCTTGTGTAGGGCTAATTACATGGGTTTGATTCATTTTCCACGAGAATAAAGTTTTCTGGACGAATAATTTTCCAGCCACCTACGCTGCGGAGACCACCATTTGAAAGAGGAACAAATGACTGAGAAGGGTTTGTTAGAGAATTAAACAGAGCTGTTGGAGCTGATTTTAATGCTGGATCAAAATATCTATTCGTTCCAGATTTACCACATTCTAGATCTTGCTCCCCTGGGAGAAGCGAGATAGCTGGCAGGTCAGCTGCATTAACATCTCTAACTTTTCTCCATAAGAGATTAAAAGAAAGGTGATATTTTGGACCTTGGAAATATTCGAACTTAAATTTTAGAGGCTTATTGTATTGAAAACGAATAAAGTTTGTTCCACAAATAAATCTAGGAGATGTAACACTGCCAAAGTTAAGAAGATCTTCATAAATCCCGTCTTCATCAGTGTCGATTTGTAATTTCGCTCCGTCATCGGCGATGAGAGCAAGTTCATAGAATCCCTCAGAATCAACCAACGGATCAAGGATGATTTGTCCCTCGCCTTGAATTTTGAACCATTCGAGGAGTTTTCCCCCTGTTGCATTTTCGAGGAAAGCGCCACTACTGAGCATAAATCCTTCGTCAAATTTCCTCGTCGGAACCGAGATTTGTGACAAGTAGACCTCTTCATAAATGATAGGCATATTTTCGAAAGCGGATAAAGATCTTGGGTTATAACCTGTTCCGTCGACGATCTGAACCTTTATCCCATTTGATGGTTTAAGAATCTTACCCTGAGCGAGAGGATCACAAACAGGAGGGAGTTTAAGCTCATTTATTAGTTCCTTAGTTCCTCGTTTTGTATAAAAACTCTCATCAATACAAGACGTAAAAATGAAGAGAAGACTAAAGATAATATTTTTTTGCATGTTGGATCCCTTTTAAACTATCGTCGGGAGGGATTTTTTTTAAGTCAAGTTTTAATCGACCAAACGTCTTTAGATTCATTGAGAGCTATTATCATTTTTAGAATGCCAATAATTGTTGGCACTAGGACTTCTCAATGTTTTCTCTGGTACTGAGAACAAATCCTTTATGCGGCCTAATGAGGTCATCAAATTTCTAAAAGGTGAAGCGAGAAGTTTTGCCTCGTGCTCACAGATTTAAAGAAATAATGAGATGAGAGAATTCTAAGAACTTTGTCGTTCTAAACGAACGAAAGTACGACGAAGCTTCAACCATAAGAATATTTTTATTCCTATGCGTTTTCGCACATGCTCAACCAAGTCATTGCACCAAGCCCTGATGATTCAGAATTATTATTTTGTGGAGATTCAAGAAGCCAAATATAATCGAGGAACACTGAATTAGACATCTCTTTAGTTAAGTTGGAAAATCCATAGTTTTCATCCTCATAAAGCTTCAGGCTACGACTCAAGGCCTCATCACTCAATCCACTATCAATGATGGAAGCATACTCTTCTTCATCAATAGACTCGTAGAGATCAGATTTCATCACAAGTATTTGTGATAATTTCTCCTGTGAAAGTTCTTGAAGAACACTTAAGTTAGGATTAAAGCGATGAGAGTCATTAGCAATCACAATTCGATTTTCTGACAAAAACTCGATAGCAATCCGGAGCAAACTTGTGTGAGCAAAAAGGTAAGCAACCTGCTTTCTTGAGCGAGCATCAAAAGGATTATTTACAGCTTGATTCTTTGAATTTTTAATCTGAAACATTTAAACCTCTTTTAATAAAATATAATTCTTAACTTGAATTTAAAAAGGGAAAATGAAAAAACCACTTTTTTTTTAAAATTAAAAATTCTTTTAAAAAATTTCAACTATTTAGAAAGTACAGCGAGATTAGGAATTTTACTGAAGCTCAAAATATTGGCATTTTTATTCAATCTCAGGGAAGTAGATGCCCAGATCAGGTTTTCAGCCCTCTCTTGGCATAGGTTCAAGGATAATTCGAAAAGGCTTTTTTTAGATTTTATAACATCCGGGCCTGAGCTTCGTGTTGGACCAAAATTACCGAAATTGAGATTTTTAAAATTCTTTAGAAATCGGCTACGCATAATAGAACAAACGTCTCAAAAGGTAGGGGCAGATAACTCGCACTAAAAAATTAAGGGCTCTTCAAATCGTGATATTCAAATGCTATGACCTGCTTATGCTTGGTGTGACGATCTTCAAAGTGATTCTTTCTAATCCACATAAAGCACATCCCAGACAGGAAGATGAGTGAAACGAGGAGGTCAGTCTTTCTTCTTTGGTTTTGAATATATTTCATACAGTCCCCTTTTTTATTTCTTTTAAGATCATTAAAAAGGAATTCTAAAATGTAAATTCAGTTCACTCGTGTTTAAGATTCTCGCTATTTGACTTTCTTCGACTCCTGTCATTCCCCGTAGGTGACAGAGTTTATTGGCACCCCTCTTTATTTGATTTAAACTTAACTACGCCCAAGTTTAGAGATTTAAGGTGAGCGATCAGTGATGCATATTTTACTTCCGAGGTATTCCGTGAGTATCCACGTTATGAGGGAGAACAATATAAGGAGACGGAATAAAGAGAGTGAAAAATGCCCACAATCCCGACATTATTACTCAAGAAGAAAGAACTAACTCACCCCTTGGATAATAGCAGCTTAACTTGTATGCTTATTCTATGATCAAAGCATATCTTTCGGAATCTCCAGAAGAGATTCCAACCACTTTTTTTAAGTATCTTAAGGATAAGGCGGTAGAGCACCAAGTGAAAGTATGGTCTCGAAAATCGACTTATGATTGGGACCAACACTACGCTTTCCTTACTCTTCGTGACTATAATCATCTAAGAAAAAATAACACTCTTCCTAGACCTGATCACCTCATCATTCTTTTCACTGAACTCGCCTCTAGCGATCCATGCGGATTCCAAGAAGAGATTTTCTTTACTGGTTTTATTTCGGGAGACGAGGATATTCGTGGCGTGCTGGCAGCAGAGTACTATGAGACCCTCGTTAATATTAAGCTTGGTAAAAAATTAACTTCGGGTTTCCCAGAAATATCTACACCGGCCGGGATTGAGGGAGTTAAAAAAGTTTGGCTAAAAAACAAAATGGAAGAATGTTTAAACGAACTAGGTCTTTTAGGTAAAATCTCGGAATCAACATTCGAGGAAACACCGAAACACTTTCGAATCAATGTAAGTATGGCTTCAAAACTTAGTATCCATCATTTTTTTGGATCCTTTTGCACAACATCAAAAGATCTGTCGAACATCTCTCAAGAAGCATTGGCATTATCAAAAGTGATCAGTGACTCCACCAAAGCGTTTATAGTTAAGCACAGCGCTCAGCAGATAAAACTTAGCCTTGTTTTTAATAAAACTAAAAGTCAGAGTGAGTTTGAAAAATCTCCAAGATTATATGGCTTCTTCAATACGGGAAAACATGATTAACAACCCAGAGCTTCAAATCATCAAAATCTCAGATTCAAACTACGAGTTTATTGGCGCCATAACTGAATCACTAGATCCCAACAGCCAATCTCTCTTCAAAGAAAACGAGATTCACCTAAACCTTTCTAAAGTCTCGAGACTTACGTCTTCAGGGATTCTCAAGTTCATGCAACTTTTGGGGCAGCTCAACTCCTCCTCAAACGTTTACTACCATGAGGTGCCAAGTTTCATTGTTCTACAAATGGGTATGGTAAAGGGCCTTGTGTCTAAAAAAAATCGAATCGTCAGCTTCTACGCTCCCTACGTAAATAGAAATACTGATGAGCAAAGGGATGTACTTTTAAAACTTGAAGACATTATTCTCGAAAAACTTCCTCCCATTAAGGATCCTGAAACAAAAGAACTACTCGTTCATGATACGAATGAACAAAGATTCTTAAGATTCATTAGCCTGATGAATACCTAATTTAAATTCGAGCAACCACCCAGAGTTTAGTAGCGGTCAAATCTTGGGATGGGGAGAATTCAAAAATCAATCAAAAAAGTGATATTTGACTCTTCCATTTTCCCTTTTGAGGAATTTCTTGGCCTTGCAACAGAGGCACACAAATCCTCAAAGTAGACCATGCCAACATTTTAAGCCACCTATAAACCCAAAATTAGATTACAATTAAATTTATTAAATTCGCTTCTAGATAGAATGGAATTGAATAAGATTGAGCGGAGAGGAGATTGTATGAGTTTTAAATTTGGCTACCTTCCAGATGGACCACAATCAGCAATCCTTCAGTTTGAAGGATTTATTGATGAGGATTTTATCCAGAAAGATATTCAATTAAACCAAAGCGCCAAATTCGTTTTTGACTTTCAAAAGACAATAGGGATTAATTCTTGTGGTATCCGGGAGATGGTTCAACTTATTAAAAGAGCCGAGAGCACGAGTGCGATCGACTACATCAACTGCCCTCCTTTTATCATTGCCCAAATGAATATGGTAAATGGCTTTCTAGGTCCTAACAAGAAAGTTGTTTCTCTCTACATTCCCTATTCCTCAGAAAATCCTGCAAAAAATCTTAACGTTCATACTTTAGTTAAGGACATTGATGCAAAAAAGCTACCTGTAACTTTTAAGGATGAAAATGGAATCGAATTAAAATTTGATGGATCCGCAGTCAAGTTCTTCAAATTTCTTCTTAACAGCTAGGTTACCGAAGAAAGCTCGATTTAAATGACCTCAAAAAAACCACTTCTATTTTGTCGCCATCAGGGTGGTCGAGCATTTCAAAAAACTTCTTGGAGAGTATGAAGAAAAAGTCCAAAGTGTCTTTCCGGTAACCGTGCGTGAGTTTCTCTAAAATCCGTCAGAAAATTGTGG
>JBBARF010000169.1:0-6591 GCA_040399925.1 Bacteriovoracaceae bacterium
TACGCTGTTCCATATCCTGTCCTCCGCCTCCGAGAGGGCTCTGCAGCTATCAGCCCAAGCATCGAGGCATAATCTTAGGAACGACTTATCAATCATTCAAGAAAAGATTTGTTTTAGACGAAGAGAGTTGGATCGATATTACGGTGATTTTAGTGAGCTCATTAATCTTCGCTACAAGATTGATATTGTCAAATTTTATTCAAAATCGCCTCAACTAAACGATCCAACTATTATTAAAGTAGCTGACAATGTTTACTGCGAGGATAGAGTAATGAGAAATATACTCTTGAATATCGGACTTATCGACGGATTTAAGCTCGATTTACCGCTGAAGGGCGCATCGTTTAATAGTCTGTTGGAGCATCTGGAGAGTGATAAATTCCGCGATGCGAAGAAGCACCCCATCAGGACAGCCCTCCTCCTCAAGACTATCGAGATCGTGTTCTATCAGAAGGCTGCTCTACTGGATGAGGCGATGGAACAGATGTCCATAATTGAATTTGAATGCATGGGAAAAATAACACTCAAGTATTCATCCATTTTGGATGCGTGGATAGTGGATAGGGACTGGCAGGGGTCGTGGTTCGTGGACCTGCGGAGTGTGGAGATGGTCGTGCACTGGATAGCTTGCTGTCTCGTACATAAGAGTCTGTGCATTACGTATCCACTGCTCAATGAATACAACGTACCGCTGAGTTATAGAGATATGAAGCATCTAGTACTTACTGATGGCGCATCTATCGATGCTGCAATGCTGGTGGCAGGTTACTTGAGGAAATACAATCAGAACCCTAGCAAAGAGATATTCAACCCAGAGAAGCAGTCTCCAACCATTGATTTCGCTTATCGGTTTGCATCTTCCAGTTCAACCATTCAAGTCAAATATAAGGAGGAGACTACGTATATAGAGAAGAAGAAGGCAGACTACATGATTCTAATAAATGAACGGAAGCAGCAGCTACATCAGTTGAGAAGCGAACTATCCGAACATGATGCATCATCGAGACAGTATCAATCGAGGTTACGGGATGTGGAATACGATTCGATGGAGTTTCGTACGTTGAAGAGAAATATTTCGAGCTGCGATAGAGAAAAAATTGAGTTGCAGAATCAGATAAGCGTCGTTAATAAAGCACCAGCGTTTATTAAGTCCCCGTTACCCAGCTCCCAAAGAGAAGCCCTAGTGGTTCTCTTCTTCCTCCACATGCCGACCGACATCGATCTCTGGTCCAAGATGGTCATCGCCTCCAAATCAATGCAGCTACAGCGGGGGAGGAAGATTCGCTTTGATGCTTACCCACAGTACTTAGCTTCTATTGTGAACCCAAAAGTGACTCTGTCATGGGCCTCGTACTACAAGTCCATCAGAACATCGACTTCTGTTGGCGATAAGAGCATGAGTTATCATCCACCCAACCTTGAAGTGCCACATAGCTTTGGACACAGTTTGGTCGATGATATTTATTCAGCACAAATATTTTTTCCAGATGTAAGCAGCAGATTCATCACCAATACCACTCACAATCCCTTTCTAGCGACAGATCAATGGACAAGTCGAATTTACACCGAAACGATTGATAGAAAGGTTGATTTTTGTTTGTGGAATCCAGTGCATCCAACGGGACCATCTTCCAGAGGCAACGATCCCTATGCAGCATATGACTCGTTACCTCCAGATCTATCGAAGAGCCAGCAGATTGCAGTGGCCTCCCTGCGATCCTACCCGCATGCACAGTTTAGAAAGCTGGCGTTGATACTCAGTGACACATCGATCCCGATCGACAACAATGTGACAGCAACTACCATTAGAATGGCTCTGTACAATATTGGAGATTTATCTGATGTGGACAAGCCGAAGCAGCTGCTACGAAGAGATATGGAGCTAGGAGCTAGCGAGTCTATCCACTGCAGCTTGCAGAAGTGGCGCGATATCATCGCCAATAATAAGGTCCACATTAGAAAGATGGATATTCTGTCGGATATCTGTTTCTTGATGTCCCACGAGTCGATAGCATTTCAAAATATATCGATGGAGTTCTGTCAAGTAGCTGAAGAGTGGATAAAAGGAAATTTCGACGAGTTAAAAAAAGATTCCATCACAGCCGGTCAGATTGAAAGCATCGAAATCGATAATGTTCGATTGCTAGGGTATGCTCTGCTATGTCTACCATTGCATAAGACTGGACTGCGGAATGCAGCTGTCTCACTGAAGGCATTATCCTTACTGACCCAGTTCCACAACGGATTCTCGTCCATAATGTTTGTGAATGATATCGCTCAGATGAAGATTAAGATATACTCTCGAATCTGTGGGTGCTCTAGGTCTCTCTTCCAGAATGTATCCGCATCGTCAGCATCGATGGATGAGCATCTTACAGGCGCAATTCGAAAGGTTATCGAGTCTTGTCCGCCATCCCTTCCATGGCGAGCTATCAATGGATTCTGCTATCAGGCTTCCCTCCAGGGAAACGTGAGCTACTCTATCAACATTCTAGATGGATGTGTGCTACTGGATGGACTACCACTGGGACTGCTCCCATCGTCGATAGTGACGCATGATATATACAGAAGAACCTTCGGACAGAATAACTTCAAGGTTGGCTTGATGGCTGGTATGTTCAGGACCAACAGCCAGATCAAAGGCCATTTCTACGAGTTCTCGATGGCCGCCAATGATAGAGATTTGATGATCAAGGAGCTAGTTATTGATGATGGTGTAGTATTGTCCTCAATGATGCTTGCTGACTACCATGCCACCTCATTGTGGCCTTCCGACCTCCCTGTCCGATTGAAGGAGATGCACTCGCATTGGTATGATCCTTCGGATAGATGCTTGTACATCCGACCTATCGCATTCCAGGAGAGGCTGGTCTATGGATTTATTCCATTCGCGGAGTCTACTGCATACCATATTCCTCGACCGATCGAGAAAACGATCTTCAACATAGAGGAGATAAGGTGTAAAAACGATCAGTTCGTAGTACTTGATGACGACAACCAGGTGATGAATGCTCTGATTAAGTTCGAAGACAGGCAATACATCCATGTCCTGAAGGAATTGGCGGGATGCATCAAGTTTGAGTTGGCTAGGTATGGTCTATCCTTCCGAATGGTCGACAATGGATCAGCAGTATCGGTGGATATGACGGAGTACAAGCTGTCATCCAGTCAACAGATCGCAGGACTGCTTCCGCATTTCACGGAATACCTTGTACTGGAACCTATTTGCACCGGAAGTCTCCTGAATTGGGTGGTTCTTATTCCAGATGGAAATGTAGATATGGTGATGGGAATACCAAAGGTGGTTGTTAGTCCTAAATATGATGACAGCATTGGATATTTTAAGTACCAAGTCCATGGGTTGCTGAAGCACCTCATTCATGATTCTGTATTATCCGGACTTCATTTATCGGCTATATACGCTGCAGCTGGATCCCTCTTACCCGATATTAGAATTAAAATGACTGGTTCGGAAGTAGCTCTCGGTATCCTCAGACAATGTAAGATCAATAAACAATATTCGAGCGAGGAGTCATTGAAGATGCAGTCCATATACAGACTCGGCTGGAGAGAACCTTCGCTTGTGGCCTTATGCAGTAAGTATATAGACTTCTCTCAGCAGCTAGACTTCCTCTATAGATATGATGCTTTGGATCATATCATCGATTCAAACGAGTACTTTAACGATGCGAGATCTGCCTCGGAGTTGGTCGCATCTAATCTGTACCATCGAAATTTTAGAAGAGATGAAATCCATGGTGAGGCTATGTCAATTAAGCAAGCTTTTGTACAGGATGACAACGATATCGTAGAGCAAGAGAATTCCAGTGAAGACTTCGTTATGATGAACACTTGCAATTTCAAATCGCAATATGTGGAGAGCGTTGCATTCCCTGTTGATATGAGTGGAGTTGGTACAATGGAACAGGAAATGTATGATGAGCTCAAGAGCAGCTACGATTTGTTTTTGAAGACCCCTGGTTTTGCATTGGATCCTGCAGTTGACTACTTACAGTGGCTTACGGCTATTATGGACATGCTACCAGGAATAATTCGGAGAAAGGAGAAAGCTATCTACGTTGAACTGTCTACGACAACAGCTTATTCCTCAGAATTTGCAATTTTCGTAGCTTCCAATAGAGCTCCAATGATCACAAGATCGGACCTTTTGAAGATCGCTCTGGATAAGAATCTTTTGTTCAAGTTCAACCCTTTCATTGAAGACATCAAACAGGTACAACGAGCGATCATTCGACTCTTAGAGCTTTTCGTCCTTGAGGAGACCTTGTCGAGAGCGAGGGAGTACTTGGTCGGTGGCGACAACAAGCTATTCATCCAAGAGATTGATAACCGCCATCGCGATTGGGATTCTACAGCCAATGTGGATTGGCTGGTGTTCGAGGTGGAAGGTAGGCTGCAAATCAGATCAAAGCAGTACTTGGTAGCCCAACACTTGATCGACAACCCTGGCTCTATTTGTCAGCTCAACATGGGAGAGGGCAAGACGCGAGTGATTCTCCCCATGCTTATCATGTACTACACCCGAAACAAAGACAGACCCATCTATGTCAATCTGTTGCGTCAGATCCTCCGAGAAGCAAGCGACTATCTGCAGAAGTATCTTTCCTTCAGCCAGCTGCACATAGTAACTCTTGAGCTACCCTTTCAGAGAGATGTCGCACTCACTGAAAAAAGAGTGAGGATCATAGACTCCATGCTTAGTCTTACTCGCAGCTATCGATGCTTTATCACGGTGAGTCCCGAGTTCAGGTTGTCTTTGATGCTGCATTCCATTGAGGTCGACTATGAATGCAGGCGCGAAGTGGGATATGGAAGCTTGCTTAAATCGCTTTTGCTGAAGATGAAGACAGCAGTGAATATATTCGACGAGTCTGATCGATTGCTCTCCCACAGTTTTCAGTTGGTCTATACAGCAGGCGATGTGTCTCCGTTGAGCGACCTTGAAGCTCGCTTGATTGTTGTGCAAGCTTTGTTTAAGGCGGTTAATGAGGATGAGATAAAAACCATCCTTAACTCTGATGGGTTCGCTGCAATTGAGGAAAGGAAGCATGTAGGATTCAGTATGGGAGCATTTACATCAATCCGATTGTTGTACGATGCCAACACTAATGATCTTCAATCGAAGAGAGAGCTGTTCAAGCAGAAGCTGCTTGGTGTTCTCATTCAGAATCCTGTTAGGGAGCTGCGATGGATGAAGAATACCGAACACAAGACTGTAATCGAATCACTGGTTTTCGATCAACATGTTGAAATGCACAGTAGGGAGCTGTTCAGCGATACGAAATGGGCGCAGCTCACCTGTTTGAGAGGTTTTCTAGGAGGTGGATTGTTCGAATATGCACTCAGCCTCAGAGAGAGCGTTACCTTCGGTATCGATGAGCGGAGACTGAAGAGGATCGCTGTCCCCTATCAAGCAGCAGACTTACCCACCGAGAAGTCTGAGTACTCCAATCCCGACTTGACGCTTTTCTTGACTTCTATCGCTTACTATGCGAAAGGATTGAGTAAGGATCAGCTGAGAGACTCATTCAGACTGTTGCTAAAGAGCAATCCATCAGAGCAGGAGCAGCGATACGGGAGTTGGATTACAAGCATCGCTGAAGGTCTTAATGTTTCAGAGCTCAATATGATAGGTAGCATCAATATGATAGATCTCAACAACCCTACTCAGCTATCGTTGTTACATGAGAAATTCAGGTACCATGTCGAAGTGATCAATTTCTGGCTGGAGAAGGACGTCTTTCCTCGCGATACCGCTCAGTACGATAAGAGAATCGTGGGGTCGGCCTTCGATGTCGCAGTGGGAGACCATAACTTCGGGTTCAGTGGCACCAAAGACAATCACCGACTGATCCCTTGGCAAGTGAAGCAGAACGAGCCAGACATAGACTCGTTGCTGGCCACTGATGGGATGATGATCTACAAGATAGTCGAAAACACTCTCCGTTACAAGACTCTAAATGCTTCTAGACAAACCTGTGTAGAGCTATTGGATTCAGTCTTAGATATCAATGCGGACGCACTGATCGACACTGGAGCGTTACTAGTGGGTATCAATAACGAAGATGCAGCGAAGTATTTGGTCAACAACTCTTCGTTCAAACATCGCGGAGTGTACTATTTCAAAGATGTGTGGATGGTGATGGACAGAGAGACTCGACTATCTACTGAGGCCAGTCGGTCATCGATCACATCACGAGAATCATTGATCATCTACGATGAAGCGAGGACTCGTGGTGTAGACCTCAAGTCAAAAAGGGACGCTGTGGCTGTGGTTACTCTCGGGCCTAAACTGACTAAGGCCAATTTCATGCAGGGGGTAGGTCGACTGAGGGCTTTCGGTAATAGCCAGAAGATTGTCATTGCGATGACAAAAGAGATTGAGAGGGAAATCCTCCACCTCGAAGGTCCTGATGGATGCAGGCATAGCAGCGTGTTGAAGTGGATCATGCGGAATACAGTCGAGTTTAACACTGTAGGGCTGGTAACATACTCGAGGAATGCCATCCAGTTCGGTAAGTCGAGTGATGATGATGATCGTCGGAACAGTGTATTGGACGAGGACTGGAC
>JBBARF010000170.1:0-6577 GCA_040399925.1 Bacteriovoracaceae bacterium
GGCCCTGCCTCACGCAGTTCTCGTCCGCTATGTGAAGTCAAAGCTCATGATCAAGTAATGAATATTGAAAATAATAGTACCAGCCAGCTTTCCAGCATACTGAAACCGAAAAAATTAATCGTTCAACAATTGCTCTAAACCGGCCCATTCATTTTTAAACACTGACAGTTTCGGAGTTATCCAAATGAAGTCAGGATATGAAGTTCCCGAATTCCAATCGCCATCAACGATATTCATATTTTGATCAAGTTCCAAAGTGTAAGCAAGTTCCATCACAGCATTCTTCTGATTTTCTGTACCAAAAACAATGTTCCATGTAGGACTAGATTCGTCGGTGTAAGTCAGTTTTGTTTCAACATCGACTTCATAACCTTTGTCCGTTTTTTTCATCGCCGAAACTAACTTCGATGAGTATCCACTCACAGGTTGGTTCCATATTTCTTTTCCGGCATCACGGTCCATCAGGAAACCCTCGTGCTGAATGCCGAGCATGTTGGCGATTACGACGTGAAGGGCAGCAGGGTTAACGTCGCCTCCGCATCCACCCAAACCGAGCCAGCTAGCAAATAAACACTTTTTACCGATTTGATCTGCTTCAGTCTGTTGGTCAGCATAGAAATAACTAATAAGGGCCTTAATATCACCTGCTCCGAAGGGAACTCGAACTCCATCTTTATTCACGAGAACTTTAGGAGTCGGTTCTTGATGATAAAGAGATGCAGGTGACCAACCATGACAAATACCGGCCCACAACTTTTTATGCTTACCTGTGAAAGATCCAACTTCTGATACCAGTGAATAGTTATAATCACCTTGGTAGATAGACCATTTCTCAGAAGGAGCAAGGGCTGCCATTTCGACTTCACTCATATTCATAATTTTTGCGAGGTTGGGAGAGGGGAGATCGTAGCCAATTGGTTTAGGTGTATTCCAACGAAGATTGATATTACCGAGTTTGAATGCCCAGTAGTCACCAGACCATGCTCTTGTCCCTTCATGTAACTTGCCTTCAAGGGGTAGCGCCTTGAAGCTGTAGTCGAAGGTTCCAAAGTTCGCCGCTTCCTGAGCTCCTCTGGCGTCTGCTTCTGCCACTGCACTTGTAGAGACGAGAATCATGGCGAATAAACTAAACGTTTTCATGGAATATCCTTTGATAGTCATTAGTGTTTAGTGGTGGCGCAAAGCGTTCTTGGAATGGTTTGTTGATGATGGGAAATTTTTACACTGTTTTAAGATGAGATGAAGGCTTATGACGGGCCTATCATTTTAAAACAAGAGTATCATCTAAATGACCGACGATTTCAAAGCAGGGCAAAAGTTGAGCAACAGTTACATCGTCTTCGATTTTGAAACAACGGGCCTTTCCCCATCCGTAGGGGACAGGACTATTGAAGTTGGTGCCGTTTTAGTTGAAAATGGGAAAATCATCGACAAATTTCAGGCGTTAATGAATCCAGGCAAAAAGATTCCGTCCTTCATCGAATCCTATACCGGAATAACAAACTCGATGCTCTTAAGTGCTCCATCTAACTCCGTAACAATGACCAACCTTTTCCGCTTCATCGGAAAAACTCCCCTGATTGCACATAACGCTTCCTTCGATAAAAAGTTTTTGGAACACGAACTGAACCTCATCGGTAAGAAAGCGACTCAACCCATGGCCTGCTCGCTTCTCGTGGCCCGGAGGCTCTATCAGGACGCCCCCAACCACAAGCTCAAGACCCTCATTGAGTTCAATAATATAAAAGTTTCCGGGAATTTCCACAGGGCCTTGGCAGACGCTGAAATGACGGCGCACCTATGGATGAAAATGCAGGAAGATTTGATCCAAAGATTTAAGTTGAGAGATGCTAGCTTCGATCTCATGCAACTTCTTACAACTGTTCCCAAAAAAGATTTATCAAAAGTTATTTTGGAGAATTCTTAAGTCCAGCGAGCTTGAGTCATGAGGGATAATTTACAGGACTCTCTCCGGAAAAAGTTCCTTTATCTTCCTCGAAATATCCTCTTTGACGAACGGCTTGGTTAACAGACCATGAGTTTGAGTTTGAATGAGATTTAGTTCTTCTTTGCTTAAATCGACCCCTCCTGTTAAAAATACGAACTTGGGTTGAGTGATCTTTTTATTCAGGGAAATCATACGAAAGAAATCAAAACCATCATGTTTAGGCATCCTGATGTCTGAAAAAACAATATCAATTTTTCCTTGAGCAACAATATCATAACCGGCCTGGACATTCTCTGCGACCTCCACATGACTGCATAACTTAGACAGGATGAACTGGAGAATTTCACGCAAGTCCTCTTCATCATCAACAATTAAAACATTGCATGGAATTTTTTCTTGAATCGCTGCACTCGAACCGTTTTTTGCATTCTTTACTATTAGTTCTTCGCCATATGTAACAGGAAGAAAGACTGTAAAGGTAGAACCGGCCCCTGCTTTTGAATTCAGTTCTATTTTTCCATGATGCTCTTGAATAATGGTACTTACCAGATATAAACCAATGCCTGTCCCTTTATTAATTTCTTTCGTTGTGAAAAAAGGTGCAAAAATCTTCTGTTTTATTTCATCCGGAACACCACATCCATTATCAATAATGGAAAATTTAATATGGCCATCTTCATATGAAACACTGACATCAATCTTTCTATTTGGCATTCCTGCTGTTGCATCTTTTGCATTCGAAATGAGGTTCACGAGTACTTGCTGAATTCGTCCCTTGTCCCCACACATGAGGCAAGCTTTTTTATTACCGATTAAAGTAAGTGTTAAATCCTCTTTGAGGTAAAGGTCTTTAAGCATGTTTACGGCTTCAAAAGCGATCTCATAGGGATCAAAATTAGTAATGAGTCCATCATCAGATCTAGCAAAAGTTCGTAAAGTTTTAACAATGTTATTAATTCGAGTGACAGCTTTTTCCATATTATTTAATCGCTCAATTACTTCAGCTGGCACATTTCCAGATCCCTTTAAAATATCTTCTACAATCAAGATCTGTCCGGAAATGATGGCAAGAGGGTTATTGATCTCATGTCCAACGCCTGCTGCTAATTGACCAATCGCCGCAAGTTTCGAATTATGATGAGACCGTTTTCTTTCTTCATCTAGATTTTTATCAAGCTCTACTTCCTTTGTCCTATCCCAATTAACTCCATACATCATAGCGGGAGTGCCGTCTTTATTCCTAATGACCTGAGCTTTCCCACCAATATATCTTTTCTCTCTATTTTTATAATTAATAGCAAATGTATGATTAAATTCTTTTTCACCTTTTAGCGCGAGATCCAGTGCCATTACCGCTTCAGCTTTAGCATCAGGGTTTAATGAACTTTCCCATGCTTGATAGTGTCCATTAAATTGTTCGGGAGAAATTCCGAATAAATTGTACATCGACTTGTCCCATAAGAGATCAAGTGTGGCGGGATTGAATTTCCAAACTCCTATACCTACAGCATCAAGAATAAAACGATTTTCTTCCTTCGAGGCAATGAGTTCGGTAATATCTGAGAATGTTGTAATAGCAAGTTTTACAGTAGACTCTTCTAAAACAGGAATGGAGTTCAAGCTTAGCCATTTAAAACTTTCATTCAAACATCGATACTTCATAACAATGTTTGTAACTGTCTTGCCTATTCGAAGTGTAATATCGGGAGGAAATTCCTCGCGTCGAAATTCTTCACCATTTACTTTTGTAAATTTCCATAAAAGATCTTTCGGAGACATTCCTTCTATTTGATCTTTTGTGAGTTCAAGAATTTTTAAAGCAGCTTGGTTAAATTGAACGATGGCACCACTTGAGTCAAAGGCAATCACTCCCTCTGCCATAGTTTCCAGGACCGTTTGATATTTATTCTCTTGTTCAACATCTTGAGTTCTATCTCTACACGTGCCACTAATATAAATCGATCTTCCTGTTTGGTCTTTGGTAACTCTACCAATTCCTTGAACGTATTTAATCCTCTTGCCATTGTCCAAAACGACTCTATGATCATAAATAAATCCCTCACCTTCATTTAGTGCGTGGCCAAGCACTCGGTCCAGCTCTGCTAAGTCTCCCGGATGGATTCGACTTCGATATAAAGCATGAAGTTCGTCTTGCGACTGAGGTGCGTCGATTTCGAATATTTTGTAATGTTCTGGAGACCAAGTCTGTTGGTTCGTTATTAAGTCATATTTCCAACTTCCAACCTTCGAAATCGCCTGAGCTTCTATCAGTTGCGCTTCAACTTCTTTAACGGCTTCAATCTCTGATGCTTCTATAGCTGCTGTTCTAAGTAAATCTTCAGCCTCTTTAGCGGCTTCTTTGAGTAACATTCCTGCTTCTGCAGGGAATTCTTCCAGTAACGGACTGGCCTTTCTGGCGGCTTCTTCAATTCGCAGTCCTGCCTTTTCGGCTGCGATCTTAATTAACAACATAGATCTTTCGATAAGTTTATTCATTTTTTTTCCATTAAATAGAACGATTAAAGCCCTTTTATTTTAACATCACAGCTTAAAATGGGAGTCAACTATCATTTATGCCCTAATCCTACAGACGCGATCTAGCATAGATCGAGATACAGGAAGGAATGTATAGTCAGGTAAGCAAGTCTTTTTTGTTCGTCTTGAGGATGAGAAGAATAATTTATAAGGTTCAAACTTAGGTCATGTAAGTAAGTAAGTTTTTGATGAAGTCTAACTTGGGAATATCGGCGATTGTCGGATCTGCGCTGACAATTGAACAAGGGATATTTCGTTGAATACAGATCTCTTTAATCCATTTCCCGCTCATACCATATCCCTTCATATGATAGTCAGTGTACACATGTGCTATTTTATTCTTTGAAATAAAATTCATCGCCTCTAAAGGATCTAAAAAAATTTTATAGTTGATCTGTGACTTCTCCAGATGGAAGACGAGAATTTTAAGAATATCAGGATCATCATCCACTATCACTAAAGGAAGTCGTTTTAATATCTCATGTTCTTTTGCTGCCTGCTCTGAATCAAATATTGTTCCGTCGCAAGCCTTGTAAACGACCTTCATCATTGTTCCCTGAAAAGTTGTACCCTCATGCTCACCCTGATCGGTTTAAAATACAAACATAATAATTTTTTCTTGCAACTAGAAACAGATTTCGTGACGAGGAAGTAAAGCAACGATTTTTAAATTATTAGTTAGTAATCTTATCAAGAATGTCTTTATTTATTAATGGCTTTAGAAGTCGCCAATTCTTCTTCTGACAAGTACTCTCTGATCCTCTTCATTATTGTGTCTGCTTGAAAGGGCTTACTAAACACTCCGGCTACATTGTGCATGACCTTATCAAGCTTCTCATATCCTTTGACTGCGCCACCTGTGATGAACATGAACTTTTTTTGTGGCATCGAAAGCCAAGAATTGATCTAATAATTCAAATCCATCCATAACCGGCATTGTAATATCTGAAAGGATGATATCAAAATGAGTTTTCTTAATCATTTCCAAAGCCATTTTACCATTCTCAGCGACTTCCACTTTTACCCCTAGATGTCCCAGGAATCGGTGTTCCGCAAATTTTACTTGCGAGAAGAGTGATGTCATCAAAGATCTTTTCATTTGGGGTGTCCAAAATCTCATACATTTCTAAAGCATTTAATCGATTTATTTCATCTATTGGGAACGGGGCGTTTTTCATTTTATTCTATCCAGATGGAAAAATGTTTTTCTTCATGATCAAAATCCAAGACAGTTTGAGGTCTATAGTTTGAATCTTCGATTTTTTTCAGAATGCATGAAAGATCGATGGAGGATTTTTCTAGATAATCCTGTGCTTTTGCAGGAATAAAATTCTCCACCACTGTCAGTGTGAAGATAGGGAATTTCAAATCAACGGTTACGATTTGTTGTTTTGTGATTTGAATTCTCAAACTCGAAGATTTTTTGGTGTTATTCATTTCAAAACTATAGTGACAGAAACAAATTAAAACAACAGAGCTAAAGAGTATAAAAAAATGGTTTTTTAAAGATCTGAGGAGGAAATTAATATCTTGATAATTGTTAAGAATGAATTAATTAATTAATTCTTGCTTGAGCCTAAAATTCTTTAAGTCAACCTTAAACTTATAGCGTAAAGCGCATTTCATGCTAGCCTTGAATTCTTATTTAAAAAGATGGCATGTCTATGAAGAGTTTTTTTTATGAATAAATTTGAAACGGATGGACCTCTTAGTGAGTTTTTTTCTGAATGTGATGAGATTCTTCAAAGAATTTCATTAGTACTTGCAAAACTGGAGTCACAAGAACTTTCCTCAGAAGCAATTGATTCTCTTTATAGGGATGTTCATACATTGAAGGGATCTTCACAACTCTTTGGGTTTCAAAATATTGGTCTCATTGCTCACGCGATAGAAGCATCGCTTGAGCCCGTACGAAAAAAGAAAGCAAAGCTAGAGAGGGGTTTTGTTGATCAGGTTTTCAAAAGTTTGGATCTTATTGATAGTATTTTAAAAAATCCCCAGCGGGATCTCGAGAATGATCCTACTCTGAAGCAAGAATTATTAGAGGTTGTTCCCAGATTAATTTCTCTTTCTAATAAAAGATTTGGAACTGAG
>JBBARF010000171.1:0-6500 GCA_040399925.1 Bacteriovoracaceae bacterium
AAAGCCGTTTGCTAAATGGTCAAATAAAGAGCCACATATTCATCTCGAGGCTTGGGATCCGGAGCAAATGCACCGTTGGGTTTACAAAATTTTTACTCAAGTTCAAAGTGGTCAGTACTATGGTGATTTTTCAGCAGTGATTGAAAACCAAGGTGATGCAAAATCAGTTGAACTCGATGTCTCTCATCTTCCGACTCCACAAGGATCGTTTTGGCTAATCTGATATAGCTTCTGATTTCGTGCCCGGTTGCCCTTTGAGAATTTCAAACGCATGTTTGTAAGAGTCCGAAGGGCAATCTGTTTTTTGGAAAACAGGAAAAGACGCATTATAACTTTCGATGATTTTTTTATGAGATTCTGTATAGCGCGGAGGGATTTCTGTTCCTTCGTAGACTTCTCCCCAGGTAGCTTTTACAATTCCCCTACCGGTTTCAAATTCACTCGCCAACCAGCCGACACCTTCAGGTTTGGTGTTCCTGAGGTAACCATCATCCATTAAGCGTTTACCAAAGTTCAAGGCCAGTTCAGAAAATTCAGGATCACTCTTCTTGGCAAAAATTTTGATCAAATCGGCAGAATCTGAATAGTCCGGAGAGGGAAGTTTAGAATTGAGTTCAATGGCCGCCATGTATCTTGGGACATCTTTCATGCCCTTTTCTAGAATCCGAGTAGACATCGTTTTAAAATGAGTATCAAAATTAGGCACCATCATCGCTTTAAAAAGTTCCTCTCTGACTTCGGCCGGAGGATAACCAGCTCTTGATTTTAGGGAGGCCTGAAAGTAGGGATAGGCGCCATTAGATGGATCCTCGGTCTTAAGTTCAGACATAATTTTTATAGCATCAACCAGGTGTGTCCCATTATCGGCTACGGCCAGTCTTTGAGCTTCGTAAAAGCGACCCATTTGAGATTTATTATTGGCGGTGTGGTTGAGTTCGCCCTCGATGACTTCAATTATGGCTTCATCCAGATTATTTTTTTCATCACCGGCATCAGTCAAAGAGCGGAAAAGTTCCAGAGGAGGATCTGAAGGCATAGAATAGCATTCAACTTTTTGGATCACTTCATCCAACATCGCTTGAGGCTCGTTCTCTTCTGCGCTGTTTTCTCCTAGGTAGTGATAAACCTGATCGTCCTGAAAAATATCAGGGGTTTCTTCTCTAAAAATGTAGAGAGAAACCACGACGAGGACGACCCCTGCGGCAATGATATATTTCTTGGGAGATTTTTTTCGTGGTTTCAAAACGCAGAATATCCTTTTGGATACTTTAACGTCTGAACGCAAAAGAGGGAAGTAATCTTGTAGGGGAGCATTTCAGTAGGGTATCAAAGCGTTGCCTTTAGGTTTTCGCTCGCGATACACTAATTTATGCCCTATTTCGGTCGGAGGACCCATGCAAATTGCGCGCCTTGAAGTTGATTTATCTGTGGCCATCTTGATGGATGACTTTGGATCGGCAAAGGATATTGCCAGCGCTCTAAGACAGCACAATATTCTCGCTCATCATTATCAGACTCTCGAAGAGTTCTGGGTGGCGAGTAATATTCAAACTCCGGATCTCGTTATTGTTGATGTCACTAAAATGAGTCAGGGCAGTGTTCAGTTCCGTCAGCATCCTAAAGTTATTGATCAATCAATGAGTTATATTTTCTTTTCTAAAGAATCGACCAAAATTCTTTTGCAATCAACCTTTGGTCTCAAGCCTTTTGGTTATGTTCATAACGATGCTTCGTTAAATGCTCAGATCATGTGTCTGGTTGAAAGACGAATCTCGGAAATTCAGAAAACACAAAAAGTGAATGAGCTTGAAGTTCGTGTTCAGCGTTTACAATCTCGCAGTCAACGAATGATTTCTGATCGCTCTATGGCAGAAGAATTTCGTGCTAACTTTGATTTTGTCAGAAAGCTCTGCACGGATCTTGAAGAAGATTCAGATCGTCAGGACTTTACCGTTAGCCTCATCTCAAAACTTGATGCTTGGGATGCCATTGATGGATTTGGAATTTTTGAATTAAATCCATCTGGCCAGAAATTAGTTTCACCTGAAAATCCTAAGAAAAAATATCACCCGCTTCCATCTTTATGGTTGGGACAAACAAATACGGCAGGAATTGAAACTTTTGCTCAGAATATGGCCCAACAAGTGGCCAATGATTTGTTTGAGCAAGAACCAGTCATGATCCGTATTCATGGTGGTAGTTCATCTCCGGATATTCTTTTATTCGTCTCATTTAATCAGGATCGCATGCTGGCGTTCCCTTGGGATGTTCTTGAATCTTCACTTAGTTCAAGCTTCCGTCGCTTAATGCTTCACCGTCAACTTCCTCAGTACTCCTCTCAGTTTCTCCCTATGTGGGAAGCTTTAGATAATATGGATCGTATGCAAAAGGCGGGAGTGGACGCAGATATGCGTATTCTCTCTTTAAGCCTTATTCCACTTACTGATGTGGCGAAGCGCCGAGTTCAGAATAAATTTTACTGGTCTTCGTTCTTTAATGATTTTTTCCTTCAGCTCTCTGGAAGAATTCAGAAATCAACTAAACTTTCACTCTTTGGACCTTGGCAGGTTGTTTTCTTTATTCCGAAAGAGAATCTAGAAACCGAATACCAGATGCTACAGAGTTTTGTTCGTCAGTTTGGTTACTGGAAATTCTTTGAAGATAACTCTCAGATTCTTTCTGAAGATATGTACCCCATCATCAAGATGATTCCGGCTTCATCGGCTCACTTCCTTCGTCTCTTTGAAAAAGAGTTTGAAGAGATGCACAACCAACACGAAGCCAAGCGCCTCATGACGATGAGCCGTACAGATAATAAGCGCCTTTCCATCTAGCATGAGGCATTCAAGTTATCTTGAAGTGAATTTGAATCTTCTTCATAAAAATGTGGAGAAGATCAGGTCTCTTGCAAAAACTAAACTTATTCCGATGGTAAAAGGTGATGCTTACGGCAACGGGATGGTTCCTGTATCTCGATTCTTAGTTGAAGAGTGTGGAGAAAAAAAACTGGGTTGTGCCAGTCTCGGCGAAGCCCTGACTCTTTTTCAGGAAAGTCCCCAGCTTGATGTTGAGATGCTGGTTTTTTCAGATACAGAATTAAAAAATGAAAAAGTTCGTGAAGCTTATCTCAATCATAGGATCACACCGATCGTTCATTCAGTATCTGATCTGGAGATTCTGCTTAAGCCTGAATTCAAATCAATCCCTCTGCACTTAAAAATAAATACTGGTATGAATCGTCTTGGTTTATCGCTGGATGAACTGATCATGATTGCACCTAAACTTAAGGCCCGTGGAGTACAGCATCTCATGACTCATTTTGCCTGCTCGTACTATCCGCTTAAAAATAATGATAAAACTAATCGCCAGTTAGCGGAGTTCGATAAAGCGAAAGGCATTCTAAAAGCTGCCAGTGTTGATGTGGCAGAAACTTCTATCGCTAACTCTGGAGCCATTGAACAAAACATTGGTTGTAATGAAACCTATGTTCGTCCCGGTCTCATGATTTATGGTCCCTATTCAGTCGAGCCTCGCATATGGGATGGGCATCAGATTTCAAAACTTGTCACAAAAGTGCTAAAGACTTTTCACGTGAAGAAAGGCACTCCGGTTGGTTACGGAGTGAATGTGGCCGGAGAAGATGGCTTCATCGCCATCATCGCTCTCGGTTACGGGGATGGACTTTCAACTTACTCCAGCGGGACTGAACTTCTAGTTAATGGTCTCAAGGCGCGGATCTTTGCTCGCGTGAATATGGACATGGCCTTCCTCATGTTTGATCTAGGAGCAGAATCGAAAATCAAAGAAGAAATGAGTGTTGAAATTTGGAACAATGACAATCGTGTGATAGCTGAGCTGGCCGCTCAGATGAAAACCATCCCGTATGCATTAATGTGTGGGATTACGAGTCGAATTCCTAGAATTTATAAAGTACAGTAAAAGCATGAAAGTAATGATGGAAAAGAAAGTTGAACTCCTCGGCGAGAACGTCATCAGCGTGCTGAGCGGTCTTGGAGAGTTTACTCAATTTACTTCGAGAACTCTCTTCTGGACTTTTAAGCCTCCTTACCGAGTGAAACTGCTTTTTGAGCAGATTCATTTCATTGGTAACAAATCCATTTTCATTATTTTTCTCACCTCTTCATTTACTGGTGCTGTTTTCGCCTTCCAGATTTATGTTGGGATGAAAGTGATCAATGCTGATTCGTTCATTGGGCCGATTGTCACCATCGCTTTGGCCAAAGAACTTGCTCCCGTACTTTCTGGTCTGGTTGTGGCCGGTCGATGTGGAGCAGCTATGGCAGCACAAATCGGAACCATGAAAGTGACGGAACAGATCGATGCTCTGGAAGTTATGGGGATCAACAGCTATCAGTACCTCGCAGTTCCAAGAATTGTGGGAGCAACTCTCAGTCTTCCTCTGCTTTCGGCCATATTTCTTCTGATTGGTTACGGCGGGGCTTGGCTGGTAGGAACAAAAATTCTTCAAATCGATGAAACTATTTTTTCATCTAAGATCAGTGACTTTATGGATCTTGGCATGGTTGCTGAAGGAATTATCAAGGCGACTGTATTTGGTTATCTCATTGGGATCATCGGCACCTATCACGGATTTAACGTAACGGGTGGAGCAGAGGGCGTAGGGAAGGGAACTAACTTGGCCGTGGTCTGGGGAATGATCACTGTGCTGGTGGTGGACTTTTTCTTAACTAGTTTTCTGACCAAGATCTTATGAAGAACGAGGAATATTCAATTCAGTTCACCAATCTGATCAAGAAGTTTGGTGATTCAACTATTCTCGATAATCTCACCTTTGGTATTCACGCTAATAAGATAACAACAGTTCTTGGTTTCTCCGGTGCGGGAAAAACCACTTTAATGAAACATGTTCTGGGCCTTACGATGCCTACATCGGGAGACGTGACTGTTCTTGGAACAACCATTAATAAAATTGATGAACTTGCCCTTCGTGAGTTCCGTCGTAACTTCGGCATGGTTTTCCAGTACGCCGCTCTTTTCGATTTTTTAACTTCTTATGAAAATGTGGCTTTTCCTCTAAGGGAGTTCACAAAAATGACTGAAGAAGATATTAAAGTGAAAGTGATGGGGCTTTTAGAATCAGTAGGTATTTCCAAAGAAGCGGCTTTCAGACTTCCATCTGAATTATCGGGTGGTATGAGAAAAAGAGTTGGTCTGGCCCGCGGTCTGGCGCTCGACCCACACATTATGCTTTATGATGAGCCTACTTCTGGTCTGGATCCAATAACCACTCACATGGTTTATGATTTGATGAAAGAGACTCATTATTCAAACGTTCATCATGGTTTTACATCGGTGATCATCTCACATGATATTCATGCCACACTAAAATACTCGGACTACATCGTTTTCATGGAAAAAGGCAAAGTAGTTGAGCATTTGGATGTGGCTACCTTCAAAAAATCGGAAAATCCTGTCATACGAAGATTCCTTGAGTTATAGCCGAAATCGCTTAAAATAAAGTTATAACCCGATAGAAGTATATCGAATTTTGATGGAGTAAAATTCTTGAACCCTCTTAAAGTAGGATTGCTCACCCTCGCTGCACTCGCAAGTGTCGTGGTGATGTCGTTAAAAATTACTACGAATAAGTCTGGTTTTGGAGATTACAAAACTTACAAAACTGTCGTGAATGATGCATCGGGAATTTTTGAAAAATCAAGTATCAAAGTTGCTGGTATCAATGCAGGTCGTATTAAAGCAATTGAACTTAATGGTGCCGAAGGCGCACTCATTACTTTCGAAATGCTTGAAGGCATTAAGCTCACAAATAATTCTCGCCTCAAAATTAAAAGTGTTGGTTTCTTGGGTGATAAATATCTCGATATCGTTTTAGGTGATCAGAATGCTGACAAGCTAGCAGAAGGATCAATGATTCCGGCCGATGGCGGAGGGGGATTTGATGAACTCACCAAAGACGCTTCCGAAGTTCTTAAAGAAGTAAAAGATATTGCAAAGGCGATCAAAGACTCTCTTAAAGATGAGAACGGTAACAACGTTCTCAAACAAATCATCTCTAACGTGAATGATCTCACGGCAAGTATTAAAAGAATCACAACGGCCAATGAGCAGAAAATCGCAGAGATTGTGGATAACGTGAAAGCTTTATCTGAACAACTGGCGTACGAAACTGACCGTTATCAGAAAGATTCATTGATGCATGATCTGGCCAAGATTGGTCCCATACTTGATAAGGCGGATGTAGCGGTAGGGGATTTGAAGATCATCATCGCCGATCTCAAAGATGGTAAGGGAACAGTTGGTAAGCTTTTGCGGGATGATGCTGTCGTCGATCAGGTTTCTCAGACTCTCTCAAGTGTGAATCGTCTCGTGAATCGTATCAATAACATTGAAGCTGGTATCGGTCTTTCCACTGGTGCTAATACACGAATGGGCACAGATACTCATTTCGATCTCGATATTTACCCAGCTCCTGAAAGATTCTTTCGTCTCGGAGTTGT
>JBBARF010000172.1:0-6470 GCA_040399925.1 Bacteriovoracaceae bacterium
ATCCTAAATTTGTGAAGAAGATTAAGTTCGATCCTCATGCGCACGAATGGTCGCCTGCGATGTATGTCGGATCCGCCGAAAAGATTCTCTGCTTTGATGAAGTTTTTGGTGTAAGGAAGTTAAAGTCACAGGTCAGATTGAACAACAGAGATGAGGCGCTTGTTGACAGGAGATATCCCTTTTCGAGACAAAAGATAGCTGGTTAAAATAAAAAGACCGCATTAAAGCGGTCTTTTATATAGTCCAGCATCCTCAGTTGGGTGCGAACAATTTACACCTTGCATGTCTGCGATTTTAGCATTTCTAATCACATAGTTCATTGTTTACGGCTCCATCATAGGTTTGTACCTATAGCAGCATTGAGGGCTTTAGAATTCTTAAATACCGGTCATCTAACTATAATAGGTTCCATGAAACACTATCACGCCCACATCTATTTTCAATTCGCAAATCAAGAGACTCAGAACCTTATTGATAAGGCATTTGCCCTGCATTCCCAGATTTTCATCGTTTATAAAATTCATTCTAAGAAAGTGGGTCCACATTTCCTCCCCATGATTGAGCTGCATTTTATGGAATCAAACAAGGCCGAAGTTATGGCCTGGTTAAATATGAATCGAAAGGATTTTTCGGTACTCATACACGAGGATACTGGGGATGATATTAAGGATCATCTCTCCCCTATTTGGTTAGGAGAGGAACTACCCATTGATTTTATTTTTTTTGAAAAAGTTAAAAGACATGCGTCTCTCAGCGTTCACTAAATTCTGTTAAATTTTAAAAATCGGGTATCTATTATATCTTATGTCCCACGAAGGATGTTTTTTATAAAAGAAATTAAAACGCTTAGAGGGATCTTTAGCAAAATCCGCATCAGATTTGAGTTTGGCTTCAAATTCTTTTTTAATTTCTGGATTCTTCAACATTTGGATGGCTACATCTTCAGCGACATAATTTTCCATATACTCTTTTTGTTCAAACGCTCGATTCATAAATCCCCAAGCGAGGTATGAGTCTTGGGAGCGAGGCTCTAACAACTGAAGGATGAGCTTGCCTTGGGCCTGGTTGATGGGAACAAAGATCATTCCCTGAGGAAGGGAGATTTCTTCAATAACCCAATCACCCTCAACAATAAGAGTCTGATGTCCTTCATAAGAATTAGCTGATAATTGAGTTTTAGAAGCTCGGAAAACTTGGAGGATCTGGGGATTGGGCTTGGTCCACTTAGAGAATTTAATTCCGTGAACCTGAAGTTTTGGAAGAAGCCAATCAGCATCGGCCGGTTGAATGAAGTAGCCTTCCTTAGGTGCCGAGACCGTCAGAGTTGGTGCCAGTTCTTCAAAAAGAGGAAGTCTCCAATTCTCAGGTTGAGAAGGATCATACTTGATAACCTTTTCTCCAGAGACGGCTGATTTTTTTTTAGTGAATTTATATCCGGGAAAATCAATCATACGAGATTTATCAGTATGCTTGTATTCAAGATCAACTAGTCCAGTTACCAGTGTGTTATCTGTCTCTTTCCCAATTTTCTTCCAGTTCTGAGCTTCAACTTGAGCAATCTCCAGCGAGGAGAGAACAGTATCGTGATGAGTCTTCACTCGGTTGGCATAATCTTTCCATGAATGGGTTTCAACCAACATGCCGAGGCGATTGTTACTCGCCCAATAACCATGAGAAAATCTTGGTAACGAGACATAAAAACCAAAGCCAGATAAAGGATCATCCTCAACTTCAAAACTTGGGTAGTATGGAAGAGCGAGGTGATTGAGAGCCTTCATTTTTTCAAGGAGAGAAAGCTCATAAGCCTTTCCAGCCTTATTCAGAGCAGTTTCTCCCTGATTGAGATTGGGCAAAATAATGAGTCCCACTTCCGGCTGGAATTGAGCACCATTGGTAACGTGTAAATCAAGACTCAGGATAGGATCAACCTTGTGCCAGAGTTTTAAAAGATCTCTCATCTCTGGTGCATCAAGCTTCATGAAATCGCGATTTAAATTAAAATTCTGAGCGGTCGTTCTCCAACCCATCTCTTCCGGACCAACCTGATTGGGCCGGTTCCACTTTCCGCTTCTTTCATGACCATCCAGATTTACGATGGGAATAAAAACTAAATGAATACCTTGTAGGGGATTTTTTATTTTTTTTAGGAGAATTTCCTGAATGAGAATAAAGACTGCATCCTTGCCATCGATTTCACCTGCATGAATTCCGGCCTGAACCCAAACTGCTGGAGTTTTTGGATCTCCCACGACCATGTAGTGCAGTTTTCTATTTTCCGGAGTCTTGCCATAGACATGACATTGAACTTGTTTTGGGAATTTTTTTTGAAATGTAAAACAGAGTCTCTGAGTTTCCTCCGCTTTCCCTGTCTGTTTCCAGTTTGATTTTTCGGCCAGAGTCGTAAGGTCAGCGGCGAGGCTTGTGGTTGACGCCAATAGAAGAGCGAAGATGATTTTTTTCATGCAACGATTATTGATGAAGTCCTGCCCAATTGATAGACGCGGCGAAGAGTACGGGGCGCATTCCTGCTGCTTTTGCTCTAAATCTATCCTAGGGTCCGGGAAAAATCCCCAAGATGGATTTTTTCTCAGAATTTTTCGTCGCCTCACCCTTCGCTTTATTCCACTCGCCCGTTAGACCAAAGTCGTTATCATTGAGAACGGCGATGCTTCCGTCATCAAGGATTGCTAGGCCTTCAACTTTATCCGCAAAATCATATTTGAGTTTAACCAGATCAAGGATCAGTTTCTTTTTCAGTTTGCCTTCTTCATCAAGCTCATTGAGACGAAAGCTAAAAATTTTATGGTAACTAGCAGGACCTATTTCACCATTTTGCTCAATAATATAAAAATCTTTTCCTTTCACAGCTAAATCTCCGATCTTGTCAGCGTTCAGAAGATTTAGTGGGTAATGATACTCCTGCTCGACTTTTTCCTTCGCCGTATTGAATTGAAAAATTAACACGTTGTTACCATCCTCAGGTAATGGGCTTTGAAGAGCAGCGTATAGATTACCTTCACTGCAGGCCAGACCTTCAAATCCCCTATTCAATTTTCTTTTCTTTAGTTTTTCTGGCAGAACTTCCCGAACATTGCCCAGTTGCCCACGCTCCTTGGGATTATAAGTATTTTGAGGAACGAAACGACGAAGGAGTTTACCCGTGAGATCAAACTTCAAAAGGGATGGACGGTACTCTTCTCCCATCCAAACAAATTCTCCATCAAAGCAAATTGATTCAGGATCAATGCCCATGATGTCTTTTGGCAACTCTCTGCCTCTTTTATCCACCGGAATTTCATCACCGTTTTTATTAGGCAGACCACTCATTCCCAGTTCGATCTTTTGCAGAATTTTAACTTTGCGTATTTTTAGGTCCACCGAAAACTTTACCCAATAGGGTTTGAAATCAGGTTGCATAAAAGGACGGCGAAACTCCGTCGTGTCTTTAACCTGGACTTCTTTTGCATTTGGTCCACGGTCCGTGTGTGACCAAAAAATTAATTCGCCCTTACTGCCCTTGCCTTCATAGGCCAGTCCGGATAGTCCCCCTTCTTTTTCCACATGATAAAGATGGTTAGAGGTTGAACAGGCCGTCATTAGAAGCATGAGGAAAGGAATAAAGTTTTTCATTATAAACTTTTATAACATGTCATAAAACGATTCCACATAATTTCAGGATCACCGGTATAGCCAATACTAAACCGAAGTAGCCCCTCGGATAGACCCATCTTTTTTCTTTCATCCTCGGGGATTTCACTGGAAGTACTTTTAGCGGAACAACTCATCAGGGTTCTTGAAAACCCTAACGAAACGGCATAAAGACCAAACTTATCGTCCTGCAATTTTGTAGCAAGAACACGCGCAGTATCTGCGTCTTTGCATTCAAGGGTTAGAATCCCACCGAAACCAAAATCAGCTGCTCCCAGATCTTTCAGCATCTGATGCTGGCGATGATTTTTCAGACCGGGATAAATAACGGGCATGCCTTCATTTTTCATCCGTTCGGCTAAAAAGAGTGCCATTTTTGAGTGAGCGGCCATTCGTACGCCGAGATGATCCATCCGAAGATAAAGCTCGTGAGCGACTCGAGGATCCATCACTGGACCCGTTAACATAACAAGGCCATGATTCACATCAATCAGTGAATTGATGAAGGCTTGAGAACCGGCAATCGCTCCTGCGATGAAATCACTTGAGCCTGAAATATACTTAGTGCAGGAATGTATGACCACATCTGCCCCGTGAAGAAGCGGCTGAGCAATCATGGGAGTAAATGTATTATCGACAATAAGTTTTAATTTATTTTTTTTACAAAGAATTGCTAATGCTTTCAGATCACTCACGGCAAGCAGTGGATTACTTAGCGTCTCAGCATAAATCAGTCTGGTTTCTGGAGTGATAGCCTTTTCAACGGCAGTGAGATCATTGATATCAACAAACGACACATTAATACCGCGAGCTGGGAGAATGTTTTTGAAAAGAGCATAGGTTCCTCCGTAAACAGTTTGTGAAGTAATTAAATGTCCCTGAGAAACACCTTCATTGCGGAAAACCTGCTCAATAGTGCAGGCAATAGCTGCCATTCCACTAGCAACTCCGAGTGCAGCCTCAGCCCCTTCCATTGCCGCAATCTTTTTTCCAAAAATATTTACGGTAGGGTTTGAATGGCGGCTGTAAAGATAACATCCTTGCAACTCTCCCATGAATGTTCTTTCCATATCCTTGGGATCAAGGAATGTTGACGTGGAAGCAACATCGATGACGGGAACAACTCCACCTTCTTCGCCAAAATGTTGGATGTCTCTGATCGCTTGTTCTGGATTAAATTTTTGCATCTCTAGATGCTAAGGTATTCTGTGAATTTGAGAAGATAGAAATCTATTCCTGATTAAATAGATCTCTGGTTTTGATTCGTTGAATACGAGAAAAATCTGGCAATTGATACTGACATAAAACTTTTTCTGCTAATTGAGCAAACTCTACTGTTAAGAGATCGTCCGGCTGATGAAGAAAAAGAAATGTCTCTTTTTGTCCCGAATTTTGCCAGCTTTGGATTCTACTGGCCCAATCATTGAGCCTGTCTTCATCACTCTGGACGAGTTTGTTTCCTATCAGCCTAATCATGGTCCATTCGGTAGAGAGTGAGGTATGCAGCACATCACGCCTACCAGCGACATCTGTGATCACCAGACCAATATTCTTTTTGTGGAGATAGTTTGTCAGGGCGGGGAGGATGTAATGATTTTCAAACCAGGATTTATGTCTGAGTTCTATGGAAAGTTTAAACTCAGCAGGCCACTGCTCTAGAAATTTGAATAAAAAGTTTTTTTCTTCATAGCTAAACATTTCATGAAATTGAATGAAGCACGGTCCCAGGTAAGAACCAATTCGCCCCAAAAATTCATACCATTTTTTGAGTTCAAAAGGGTCGAGTAAACCAAATTTTGAATGAGAAATATCCTTATGAATTTTAGGACAAAATTTAAATCCCTCTGCCACTTGATTTAACCAATCATGAGTCGTTCTTTCATCTGGGATTTTGTAGTGGGTAGCATTGAGTTCGATACAATTAAAATTTTTTGCATAGTAAGACAAAAATTTATTACTAGTTGTTCCCTCTGGATAAATTTTTCCAATCCAAGCCTTTGTTCCCCAAGCTGTGCCACCCACATAAAGTCGTGAGGGAGCGCCAGGTTTCAAGCGGGTGACATTAAGCGGATCATCACTTGGGAGCTTCCAGTCAATTCCACTAATGTCTTCTAATTTACCGAATTCCATTCTTTAAGCCTGATATAGACCTGACTTGAGAGCGCCAAGGATGGCAGCTTTGGCCACGATATGATGGGCCTTAGGTAATTTCTCTAATTGTTTACGAGTCATCAGAGACTGATGGGGAAGTTTATTAAAACTTATTCCCATGTCCTGAAAATCTCCGTCTCCGTAGCGCCAATCCCATTTTTTAAATTTAGCAGAGGCCAGATTTATAGGGTTCGAAAACTCGCATAGGGTGAAGCGACCTTTGATGTTTAAATAGAGGGGAAAATAACTAAGAGCAATCTCTCTAAGATTTCTATGAATCGGATGACGAAACCCAATGACAGCGGTGTTGGTTTTGGAAATAGCTCCCCACAGCCCTTTTTCTTTAAACAAGGTCACAACATGATCATCATCGTTGTGTGTAGTGCAATATAGTGCAGAACAGAGAGGAAAAGATGATGATCATGATGATGATAATGATGATGGTGATGATGGTGATGATGATGATGATGATCGAACAATGAACCCTGGAGCAGACAATGTGATATCTATCTATCTATCTACTGATACTGCTGTAGGTGTTTGAAGGCCTGATTGCGGGCTCTCTCCCCGTCTACAGAGTACGTACACACCGCCATCATGTCCTCATATACACTATACTATATTGATGATGATGTTGATAGTGATGATGATGATGATGATGATGATGATGA
>JBBARF010000173.1:0-6440 GCA_040399925.1 Bacteriovoracaceae bacterium
TCATAACACTGCTTCGTCTTTAGCACAGGGTCAGCGGAGATATCGAGAATGATTCTTTTATCAGAATAAATTTTAAACAGACTCAGGAAGAAGGACTTTAACCCTTTACTGATAACGGTATGAACATCGAGTTTTAAATGGATCCAGACTGTACTTTCATCAGTCAGGTCGCAGGCCTCAACAGTTTGCATATTCAGATCAGTAAACGTTTGCGTGAATTGATCCTCAAAACCCATTCGTTTAAGATCTAGCAGTTTAAATTCTTTGGGTGTTACAGGAAGGGGCGTTACGGGAGTTTGAGCAATAACGACTGGTGTCGCTGCAACTTTGATCTCAGGCTTCTGTAGAACAACTAAATCTGCAACCTCGTGACCAATCTTGATCTTGCGGTAGTTGTGACCAAAATAATTTCCATACACATCAAACTTGATGGTTTTTTTCGGCGAAAAAAAATATTTAGCGAGAAGGATGAGTGATTTACCGAACTGGGAAACAAGTTTTCCCATCGGCTTTTTATCTTTTTCAAAATGATTCAATGGATAGAAATAGAAGTCTGCCTTTCGGTAGGCCCCGTAAAGAACCATGAACTGCGGAAAGGCCACATCATTACTAAAACGTTTGATGATATTTTCAAATTTATTTAAAAAGGTACTGACACGGTAAAGGTTTACCGGTCCTGCACTAAAGTCTTTGATGGTTCTCATTGTTATCAAACTGGCAAACATACTGAGCAGGCGATTAACCCAAAGTCTATGGGTCGGATAATCATAACGAGCTTTATTAGAAGCAAGTCGAGTCGACAGGACCATATCGTACTTAGTGAATTCGTAATTTTTCATCGCTTGCATGAATTGTCTGATGTCGGCACTTGCATCACCATGAACGACTAAGAGGTAATCGTAATCGTTATCCATGGCGTACTTGAAGGCGATTTTATGGGATCCACCTAGACCGTAATTCTGGCTGTTCTGAAAAAGACTGGTTTTAACAGTCGTAATTTTTGTGAGTGCTTCTTTGGCCCTCTGAACTGTTTGATCACTACTGGCATTATCAATAACAACGATTTCTGTGATGGTATCAAGAATCTCGCCCTGAAAGTATTCCAGAGTTTTAGCGATGGTACTTTCGCAGTTTTTAGCTGGGATAAAGCACAGAACCTTATACTTTGAGGCCATTTCAAGACTCATAAAATTCCGAGGTATTTAAATTCTAAAGGATCCATTATAGTATAGACCAACCATGATCAGGAGAGGAAGTTTTGTCTGACGGAATAACTCCAGGGAAGCCCATTCGCATCTACCAGGACGACGGTGGATTTAGCGATTTCTCGACTGAAGAAGTCGTAGGAAGAAAACTGAACAAGTTTTCAGGGTGGAGGTGCGCCGCAGGTGTAGAGAATCTCTGTATTAATTTTGATGGTGATGTTTTGAGTGCCTCATGTGGAAGCATAGGGTCATCGGCCACAAATGGAAAATACGGTAATGTCTTTGAGGATTTTACCTTGGAGCAGGACTGGATTACATGCCCACAGGAGTTCTGTAGTTGTGGAGCAGATCTCTTTATTCCGAAAGTTAAGAGTGAAAAAGATCTGCCTCATCTTAAGTTCAAAAATGGAAATGCTCATCAGTTAGAGAAACGTACTCCCTATCTTAAGGATGCCGTTGCTCTGGAACGAACCTTCAGAGGACGTTCTAAGCAAGTCTTTTGGGAACTTGGTCGACGTTGCAACTTCGATTGCAGCTATTGCCATCCCTATGTTCACAATAATTATGAAGAGCACAAGAGTCTTGAGATGCTTAAGTTTGCAGTGGAAAAACTTGAGCGGTTTAGCAAAGGCGAAAAAATTAATTTCGCGATCAGTGGTGGTGAGCCCACTGTTAACCCGCATTTTCTCGAATGGGTTAAGTTTCTGACGAGTAAAGGTCATACGGTGAGTACGCATAGTAACGGTAGTCGTCTGCCTGAATATTATCTAGACCTCATCAAACACTCTGATATCAATATCAGTGTGCATTTTGAATTCTATCAACGTGAGAAGCTTCTGGAAGTCTTAACGGCACTGGCCCATGAAATCAATAATAGAAAAAATACCGGTGAAGTCGTAGGCCATCTTGAAGTCATGCTAATGGTCCTGCCGGGAAACAGTGAGCAGAGTTCAGCCTTTGAAAAAGAGATCTGGGAAATACCCTTCTTTACTCGAAACTGTACTTTAACCGCAATGCCGATAAGAGGTCATGAAAGCATTGAGAAAAAAGAAGAAAAAACAGGGGATGTTTTGTTGAAAGAGTATAAAACCGAAGAGCTAGCCGAGTTTGGAAATAAAACGTTGGAACAATTTATTTCAAGTGAACCAAAAGAGTGTGATGACATTTTCTATGATTACGATATTTTAGATGAAATGAGCGATGTAAATCAAAGAAAGAATACCTTCTCCGTTTTAGAAAAAGATATTACTGAAAAGATGAAAGCTATATAGTGATGGATTCTTTGGTCGCCATGATATCCAGACCACAGTGACAGTTATTAGAAGTGCACATGATAGGACGAGTAGGTAGAATCAGATTTTTGTCTGAGATATTTCCAATCATTCCACCAACACCACACCAGCCACGTTTAACGTATCCAGAAAAATCAACAACCAGATTTTCCAGTCCGATGGCACATTTCCAGTTGAGCCAGTTATTTTCGCCTTTTGAAATAAGTTCAGGTGTACTTACAACTTCGGTTCTTCCATCGCTGTAAACTTTCTTCATCTCTCCACGATAAACCTTGCGGATTTTTCCTGGGTTCGCTCTGAAAGTAAGGTTCTGTCCCCATGGAAGTTCCTGCGTATCAAGGGCCTTCTTTTGTTCAGAAGTATAACTAAAAATTTTTCCGTCCATCTCTTCAAAAAGGGCCTGCATGGAAACACTTACGCCTTCAATCTCTGCACTAATTTTTTTTGCCAAAATATGGAGTCTTTCAAATTTTTCAGGAAGCATCATAATGTTAACGTGAACTGTGGCGTCCAGATTCAGAAGTTTTACGACTTCAAAGAAATGGTCTGGGTCACCCTGTTCTGGATGAAAACTTAGACAAATATGATCAATCAGGTGGCGGTGTTCATTCCAAAAATTAAGATCGCGCGAGCCATTTGAAATAAGTCCAGTTTCAGCACCTTCGGATTTAAGAAACTGAAAAAGCTCTACGAAGTTTTTATAATAAGTCATCTCTCCGCCGGTAAACTCGAAGAAGACTTTTTTATCTAATTTTGCTTTGATCACCTTAGAGCAGAATTCTTTAACGACATCAATCCCCAGACCACGGTGTTTTCCATCGTGCAAGGCGGTTGGGCAGTAGGTACATGAAAAATTACAGATGGAAAAAAAACACCAGTTTACGACAAAGTAATCCTGATATTCGGCCCGGCCATGTTGTAATTTGGAGTAAGTTGAAGACATACAGAACTTTATCTCATGCCCTCGAGTACTTCAAGATAGCTACGGCATAATTCCAGTAACTCACCAGTATTCCGATAGATGAGATCATGCTTCTGCCAGTTCTCCTCAAGGGATATCCAGCCTGAAACAGTCTGGCCAGTGACAGCAAATTTGAATTCATTGATATTCTTTAGACAGAAGTAGAGCAGACGGTGGTCTTCTTTGTATTGAATGACGGCCCCTACGAGATCTGTGGCGAGTCTTTGTAGATTGTAATCAAAGTAGAAGCCTTTCTTTTGGGCGAGTTTATTCAATTCATCCTGTTCTTGCACTCCCACGCTTTTGACTAATTTGAAGAAGTTTTCTGTTACGACGAAGTGATGGGGATGAGAAATAAAGAATCTTTCAAGTGACTCAGCTTTTTTAACGATCAGAACTTGTTTTCCGCGCATCTCCAGATTCATCTCATAATATTCGGAAAACTCGGCTTCAATTAAATCTTCAATGGGATAATCATTTAGCGGAGGCTCTAAATGAAAATTTAGCTCCTGCCAAAAGAGATCCTGCTTTTTAATGAAGCTTTGAAATGACTCTTGAATGACAAAGTTTTTACGAGGTTCCTTTAATAAAGATTGATCGTTTTTTATCCAAAATTGCTGAACTCGATTCAGTTCTGCGATCAACTTTTCTCGAGAAATATGAATTAAAGGATCTGAACTTTCATGATTTTTTTTTTCTAACTGATGATAGAGAAGATAAATTTCATGTCCAAGTTCAAAGGCGAGAATTGATTTATCCTCAATCTTTTTTCGTGGCTTTAAAGTCGAATTTGATTTGAGAGGGATCCAATCTTCCTGAAGGTAATTCCTAAAACCCCCCGCGGAAATCCAGGTGCTTAAAAACTTCTGGGGCACGATCTGAATATCTTTAACTAAAAGATCTTGGGGAAATTGTAACTGGCTTAAAAAATTTTCATGTACTACAACGGTCAGATCAATATCACTTAAAAAAGCCTTGAAATCCTGATTGGTGACACTTCTTCGGACCCAGACTTCTTTAACAGCGTTCTGATCGAGGGAAGAGACATAGGTCTTTGCCCTCTCTAGGTAAAAGTCACGGACTGACTCACCCAATCCCAGTGTTGAGGTCATTTGGGCCAAAAGATAGCGAAGACTATTTTTAACTAAACTCATTCCTGACTAAAACTCTCTATTAAATATCATTTGGGAATTTGTCCCGCTCTTCCGTTAAGAGTTTATATGACTATTACATACCTTGGACAAAGAGGCTTAGGGCCTCTCGAAATTAAACTCATGGGTGGAAAAGCCTCCAGTCTCCATGTGCTCAAAGCCGCGAACTTCAATGTTCCGTCGGGTTTTGTGTTGAGTTCAGAATTATCGGATTTAGAAGAAGCATTGGCAACCATCGGTGGTTTTCCTGTTGCTGTGAGATCGAGTGGGGCCATGGAAGATTTGCCTAACGCAAGTTTTGCGGGTCTTTATGAAACTTTTCTTTTTGTGAGCAGCATGGATGAACTTAAACAGAAAATTCACGACTGCTTAGAGTCCCGACATTCTCTTCGGGTTAAAGATTATCTGGACCATAAGGGGATTTCTTATCGTCCTGAACAATTGAAAATGACTGTCTTAGTTCAGAAGATGATTGATCCTGCTATTGCAGGCGTATTGTTCACTTTGAATCCAATCAATGGTCATGATGAAGAAATGTATGTGGAGTATTGTGAAGGCGTTGGAGAACGACTGGTCTCAGGTCATGTGACACCAACCCAAGTTCGTTATGATTGGATGAAGGACTCTCTGATAAGTGAAGTTATTAATCAGGAAGGAACAAAACTTTCCGGTGAACTACTGAAAAAATTAATCACTCAATCGGCCTTAATTCAGGCCCATTACGGTCATCCACAGGATATCGAATGGGCAGTGGATAAAAAAGGTGAACTCTTTATCCTTCAGTCTCGACCTGTGACGAGTTATTTACCGCGAGAAGATAAACCAGAACTCACCAATGCTGACTTTAAAGATGGTGGAGTTTCGGCTCGAGTCTGTACCCAGGCGATGTATTCGATTTATAGAGAAGCTCTACAGGTTTCTATGGGAGATTATTTTCAAAAAATTAATCTTATCAAAAATCCGCAGGGGATTGTCTGGATCCATTACTGTTATGGACGAGTCTACTGGAATGCCGAAGCTGTCAAAGAAGGTCTGAAAAACATTCCCGGATATAGAGAAGAAGACTTTGATCGAGACCTTGGTGTTCAAAAAGAGTATGGTCCCAGTGGTTGTCATGTGACTCCCACAAATCCCATCACCATACTCAAGGCCATTCCCATTTTATTTGCTCTTAATCGGGAATTTTCTGATTGCGAAGCGATGGTTGATCAGTTCCGGGATAAGTTTGAAGTAAGAGACTTAAGACTTAAAGAAGATCTAAAACAGATCAAGAGTCAAAGTTCAGACGCTTTTCATGTCTGGTTTATGGAAGTGATTATTCATCAACTAGAGACAGAACGAAGTTACTTTAGAACCATTTATAATAATGCCAACTATCAAAGTGAATATAAAGGTTTCATTAAAAAACTTAAGGGCTACCTTGATGGTGATGAAATCGATCTCATGGGAAATCTCCAGGGTGTGACGCATTTAGATGTTCAGGGAGATCTCGGAAAGCTTGCTAAAATTGCTGATTTCTACGGCCTTGATTCCCAAAAGTATCATGAAGGGCGTGAGAAATTTCTAGATGCTCACTACCATCATGGACCGGCGGAACTCGATCTCAAGGTTGCTCGTTGGGGAGAGAATAAAGAATGGGTAGATGAACTGGTCAAAAATTTTGTACATCATGATCATCAAGTTAAAGATGCGTATACTCCGACATTTACTCGTTTAGAATCCTCGGCCGGTTTCTTTAAAAAGAAGAAACTCATCGAGATGACGAAAAGAACACGAAATTTTTTACGTATTCGTGAAGAGATCCGTGCCTACTCCACTCGAGCCTACTATC
>JBBARF010000174.1:0-1011 GCA_040399925.1 Bacteriovoracaceae bacterium
AGCTTTGGCCCCTGGACCGCGGGAATGATTTTCAAAAACATAAAGTCTCGGCGTAATATCCGCACGTCGAATATTATTCTGCGAAGTAATCAAATCCGGCAGCCCATCCTGATTCACATCTATTGAGATCGTTGCCGTCGGGTTTACAATATCAATTCCTGCCTGAGAAGCAATGTTGATAAAAGCATGGCTCTCATCCTGCTCAAAAAGCACCAGTCGTGAATAAGGAGGAAAGCCCGAGTTATCAACCGTAAGATCAATTTTCCCATCCAGATTATAATCCATCCAGACTGCTCTGCGATCACCCTGGTTCCAGGCCTCCGAATTGGCATCACTCACATACTCAGTACGAATAAAGTAGGGCGGATAAGTCTCTTTAGATCCAGACAGGATGCTGGATTTATCAACCGAATCATTATCATATGCGTGTGAGAGTTCTCCCAAAAAAACATCCATGATTCCATCATCATTATAATCGGTACAGGCAGAGAAGAAACTTCTCCCTCCTCCGGTAGGAATCAGGCTTCCATCAGGATCAGAGCCGTAATTGGACTCGGGCCCAATATCCATTAAATAAAGCTCACCGGTTCGGGGGGCCTTGAGATTCATCCAGAGTTTATTTTTATAGCCAGCCGATGAAACCGTCATGATATCGGGGTAACCATTCTGATCAATATCACAGGTCGAAGCACCATAAGTGGGCCTGGCTTCTGGAGGATAAAGTTGAGATTTTGTTTTATCCGACTCGCCTTTAAGGAGCGAAGTCACATCTTCAAAGCGACCCTTATTATTTTTCAGGAGTCTGTCGGCCACTGGAAGATGCTGGTCTTTTTCGTTTTTAAACCAATTTGAAATAAAAAGATCAGGCCAGCCATCCAGATCGTAATCAATAACAGAAACTGAACTTGTAGGTTCAGCAGGAATTTTTAATGCTTCAGGGTCCTCTGAAAATGTGAGGAGTCCATTACGAAGACTACCCTTGTATAACTTTAATGGAATCTGACTGACTTC
>JBBARF010000174.1:1021-6399 GCA_040399925.1 Bacteriovoracaceae bacterium
CCGCTGATTCAGAACACCAGCAATAAGATCTAAGATCTTATCGCGGTTAAAATCATAAAATAAAAGATAGGATGCTTTAAAATCCGTCGGGAGAGGATCATGCGACCAAACTTTGAATTTCTTTTCTTTAGCATCAAAAATATAAAACTTTGGGCGTGAGTAGTAAGTCGGAAGCATAACCAGATCTGTTTTCCCATCCAGGTTTAAATCTACTGCATTCATCGCCATAGCATGGAGATTTTCCAGTCCATATTCTTGGGTTTTATCCAAAAAAGCCGTGGCACTCGGATTAGAGGGACCAAAATTGGGTGACTGAACTTTAGTCGATAGATTATTAAGCTCTTGCGTGAGCTCAATTGATTCTTCATCGGCACTCTTCTTTATGGGAGAAGAACAACTAATGAGTAAAAAAGAAAGGCCCCAATAAAGGGGCCTTTTTAGGTTTTTAGAAGTCAATGATGTCAAAACCAAATCCATCTCTTGCGTCTACACATTTGGAGATTTTCGGGATGAGTTTATCATAACTAGACGTGAGACGTTTGTAGTTACGTGTGAAAGTTTGACGACTGTCACGACAAACGAGTTCAGTCATGAGGGATACATACTCTTTATCCGAATCTGAAACACTGGCGTTATTAAGAATAGAAGTCGTACGCGAAAGAACACAAAGTTGAACATATAGTTCGATCGCCATGTTTGCGATACGCATTTGGGGAAGTTCATTCCCAATAATGTTTTTCCCGTATTTAATAATTGTATTTTCAACGGCAATCGAGAAGTTATCCAGCGCTGCAGAAAAATGCTTGGCCTGTTTTTCCAAAGATGGGTGAACTTTAGTGAGGGCTTTAGTTCCAACATACTTTGTGATGCGCTTTTTTGCGAAATCAGAAAGTACTCCCAATGATTTAATAGGATCCGAGAGGGCCTTAGAAACATCAGAGATTTTTCCAAGTTCTTTCAAGTTATCAGAAGGACCTTTAATACCCGCAAGGGCAGTAAAGATTCTTAGGATTTCATTAGTTCCTTCAAAGATAAGATTGATACGACAGTCACGCATGATTCTCTCATACGGGTACTCTTTCATATAACCATTACCGGCAGCAATTTGAGTCGCTTTATCGATAGTGTCCCAAAGTTTTTCCGAGCAATAAACCTTACAGATGGCAGACTCATGAGAAAAATCATTCATTCCCTGTTCCATCTTTCCAGTCGTCATATAAACAATAGATTCAGCAGCGTAAGTATTCGCCGCCATTATAGTAAGTTTTTCTTGGATCAATCCGAAATTGATAATCGAATCACCAAATTGTTTTCTGGTTTTGGCCTGGGCCGTGGCCAGTTTTAAAATGGACTTCATTCCGCCTACTGAACCTGAACCAAGAGAAAGTCTTCCCGTGTTCAGAACGTTCATCGCAATTTTGAAGCCTTTACCAGCTTCACCGATGATGTTCGTGGCCGGAACGACAACTTTATCAAAATAAACAGCACGGGTTTCAGAACCTCTGATCCCCATCTTGTCTTCTTTTTCACCGAAAGAAATACCTGGCATGCTCTTTTCAACAATAAAGCATGAGATCTTTTCAACTTTTTTACCATTATCGTCATGCTCAGTTTTAGCAAACACAGAGTAGAATTCGGCCAGGCCTGCGTTAGTAATCCAAAGCTTCTGGCCCGTGATGGTGTAAGTTCCATCATTATTATTAACGGCTTTTGTTTTAATTGAATATGCATCTGAACCAGATCCAGGTTCTGTTAAACAGAAAGCAGCGAAAACTTCACCACTGGCAAGCTTTGGAAGCCATTTTTTCTTCTGCTCATCATTGCCTTCGTTAAGTAGAGCTTTAAACCCAATAGATTGGTGAGCACCTAGAGTCGTTGCTACTGCCCCATCGATTCCAGCAATCTGTGAGAAGACGCGGGCGTAAAGAGTCGTATCCAAACCCAGACCGCCTAGTTCTTCCGGCACACCCAGACCACAAAGGCCTAAAGCTGCTGCTCCATCCAGAACTTCGCGTGGGATTTTTCCTTCACGATCGAACTTTTCTGACTTGATATTATCTTGAGCAAATTTATCAACTGCACTAATCATCTCTTTGGCCATAGCCACCTGATCATCAGTCAAACTTGGAAAGGGAAAAACATCATCTTCATGCACATCTCCGTAGAAGAGATTAGCGACGATGGAAGGAATTTCTTTTGAATCTAGGGGTGCTGACATAATAAAGCCTCTCTTAAAGATAAAATCTGAACTCATTATAGAATTCATCCCAAATCAAAGTACAGAAAAACTCTTAAGGTTGTAGCGTCATTACCCGAGCAAATTACTTCCGGATATTTCTTCTTCCTGCTACTTGCGCATCACATTTAATTTGATGACAATAAATTGATGATAAATAAAATCAAAGACTTCTTCCGCAATCGACTGGCGGGTAAGGTAAAGAAAAAGCAATCTTCTCAGGATGATGAAGGACTCACTTCGTCACCAGAAGATTCAACGGGAACCTACGAGCTTTCGTTAAAAAAACACGAACTCACCACAACGACTAAAAATCCGCTTACCAGCATTCGTGCTAAATTCACTGGATTGAATTTTAGAAATCTTTCTCTACCGAAAAATTTCAAACCCTCTTCAACTCCAGGAACTTCTCTACTCTCACCAAGTCTATCGCGAAGTGTAGAAAAATTTCTCAGTAAACAGTCTCGTGAACCTATTCATCAAATAAGTATTGTTCTTCTTATCTGCGGTATTACGTACACACTCGGAAAAGTAACAGCTCTTGTTCTACGTGGTGCACCAGCTCTGAATTCATCCAAAGAATATACAGTTTCAATTAATCTCGAAAATGATTTTAATCCGGCGACTCTGGGTCAGGTTAAGAGTATTAATCCCTTCCGTACCAATGTGGCCAAGGGTCCAGGTAAAAAAATGGCCGATTCAAAATGCGAAGAAGCCCAACAGGAAAGTAATCTCCCAATCAAACTTCTCAACACAATTGTTTTGCAGGATACAGTGAAGTCTCTTGCTTCTGTTCAAGTTCGTGGGGAGCGTAGTTTGCAGGAAGTTCGTGAGGGTGATCAGATTGATAACCTCGCTAAAATTTTCAAAATCACGCGCCTTGAAATCCTCATCAAAAATCTTGAAAACGGTGTTTGTGAATCTATCGCCTCAGATAAAATGCAGGAAACTAGTTCACCAATCGCCGTCATGACCCCTTCTGCTAGCAGAGAATTTAAAGCGAATAAAAAGATGTCAGGCATTGATAATGTTGGAAACAAGTTCGTCATTTCTAAAGCTCTACTCGACGAGAAGATGAAAGATATTGCAGCGATCCTGACTCAGGCCCGCGCCATTAAAATTCAAAATCCAGATGGAAGTCTCTCTTTCAAATTAACCGAGTTGGATCCGGCGGGAATTTTTCCTTATCTTGGTTTACAGGACCAGGACACTATTACGTCAATTAACGGCAAAGCCATTTATGATATCAACGAAGTTATGGGCCTATTTGGTCGTATAAAAAACTTGGATAAACTTCAGCTTGGAGTTAAGCGCGAAGGTTCAGACTCTTTACAAGAGTATTCAATCAAGAAATGAGGAACGCTAAATGAAGACAAGATGTCAAAAAGCACGTTTCATGGGCCCGCTCTTAGTAGCTTCAATGCTTCTAAGTCAGGAAGCAGCACATGCCCAGTTTAACAAATACCGTTCACAAACGCGCTTCAATCAGGGTGCTCCACCACCTGTTGAGAATACTCTCCCAGATACTGAAAGCATGAGTGCAGAAGATGCAGCAGCAACGCTTAAAGCGGCCGAAAATATTGAAGCTGCTCAAGCTGGCGGTAACGGCGATTCAGAAGAAGTAGAAAACGATTCTGCATTTGAAACAGATAATGATGATGATGCAAATCAGGAAACTTTTGGTGACCGTCCAAGCTCAGGAAAGAATGCTGCTCCAAAAAGTGCCAAATACGTTAACTTAAATCCTGAAACTGCTTTCGGCCCTGAGATCGTTTCTTCTTTTGATTTTCCAGATACCGACATCATGGAAATCACTAAACACATGCAAAAACTGACTGGGATCAATTTGATCCTTGATAAGGATGTTAAAGGAAAAGTTTCCATTATTGCGCCGACTCCTATCACTGTAGGAGATGCATGGAAGGCTTACCTCGCCGCTTTGAATATGGCAGGATACTCACTCATCAAGACTGGTGCATTCTACAAAGTTATTAACGCTCGAGATATTCGTTATACTCCGACCAAAATTTATACTGGTAACTACACTCCGGACACAGAAAACTACGTCATGAGAGTGATTTCTCTTAAACACGTTTCTGCTGCTGAAATTGCCCGTAACTTCCGTCCTTTTATGAGTCGTTACGGTCGAATCATCGATATCAAACAAACCAATACAATTATTATTGCTGACACTGGTTCAAACATTAACCGTCTCGCCAAAATGGTAAAATTTCTCGATGTTTCAGGACACGAAGAAGCTCTTCAGATTGTTAAAGTTAAAAACTCATCAGCTCAGGAAATTGCAAAACTTCTGGATAATATTCTGAAGGGTGGATCTGGCGGAACAGCGGCCCGAGCTGGATCTGCAGCTCCCCGCTTTACAGGTGGTGCTGGCGGCACTGAATCGACAAGTTCAATCTCACGCATTATCGCTGAGCCAAGAACCAACTCAATCATTGCCATGGCCAATGCTGAAGGTGCGAAACAACTTAAAGACCTTATCTATAAACTGGACGTGAAACTTGTTTCATCAAGCTCGAACCGTGTTCACGTTTACTATTTAAACTACGGCGACTCTGAAGAGCTTTCAAAAACTCTCTCTAGCATTGTAAGTGGAAATACTGCCAAAGATGCTGCCGGTGGTGCAGCTGGTGGAGCGAGCCGATTTACTTCATTCGGTGGTGGACCAGCAGAAAGTACGATTTTCTCTGCTGAAGTTAAAATCACTTCTGATAAAAACAACAACGCTTTGGTTGTGACTGCTTCTCCTACTGACTGGTTAACACTAAAAGATGTTATTGGTCGCCTAGATATTCCACGTGATCAGGTTTATGTAGAAGGTCTGATTCTTGAAGCCAACGTAACTAAGATTAAAAGTTTTGGTGTTCAGTACTACGGTGCTTACGGACAAGGAAATGTTCAACGTTCTGGTTTTGCCACTCAAGGAAGTGCTGCCAGTAACGATCTGATCGGGCTCATTACAACGGGTGCTCCCACCTCTCTGGGTGGATTCTTCGGTGGTATTGGTCTCGGTCCAACTCGTGACGTGAAGATCGGAACAAACACAGTCAAGATGAACGCCGTCAGTGCCTTTATCAAGGCGGTTGCTTCTCACGATTCAACTAACGTTCTTGCTACTCCT
>JBBARF010000175.1:0-4564 GCA_040399925.1 Bacteriovoracaceae bacterium
TATCGACCGCGTAGTAAATGGCTGCAATGGCCTTTGAAGAAGAACCGACGCCAGTAGCATCTAAAAATTTAAGCGCCATAATTTTAATTTTTGATTCTTGAATTTGTGATGAAAGAATATCTTGTCCTACACTTAAAACAATTCCGGCACAATGAGTGCCGTGGTTGTTGTCATCAAAATTATTGGCGCTATTTGCTGCGAAATTCCAACCGTTAATGTCATCTATGAATCCATTTGAATCATCGTCGACTCCCGCTAGGCCATTTTTTTCTATGTCATTTTGCCAAACGCTATTTGATTCTGTAAACAATGGATGAGTTGTATCGAGTCCTGAATCAATAACTGCGACGACTGTTTTAGGGCCATCACCAGGCTGTTTTTCTAAAGCCCAGGAATCTCTAACTTGTGTATTCGCGACTGCTGCCGCTGCGGCCACATCGCTTCCTTCGATAGGGTTTACTGTAATTATGTAATTAGGTTCAACGAACTCTAAATCAGGATTTGCTAATAGAGCCGCAAGCTCTGCTTGGGATTCTACTTTAACTTGAACCATACCTGATCTTCCGTAAACAGACTTAACCGTAAATTTAGAATTAGGTCGGCTGCCGCTCCTAAACCCAGCAGTTGCCAATGTGTCTTTGTACTTAATAATATATTCTGAGGTTGGTGCTTGTGCCCTTGATTGTGCCGTTGATACTGCCGTTGATTTTTTCTCTGATTTCGTCGCTGATTGTGTTATTGAAGTTTGAGCTTGCAGCGGTAATACAATTGTTATGCTTAACAAAAAAGAAAATATTGTTCTATTTTTTATTGTATTTATTTTCATGAGGCCAGTATTGTTCAGTTTTATTAACTGAACCTATAAACAATGACAAATCAAAACCTTGGTCTAGAAAAAATGCTCTAAGTATTTGTAAAGTGGTTAAATTTTTTGTGTTTAAAAAAATCGTTCGGTGTTTGTTTGTAAATTATTTTTAGATTTAATAATGGTTTTGCGCTCTATATTAATAGAAAGACTGCTTTAAAAAAGCAATAACAATATTTTTTAAAAAAATAAAAAATAATTATGCTGAGTTTTCAAAGGCTTAGCTTGCCTCGTCTTGAGAAGCTTTCAAATTCTCATTTTGACAGTTTTATTTTTTAAAACTGTTTCCGATAAATTGGTACTTGCAGCCGATAGTCTCCTGAAAAGAGAGTCGGTATTTAGGAGGTTCGAAACTCCTGCGGGTAAAAATACTTAGGAGGAACGTGTGATTAAAGTTATCCGAAGACACTATGTTAGGTTGGAGTTATGTAACCTTCCTGGGACAGCACCACCACAAAAAATCATTCTCTAAAACTTCGGAAAAAATAAAAAACGCTCAGAATAACTGGGCGTTTTTGTTTTGTTTTGTTAAGAAAAATTTGTTTAACGATTCTAAAAATTTGAGATTCGTAGGTATTTCCAGACCTAATGCGAGTACTTAATCTAGGCTTTATATGTGATGATATTCGACATGAAAGCTGCTGAAAAACATCCTGCTGAAGCTGAACGATTAGCGTCACTCGATCGATTAAAAATACTTGATACCTTGCCCGAAAAAGAATTTGATGACCTAACTCTAATTGCTTCTCATATCTGCGGTACACCGATTGGCTTGGTTTCACTTGTTGATGAAACTAGACAGTGGTTCAAATCAAAGCGCGGGCTAGATGCGCCAGAAACATCGCGTGATATAGCATTTTGTGCCCATGCAATCTTAGGCGATGATCTATTCATAATTCCTGATTCTCGAATAGACGAACGCTTTAGCAATAATCCGTTAGTCACAAAAGATCCTTATGTGGTTTTCTATGCTGGTGCACCCCTTATTTCTCCGGATGGTTATCCCATTGGAACACTTTGCGTGATCGACCATAAACCCAAAACATTGAACGAATCGCAAAAAGCTTGCCTCAAGGCGCTGGCCAATCAGGTAAGCAAACTTCTTGATTTAAGATTGCAAATTGATTTGCATCAAAGAGCCGTCGAAAAACTTGAGTGCAAAAAAGCTGCTATCGAAAATCTTACAGAAGGTGTAGTTCTTCACAATAAAGACTTTGAAATTATTGAGTTCAACTCGTCAGCCTTAGAAATTCTTGGACTGACAGCGCAGCAACTTACCGGAAAAACTTCAATGGACCCAGATTGGAGAACGATTAAAGAAGACGGAACAGCTTTTCCGGGTGAGGAACACCCGGCCGTTCTTGCTCTAAAGACTGGCAAAGAACAACATAACGTACTTATGGGGGTTAGTCGGCCTAACTCTGAACTACGTTGGATCAAAATAAATGCTACTCCAATATTTCTGCCAGATGAATTAGCGCCTTACCGTGTTGTTGTTAGCTTCAGTGACATAACCAATGAGAAGAATGCGGCTATACAAACAGATTTCAACAAAAAATATTTGCAGAGAATTATCGACACCATTCCTGCAATGATTACACATTGGAACACCGATCTTATTAATTTAAACGCCAACAGTGCTTGTAAAAAATTTGTCGGAAAGTCTCCTGAAGAGATTAAAGGCAGATCATTGTCGACATTTCTTGGTAAAGATTTATATGAATTAAATTACCCCCTAGTACTAAAAGTTCTTCAGGGCCAAGAGCAAATATTTGAATACGCAGTGACTCTTCCTAACGGAAGTGTTCTAAACGTAATGTCTAACTATATTCCTGAAATTCATAATGGAGCTGTCGTCGGTTTTTTTATAATAGTGACCGATGTTACCGATATCAAATTACTTGAGAACGAGCGTCAAATTATGGCTGCAAAGATGATTGAGTCAGCGAAACTTTCTTCGCTTGGCGAAATGGCCGGGGGCATTGCACACGAACTGAATACCCCTTTGGCTATTATAATTTCTAGGGCCGCGATACTTCTAGAAAAGTTTTCGAATGGCGATGCAAATCCAAATGAGTCAGCAAAACAAATCGATAAAATTAAACTTACTGCTGAGAGAATTGCAAAAATAGTAAAAGCTTTGCGACAATTTTCCAGAGACTCAAAGAATGACCCCAACGAGATTTTTTCAATTTCTTCCGCAATTGAAGCCACATTAGAATTATGCCAAGAAAAGCTAACGCAATCTGAAATCATGTTAATCAAAAATTATTCGACTGATTTAGAAATTTCTGGCAAGTTTACCGAAATTTCGCAGGTTATAATGAACCTCATAAGTAACTCGATAGACGCCATCGAACCAATGAAAGATAAGTGGATTAAAATTGAGGCGACTGAGATAGAGAACTATTGCCAAATTAGAGTTTCTGACAGTGGGGCTGGAATTTCTGCCGAAATACAGGAAAAAATAATGAATCCCTTCTTTACCACAAAAGAAATTGGAAAAGGAACAGGCCTCGGCCTAAGCATTTCGAATGGAATCATCAAATCGCACGGCGGAAAAATTTGGTATGATAAACAATCGTCAAATACTAGCTTTGTGATTTTACTTCCACTTCAACCTTCTGCAGGTAGAACAGCACCCAAATGAGCTTACTTCTAGGTCGAAAGTTTTTAGTAGTTGATGATGACAACTTTATGCGCGAGGTCGTTAACGAAATATTCACTAATTACGGAGCAACAGTAACAGAGGCAGAAAATGGCGTAGAGGCATTCTTGCTTGTTAAAAAGACTGATTACGACGTGGTTTTTACCGACATGCGTATGCCCGGAGGCGACGGCATAGCTCTGGCGAAAAATATTTCAGAACTTTCAGGAAAGAAACCTATGGTTTTCGTTTGTTCTGGCTTCAATGACGTCGCAATCGAAAAAATCAAAGAACTAAACATTCAAAAGGTATACGAAAAACCTTTTGATTATGCTTTGATAGTTAAAGAAATTTCAGACTTACTTTCGAACATTGGGTAAATTACAACGCTGGGTATTCGTTTTAACACCAAGAGACAATTTACCTCGTCTTCAAAACTAGATAGATTCCTACACGCGATTGCAGATTGGCAGTTGACCCATTGCCCTACTGAAATTGGCGTTCTGGTGAACGACACCATCGAAAATTCAATGGCTCATATTTTCAGAGGAGCGATGGATCAATTGCGAGGCAAGGTTTTAGCCCTTCAATTGTTTGCCAGAGTAATAAATATTTTTTGTTTCTAGCGCCTAGCACCTTTGCTACTTAACGTTCTTTTTTTGATCGACATTAAATTTTGTGCTTGAAGGCATCTTTGGTGGATCAGGCATTTCGCCACCTGAAGTTTCTAGCACCTGATTTGATGTTTCTTTTATTTTTTCTTTTTTAGCTTTTTCGGCAATATGTTTTTTGTGTTTGTTCATGTTATCTCCTAACTGTTCGATAGCAGTATGCGTGCCATTAATCTCGATGCAAAAGACTGAACGCAGCAACATCAGTGTTGAAGTTTTGCCTAGTTAACTAACTGCATCTATTGATGATATTGAAAAATATCTGACTGAGGTATAGGCCCTAGGAAAATTAGGAAACAAAAAAACCAAGGTCTTTATTGATGTCGGTGTCGGCTATGCAGTGAAACCAACCGAGATTAAAATGAAACTTTTAGGAACAGA
>JBBARF010000175.1:4574-6298 GCA_040399925.1 Bacteriovoracaceae bacterium
TTTTTAAGAGAGAAGAGTTCAATGTTTAACTTTCTCTATTTGAAAAAGAAATTCATCTATGGGCCTATCTCGTTGAAAGCATCTTCGCTGAAAAATTAGAGACAGCCGTCGCACGCGCAGATCAAAACAGTCGCATGAAAGATTACCACGATCTTTTACTATTAGTGCGTGGCGATGTGGTCGACAAAAAAGCGGTTAATGCCGCAATCAAGGCCACATTCACAAATCGAGGAACCAGTCTTCAAAAATTGTCTATTCCAAAAGATCAAATTGAAAACATCCAACGGTATTGGAGCCTATATTTAAAGGCTACCGACCCTGTAGTTCAAAAAGACTTGGATACTGACATTCAAACGGTGATGAATGAAATCAATCTCTATCTTGATTAACCGGAGATGAATTCCCCAAGCGCTCGAAACAATTCTTTGAGCCAGTAGTAAATGGGCGACTCTAATCTGAGAGAGAGATCTTTAAGTGTCCTATCTTTTGCTACAAGATATTTAAAATCACTATTGGCCACATCAACAAAACCATTAGGCGTTCCAAGGCCAGGGACTCTCGTTGAAAGTCTATCCACCCCTTCCCTCTCCCCCCATGGATCATGAGCAGCATCCATCGGAAGAAGTCCCACTTCATCTGTCCAGGCCTCAATGAAAGTCATTTCTCCAGAGTCGTTAAAGGTGAATTCTTCATAGATCTTTACTGACTTCTTAATACCTAAATACTCAAACCAAACTCGACAACGACAAAAAGGTTGTACCGTAAAAAAACGACATTCACGATGTGTGACCCTTGTCGGATAAAGCGAAAGTAGCACATCGACCCTCATCATCCAACGCTTGTAACCTGTGAGCTTCAGCCACGGATACCACTCCCAGCGGATCACATTTTCAGAATACTTAGGTGCAGAAACATTCTTGGCATAGGAATCAAGGGTATCAAAATAGTTTAGTCCTTGGGTCGTATAGAAACTTGCTTCAAACTTTGGTTTCAGTTCAGTAGAAAACGCGAATGCAGTAGGACTATCAGCGGAAAAACCCGTAAATGGGAACAGGACAAGAATTAAAACTAGTGAGAGCCGCATCCAAAAAGTAGTCTTCTTTTCTGCGAACCATCCTTTAAAAATACTCATATTAGGCACCTAGCCCTAACATAGCGCTAAAAACAGCCTTATTGTAGCGATACGCAACGATGTTGTGTGATAATGGGAGAAAATGGATTTTCAAATCTATTGAAAGCACTTATTAATAATTTCAAGCACTTAACTAGTGCTAAAAAAAACTCCTGTCAGAAATTGGTGGAGATGTCCCGAGAACGCCTAACCTATTGAATCTAGTTACTTAGAATACTCTTGGGTCAATAAGAGGTCAAAATCCGCCCGCAATAGGCTACCAAATCAAATTTTCAACCTCAACTCCGAAAGCATCTGCTAGTCGCTTCAATGTTTTGAACTGTGGTTTGTGTTTACCAGCTTCGATGATTGAAATATAACGGCGGTCTATAACCTCTGATGCTGTGTCTGCTACTTCATCGATCTCTTCACGAGGTGCCTTGGGTTGATTCTTTAAATCCTGCAGCATCCCCATCAAATCTGACAAATTTTGATGGTGTTTTTTCAAATCACTGTAGTATTGTTCAGCTTCCATAAATAGTTCAGCTGAAGTGGCAAACTGTTTACCAAACCAACTGATTAAGGAATTAACATCCATGTTTTGCGGAGGGAT
>JBBARF010000176.1:0-6290 GCA_040399925.1 Bacteriovoracaceae bacterium
TTTCTTATTATGTTCATCTAAAGCTCTCTCTACCTTCTCCATCTCATCAAGGCTGTTCTCTTGAAGTTTCTCGATATCCTTAGCATTTAACTTCGCAATTGAAGCTAAGAGAAGGTCCTTAAGAATTATTTTGCGTCCATAAGTCTTATTGTTTGCTTCCCCTAATAGCTTATAGATAAACTCTTTGTTCTCTGGTTCCTTTGATACATCAATAAAAAATTTGTCCTGTTCATCCTTGTTCTGAATCTCTTCATTCTTTTCCTTTTTCTTTGGACCTCTTTTTTTCTTAACTACTTCGCTTCCTTCAACATTCTTAATATCCATAAACCGCTCCTCCTTTCCCATTTCCTTTAATTCTCCATTCCCTAATTCATTATCCTTACCCATTCTTTTTTCTCCTTCTTCATTCTCTATTCCCTTCTCCATCCGTGCGTAACTACTATCTGCACTCTAAACTGACCTCTTAATCACAACAACGTTGGGAGTGAGAGGTCAGTTTAGAGTGCAGATTTCCCTTGTAGTTACGGGAGGATGGAGAGGATTTCAAATTACCCTACCCAGACGACACATATTAATCGCTTTGAATTCACAACAATTTCACATTGGACTTAATGCCAAAAATTTTTGATAGCGATGTCGACTTCCCCATGTAATAGACTTCTGAATCATCAAGTCTATACTTGTGATGAATGATGTTCTCCCTAAAAGCCAGTATAAAACGCGCCTTGATCTCTGCTCTTGATTCAATTGTTACTTGAGTTTCGATGAAGTCATTGAGCATATTCTTATAGCTGTTGAATGTGCCTTTATCGTTAAAGATATAAAGAACGTAATTGAAAACACGATTATTGGAATAATCACTCAGTTTGTTTTTAACCCGTAACTTCGACTTTCTAGTTAGCTCTATCTCTAACGCCAAAGTGAAATCTTTTTTTTCATCTCTGCCCATTAAGACTGCATCAGGGATTCGATGAAGACCGTCTGTGTATCCTTTGCCAAGGATTTCATGGGGAAGTTTAAAGTCAAAGAAGGTCCTCCATCCCAATAGCTCATTTACCACTATGGCACACAGGCCATCATGAGTTATTGAATCTTCTGAAATCCTCTTCTCATTAGGATTCATATCCATCAAATCTTTAGAGGGATAAATTAATTTTGTAGCCCCATTAAATCTCTTCGCACAAACCAATTCAGATTTTTCTAAGTGAGACAGTACACGATTAAAACTTCTCGGATGACCTTGATATCCAGAAACTTCTCGAAGCAAAGGAGTTGGTAAGGCTCTCCATTTCAAAACCATTTCTAAAATGTTGTAATATCTATCCATTTGAAAGTCAGCATTCATGATTTTCTCCTAATGGTGTTGAAAGAGGTTTTTTTCCGTCAAATCTTTTAAGATCAGCAACCTTGGGATTTTCAATTTGAAGTCTTGATTTAAATTTTGAGTCTCGAATGTTCAATAGATGAACATCTTTGGGGTTTAATGTTAATAAAACGGCTTGCCCCACCCTTAAGGATTTAATGATGTCTGGATGACATACATATTCCTGACCTTCACGGAGACTTCCTTTAGTGGACTCGGCGCCTCCTTCAGTGACTACAGTTTTCTTTTCTGACAAGAAAGTCCCAAAAATACTAGCTAACCTTTCGGCGTTATCGGGGTGTAATTGTCTTTGAATAAACCATGTAGAGAAACATTCCATTAGCTGTTCCATCAAAGTCTTACTTTGAGACACCATCTCCATATCTGAATAAGACTGAACAGCGACAGTAAGATTGATTCCACTTGAACGTGCTTTATTAGCGAGGTCGATGAAGTCTTGAAATAAAATACTCCCAGCTTCATCAATGTATACTCCTATTGATTTCGAGATTGCTTCCTGCTGAGTTTTTTGAGTTGTTCCAATTATATGTGCTAGTGTTTGAAGTTCACTTAAGAATAATTTGGCTACAGTTTTAGCTAGAGTTCCATACCCCATAGTAGAAACACCAATGTAAATGCACTCTTTTCTTTCCCAAGCACCCTGAAAGCTTATTGCATCTTTGTCGCCCCGCTGATCAAACAAATGACCATAAGTTGAATTAACTAAAAGATGAAATTGGTTAAGAAGCCCCTTTGTTTCAGGTTGATCATGCGAGAGCAGAAGTTCTTTATAAACTTCTTTCAAACCAAATTTAGATCTTTCTGAGTAAAGTTTATCTAGTGTTTTCTTTAAGGCCATTTCTGAGCATCTTAGATAATACTCATTAGGTTTAGTGCCCCAGTTAAAAGATCTCATTATCATGATCAAGGCCTGATCCGAATTCATTGATAAAAAAGGATTGAATGTGTCCATTGTCCCGTAGTGCTCAGAAAAAACATGAGCTTTCCTGCCATGTAGTTTGCACAGGCCTAAAAATTCCTGGATACCTGCGAGTGTACCCTTAGGATCTATGAAAATTACCGGCTTATCCGCTTTTAAATCCTTCTCCATAAGGATATTCATTAAATTACTCTTACCCCATCCCGAAGCACCAATTATGAAAGTATGAAGATGTGATTGGAGTTTACTGGTATCGTAAACACCCTTCTGATTTATTGACCAACCTAAATCTGCCTCGCCTACAACCTGTTTTTCAGCTTGAAGCATCTTATTCTCAATTTGAAATTTTTTTGAGCTTTGGCCTTTCAAGAATTTGAAACCTTCCAAAATCCTTGGGGAAACCGTTGTAATAATTAAATCAATGAAAGATTGAACTAATTCAACTATTCCCTCCATAACCGGACTAAAAAAATCTTGACCGGAAGCTCCCTGTTTCTTATTCAAAGGTAACCTCCCAAGCCTTGTGAGACTCAATCGTAATACTTTTGCCATTGATGAGTTTTTCTGTTCTTTCAGGAATAACGTGTTCAATAACGTAAGGCTTACTGACTTTACCTTGTAGATATTCTGGAACTGGCCCATTCTCAACTTTGTATTTCTTTGAAGAACTGGGTATGACCAATCCTTTTTCATATTCATCAGTAGGTACGTTCACTTTTGTGCTCATTGGGATCATCATTGAAGGCAATTCTTTATTTTCAGGATCATCTTTCCAAAAGAAATAACCTAACCCTGCCCCAATTAAAGCGCCTAATCCTCCCCAAATTGCCATATTAGGTGTTATTGATTCTTTATTGGGACTTAACATATTTCCGGCCGTAGCTCCTAAGACGCCTCCAGTTATACCTCCATAGACAAATGATTTCCGAAGTGATGAACAAGAAGACAAAAGAATCAAGATTAGGAGCATAGAAATAGACTTCATATTTTTAACCTCTCATGAAAGAAAACGATTACCTCTTTACCCGCTTTAATAAATGCCTTGGGTTCTTTACTTTGCATTTCACTCTTCATGAGATTATTCATTTCATCTGTAGAACCCAGTACTCCATTAAGTAATCTGTTTTTAGATGTATTAGTTGTAAGCTGACCAAGAGGAGTTGCAATCCTATCAGTCTGAAGCTCGATTACACCTCTAGCAAATGATGTGGCGATTGAAGCAGCAATATATTCTTCTTTACCAGTGTAGTAGTAATCGGCCTTGATTCCACTCGATCCATCTGGATTCAACAAACTAACTTGGATTGGATATTCTATGTCTGAGTCAGGCATGATTAAACGATCACAGGCCGCCATGACTCTTTTATATTTGGTCACTCCTGCACATGATAGCAATGTCCCGTCAGGAAGATTTTGTCCTGGGTGAACTTTAACCAACATAGGTGATTCCAAATTTGTCGATACAACAGAATTCAGCAGCATACCTTTCAATACTGAGCCGGTTCCAAAATTTACTTCTATTGTGTAATCCCACACAGCGGGATTTGATTGGTACTGTCCAAGCTGAATAATTAACTTTTCATTTTGTTGTTCTAGCTTTCTAAATGGATCTTCTAATCTCCTATGTTGAGCAACTGATGACCTAGTATTTGATGCCTTTATAACTTGTTGATTGCTCATCTTTTTAGAGGTCGGTTTCAAAATTTTTAGTAAAGGCTCCCCGGCCCAGCTTGAAGAGCTGAGTAATAGTGCCAAAATTGTAATTTTCATTTAGTTTAAAATCCTATGATCATTAACGAAAAGAGGCACACCTTTTGAAAAGTATTGTTCCCTTTCCACGATTTGATCATTCACTTTCATTGGAGACTTAGAACTATTTAGTAGTAGTACTGAAGAATCCCCTTCTAGTATTTTGAAATCTTCCGTTTCAAGTCTTTTCAGAAATGTTGTATTTACCTTGCCTGGATAAATGTAAACAATATCATGTGGCTTAGAGCCATTAGTTTGGATTTTGAAATGAAAGTGATTCGTTTTTGTAATCACAATCATGTTTGTGTTTAGTTGTTCTTTTAAGGGTTGAACTACAATCATGCTCTTGTTGTTAGAACGATGAATTGTTACATCTCCATTTTTGCCAGCACTGATATATTCAATGGGTTCATTGAAAACCAGTGTCGTAGGGCTTGCAACGCTTAAAAACAGGTATGTTAAAGATTTGGCTAAAATAAAAAAATCCACTATACACCCCCTTCAAATAATTCATGCTCAGAAATCTTTTGGACTTTATAAAAGAAGGGAAAGTCTCCAGAATCCGACAATACGAAGTCAAAAACCCTTGCATCTCCTTCACCCTTAATGAAAATCTTGCATTTGTCATTATCTGACCAAATACTTTTAATCTTTTCCGTCCCAGTTAAATACATTTCGTGAAATTCATTCTTTGAGACTAGATCGTATAGACCTTCATCCATAAGCTTTACGGATAGTTTCTTTTTAATAATTTGGTTCATTGCCAAGTTACAAAAATCCTTTTTAGAAGCTTCATCACTAAGCCCTTTGGCTTCTTCGACAAACATCCTCTGAGACCCTACATAAAGTAGCGAGAGCATGGCCGCACAAACGATCACTAACGTTACATAGAGTAATCGTGATGGTGTTGCGGCCTGGTTGAATCTATCTGAGAAAAGTTTTTTCAAGTCTTAGTTCCTTCATAGTTTTAGGTTTTAAAGTACGATCATATATATCCCCTGGAAGAGGGGCTTTCTTTTGATCTTTTGGAAAGTACACATAACCTTCGCGGCCATTAAATTCTTTGCCTCTACCAAATTTCTGTTGCACGCTAGCTCTAGATTCCTGACTCATTCCTTTCCACTTATCCTTGGAAAATCTGAATGTGTCTTGGTTATCTGATTTCGGCATATACTGAGTACGCTTCCCATCATTTTGGTGAAAGTTCATGAGTTGAGGTTTTGTAAACTGAAAGTCCTGTGAATTGTTGCCAGTCTTTCTTTGAAAGTCTTGTACCTCCCTTTTGTAACTAGAAAGTGGTAAAAGTTCCCCTCGAGCTTGTGGATGATTTTCTACTTTGTGGGCATCTTGCTTTCTAACAGCTTTAGCTAATTTATTTTCTCCTCTATTTACAATTGCATCAGCGGCCAACGTCGCTTTCTCAGACAAGCTTGTATTCTGAAACGATCTTTTCAAATCACCTGACTTCGATTTCAAGTTATCTTTTGTGCTTGTGTTGCCAGCCAGAGATGAAACCGAAGGGGCAACTCCCTTCTTTTCCATAATGCCAGATGCTCTTTCTGAAAGACGATTCTTACCAAACTTCATTGCAGGCCCTGTCGTCATACCATGAGCTGTTTTAAGAGCTAGGGCTGCTTTGCCACCCATTAAACCTGCGCCTCCTACTAAAGTGCCCATAGCGGCCATTTGCCCGACATTTTCAGCGACTGTCGCTAGCCCAGCATCTGACATCAGCTTAGAGGTAATCATGGGAGTCATTAGAAGAATGATTGTCATGATCAGTAGTTGAATCAAAGACTCAAGATTTTGGACAATGCCACCATCATAGCTTTTGAGAAAAGCATCAGAATCACCTATAAGACACAAAACAATAGCCACAACAAAAGGCATCAAAATACACCAGAGACTACTTTTAAGTGCTCCAGAAAGTGCCCTTGAAGTCATGGGGAAGATACTCAGAAGTGCGCTCAATCCGAAGAAAACAATGCTGAGGTGATAAACCAGACTGTAGAGCTGAGTTAGAAGGAAGAATGAGATATAAGAAAGCAGGAAGATAATTAGAACAATCGGATCTTCTACAATCATTTCAACTATAGAGGAGAGCTTTGACCAAACTCCGGCTTTCTTATCCATTTTTGTCGTCTTATAAGCCGTCAAGAACTTGTTACGTGGAGAATATCTTTGAACAAGTTGAGATGATACTTCCAGGCTTTGTTCAACACATTGAACATGGATAGG
>JBBARF010000177.1:0-6016 GCA_040399925.1 Bacteriovoracaceae bacterium
TTTGTACGTCAATAGTTCCTCGATGTACCTCCATTAATTCCTTACATAAGGAGAGTCCCCCTCCCGTACCCACCCGATCCGACTTTTCTGGGATTTGATAAAAACGGTCAAAAATATGTTGCATATGCTCCGCACTTATTCCTTTACCCGTATCCATCACGTGAATGGTTACTCTAGAAATTGTCTCCTGACCGCCTTGATAGGATTTGTGCAATTCTAATCGAACACCAATTATCCCTTCTTCTGGGGTAAATTTAAAGGCATTTGATAAAAGATTCGTCACGCATTTCTCGATAATGTCGGCATCATAATAAACCAATAAGGACTCGATGGATATATCCCACTTTAATTTGATTTGTTTCTGCTGAGCGTACGAATCAAAACTTTGCTTAATCGAGTCTAATTGACGCACTAAATCATGCTTCTCCACCACTGGCTGAACATTACCCGATTCAATTTTAGATAAATCCAAAAGCTGATTGATGAGGCGAAGTAGTTTCTGAGCGTTTTGGTAAATGGAATTAATCTTCGTCTTTTGATCCTTATTCAGACTATTATTCGAAATAAAATACTTCTCTAATGGACTTGTTATTAAGGTTAAAGGCGTGCGCAATTCATGGGAAATATTAGTAAAGAAATGCGTCTTTACTTGTTCTAACTCTTTAATTCGTTCTTTTTCAATTTCTTTTAAACGTAAGTCTGTTCGAAAAGCTTCCCTAATCTGAACCTCCCGAATGAAGGCATATATAAGCGCAGCTACTAAAACTACATAAAGAACATAAGCCCACCAGGTGCGATACCAAGGTGGTAATACGGTAATCATCAACTCATAAGGTTTCTCCGCCCAAACCCCATCCGAATTACTTGCTTTCACCTTGAAGATATAATCCCCAGGACTTAAGTTAGTATAGGTCGCTGTTCGCTGTGTTCCCACCTGATTCCACTCTTTTTCAAAACCTTCTAAAAAATAGGCATAGCGGTTATTCTTAGGCCTTTGGTATTCCAAGGCAACAAAATCGATACTAAAAACGGTTTGATCTGGCTGCAGAATTAACTGCTGAGTCGACAAAATATCAACTAAAAGTGGGGAGTTTTCCTCGCCTACTTCCACGTCTTTATTAAAGATTTTCAGCTTCGTGAAATAGACATCGGGGGCATTCAAGCGCATCCGCAGACTATCCGACTTTAAATAATTCAAACCATTTACGCCCCCAAAAAATAACCAATTCTGATTATTCTTAGCAATTGCGTTGGTCATAAATTCTTTTCCTTGTAATCCATCGGCCTCTTCGAAACTGACAAACTTTAAGGTTTTTTCGTCCATTTTAGAAATTCCCCCATTCGTCGTAAACCACAAATCCCCTTTCGCATCTTCCACCACTCCGCGAATACTATTGCTGACTAAGCCGTCCTTCACGGTAAATGCTTTAAATCCTTTATCTGAGCCTAGGTATTGATTTAGACCGCCACCCTGAGTCATCACCCAAATTCTTTTTTGGCGATCCTGAAAAACTTGGTTGACGTGATTATAACTTAAAGCACCCGGATCAGCCGATTTAATATAATGACGTAATTTCTGCGTGGCAATTTGATACACAAATAAACCATGCCCTACGGTACTCAGCCAAATTTCTCGATTATCAATAATCTGTATCGAGGAAATTGACTTATTCATCAAATTATACTTCCCTAATACCGAAAAAGGTTCACCATATTGTTTCGTAGCCGGGTCAAATGAAACTACACCTATTCCCGATGTTCCTAACAGAAATTGATTTTGATAGGGAGTCATCGTATTAAAATTTGCCTCCCTTTTTCCTGGCTTAAACGGAAAATTAACTAACTGATGTTGTTTAGTGAATAGATTAATCCCCTTCCCCCAAAGTCCTAACCAGACCGACCCATCCTTTTGAGGATAGATGAAATTCACATCATAGGTCTCCGTCGAATTTAATTTATTCGCGGATGCGCTTTGTAAATAATGAATCACTGCCCTTTTCTTGTGATTAAAATAGGACAAACCCACATTACTACCTAACCAAATACCGGCATCGCCATCTGCGGCAATTGCACTAACCTTATTACTCAGTAGACCCTGCAGGCTATTAGGTTTGTAGCGGAAAACGGAAAATCGAGGTTTTTGAAAAAAGGAAATATTCAAACCAGCCTCCCAGGTACCCACCCATGTATTTTGATTCGCATCCGTAAATAAACTCATGGTAGAATTAGACGAAATACCTACATCTGGATCTGGATTAGACGCAATGTGAGTATAAGAAGTAAAATTCTCTCCATTGAGTTTGTAAACCCCATTATCGGTTCCAATCCATAAATTATGCAAGGCATCTTTTGCCAGTGAGGTAACGATATTTTGGCGTGATAAGGGGTCAGATACCTGATAAAACACCACTTTAAATTGCTGCGTTTTAGGTGTGAATTGAAAAATCCCCTTCCCATCTGTTCCGACCAAAATATCCCCATTTTTCGTTTCAAACAAAGCCCTAACCCGGTAATTAATAGCCCCAAATTGATACGGAATAAAACTATGTGCATTCAACTGGGAAATCAAATAACCCGTTCTCGTTCCCATCCAAACCGTACCTGAAGAATGCTTAAAGAGTCTCGCCACGTCTTTTACGTAGGCGTTTTTCCACTCACATTCTTCCTTTATTAATTGATTCGTACGTATATCATATACCAAATAACCTAATCCAAATACAGCCACCCCTATTCTGCCTTTCCCTAAATTTAAAATACTAGGAATATTCGAATTGGACAAATCTTGTCCCGCAGGCCCTTTCGTAAATCGAGTGATTTTACCTGTAGCTAATTCAATTTTATTTAAACCTGACGTTCGCGTACCTACCCAAAGATTCCCTAAATCATCTTCCGTCACAGAAAATATCTCACTACCGCTTAAGGTCTTAGGATCACTGTGATCGTTCCGGTAAATCTTAAAATTGTGCCCATCATAACGATTTAAGCCATCACCTGTAGCAAACCACAAGAAACCCTTTTTATCTTGAATAATTTTATAGATAGAACTTTGGGACAAGCCAGAGTTCGTGCTTAGTCGTTCGTAGCGTGTTTGATTTTGGCTGTAGAGACCAAAAAAGATAAACAACAATAAAAAGAAAACGAGTCTGTTCATTTGAATCTTAAAATTAGGGAATTAAACCAGGAAATTGGATGGAATTGTCCTGAAATAACCGAATGCAAGAATTGTCCTCGTATTTGTAAGATTCGTCCTATCCTAAACAAAGGCACCCCCGTACATTTGGAACAAGAATTATTCTTCGATATGAATAAGACATTTGTTTCGTTTAACGTAAAGAATTCAGGAAACAAACTCCCGAAATACCAGCAATTAGTGAATTCACTTTTGCAGGACATTGAAATGGGGGAATTAAAACCTGGCGAACGATTGCCATCCATTAATGAGGCATCGGAAGAATGCTATCTTTCCCGAGACACCGTGGAAAGAGCGTATACCGAGTTACATAAAATGGGTGCCATCACATCCATTTTCCGCAAAGGCTACTTCATTTCAGAATCAAGCCTTAAAGTGAAAACGAAAGTTCTTTTCCTCATCGGACGGATGACGGAGACAAATCAAACACTTTATAATGCCTTTTTGGATCACTTTGGCAAGAATGTCATGGTGGATATTTATACCTATCAGTACAAACCGCGTGAATTCAAAGAAATCATCGGTCAACAACTAGGGAATTACCATTATTACCTGATTCAACCCCATTTAATCGATGAGGATGAAGAAACGGTGAAAATATTGCAGAAAATAGCCGGGGATCGATTGATTTTATTAGACCAAAATTTCGGAACCATCCGTCATTCTAGTCTAATTTGTCCTCCTAACCCATCGCTAAAAAAGATTTTTAATACCCAACTAAACCTGTTTAATAAGTACCGCAGTCTTAATTTAGTAATGAGCGAAGACGAATACTTCGATCCTGAATTAATCAATGCGTGTAGTGAATTCTGTGAATCGAATTCATTGAATTTCCAAGTATTAGATGGCCTAGAAGAGGACGATTATCGCCAAAATGAGATTTATTTCACTTTGTCCGATAGCGATCTTTTCCAGGCTATCAAATATGCGGATAAAAATAAATGGACACTGGGAAAAGAGGTGGGTATCATCTCCTTGAACGATCATCCATTTAAAGAAATTATTGCTGGAGGAATCACGGTAGTGAGTACTCATCCGGAGAAATTAGGCCAAAAAGCGGCCGAAATGATCCTCACAAATCAAAAAACGGTTGAGGTCATCGAACCTAGCCTGATTATACGACTTTCACTTTAGGGTTTTATTTTGCTAGAAAAGGGCCATGATTTCATGGCCTATTTTTTTTCACATAGTCCAGGTTTCGCTGAATGCCCTTTAATTTTGTTCGCTTGATAGCGGAATAGTGAAATAAGGTTTGGAAAACCTCCTCTGATAATCCCTCCCAATCAACATCTGCTAACTGGCTATTGAATCTTGGTTCACTATGCGGTTTTGAAAAGCGATTCCAAGGACACACGTCTTGGCAAATATCACAACCAAAAATCCAGTTTTGAAAGTCCGACTGTAAACTCGCCGGCATTTGATCTTTCAATTCAATGGTAAAATAGGAAATGCATTTACTCCCATCCACAACGTATGGAGTAATGGCATCTGTAGGACAAGCATCGATGCAACGCGTACACGTACCGCAAAAATCTTTAATGGGCCCATCTGGACTAGCTTTTATATCCAATAAGAGTTCTGCCAAAAAATAGAAACTCCCCTGCTTCGGAATAATCAAATTCGCATTCTTACCAATCCAACCTAGCCCAGATTTCTTTGCCCAAGCCTTTTCTAATACCGGAGCTGAATCGACAAACATCCTACCAGAAAACTCCCCTAACTCATTTTTTAGGGCGTCCCATAGGTCCTGCATTTTATCTTTAATCACCCGATGGTAATCTTCACCGTAGGCATATTTAGAAATCTTGAAGTCGTTCACCGCGATTTCCTCCGCTGGAAAATAGTTATAAACTAGCGAAACGACGGTTTGACAACCATCCACCAGCTTCCGCGGATCTAGGCGTTTGTCAAAATGGTTCGCCATATAGGCCATTTCCCCGTGTTGATTTGAGTTCAACCAGTCCTCTAGTCTAGGTGCCTCTTCTTCTAAAAATCCTGCCTCAGAGATGCCACAAAAAGCAAAACCAAATTGCTGTGCTTTGGCCTTAATAAGATGAGAAATTTGAGCTGGACTTTTTGACATTTGCCTAAAATTACAAAGGTCGATTCATTTATGCCAAAGTGTCATAAAATTGTTTTTGGTATTGAATTTGTATCAAGGATTTGCAATCGTAATTTTGTACCATGAAAAAGAAAGAAAAAGATCAAACGCCTGAGGAAGAAATCGTCAATCAACAAGAAGAAAATGCGCCTGAAACAGAGGAAACCGCTCCGATAGATGAATTAACCGAGATGAAAGAGAAATACCTTCGCCTGTATTCAGACTTCGAGAATTACCGTAAACGCACGGCGAAAGAGAAAATAGAAATGATCCAAACTGCATCTGAACGTTTAATTATCGACTTATTACCCGTAGTAGATGATTATGAGCGTGCCCTAGCGAATGCTCCAGAGGGAGAAATATCAGAAGGAACACAATTAATCTTCGCTAAAATAGGCGCTATTCTACAATCCAAAGGATTAAAAGAATTACCAGCTAAAGGCGAAGTTTTTGATGCTGAATTACATGATTGCATCACTCAATTTCCTGCTCCTAGCGAGGAGGAAAAAGGCAAAGTGGTAGAAGTAGTTGAAAAAGGATATACACTGAACGAAAAAGTCATCCGCTTTGCGAAAGTGGTGGTAGGTAATTAACATAAAATGGCTCAAAAAAGAGATTATTACGAAATATTAGGCGTTTCCAAATCCTCATCGGAAGACGAAATCAAGAAGGCATACCGTAAAATGGCGGTAAAATTCCATCCTGATAAAAACCCCGATAACAAG
>JBBARF010000178.1:0-3577 GCA_040399925.1 Bacteriovoracaceae bacterium
TTTAGCTATAGATGTCGTTTAAAAGGACAAACTTGAAACCGTCTATTTTTAGGACACTCTGTCTCTTACAATCTGCTACTTGACATGGAAGATGAAGTCATTGCTTATCCTTCCCTCAGGTTCCTGAACCTGTAGCAAGTGCATACCCACAGCTGGCAGATTAGCTAGAGCAATCGTTACTTTCTCACCTTCTTTGACTCGTATCGTGCCATCCACACGCTGCCCATCAACAAACAGGTACGCATCGTCTTTGAAGTGTCGTCCACTGACCAGCATGGTTTTTTCAGTGGCAGTCAAGGTAGGAAATTTCTGTCTGCCTCGTTGTTCTTGAATGGGACCCACAGTCCATATCGCTGGTTGAGGATGTAGGAATAGATCTGCTTTGGCTCCATGTCGGGCAGTGAAAGTGCCGACAAACTTTCCTTGCTCTGCCAGCTTCAATAAATCACTTCTAGCGTAGTGTTTTCTATCCCCCGACTTCTCAACATAAGAGCCGCCTCGATAGGTGCCATCAAACTGCATATCAAATTTTCTAGACTTTGAATCATCAATGAAAGCACCTTCTACCTCTAAAACCACTTTGCCTTGAGATGCAGCTTTTTCAAGAGACACTAAAAGATCAAGCACCATCGCTGAAGAAAAATCTAATGCTTGAAAAACATCACTGGTATCTTTTTTAGGAAAAGTATCTTTGTTTAAGGTGAGTTGTCGAGCAAAAGCACCTGAAAAACCTGTGCTGCCCTCAAGAACCATGTCCCATACAGGATCAAATGCTGTCCTTGGACCAGTATCCCCACTCCAACCTGTTTGCCAAAATTTAAATTCTGGTCTACCTTCCTTAGCGAACCCAGCAATCCAAGGAAAATCTATGATGTTTGACCGTCCTTGTGGAAGTATTAAATGCCTGTCATATGCCCCCCGCCAAGTAGGTGCATCCATACCATTGGGTCCAGGGGTGTTTGTGCTTGTCCAAAATGGCATAGGGTGACAATCTCCACACACATTTGGACTTGTCATTTTGGGATTGTTGTCACCGCGGATATGAAAAAGTTCAAATCCTTTTAAAGAGCGGGAAGTAACTGCATCATCAAAGGGACGTTTTTGTGAAGGTGGATATGGAATGCTGAAATTGTAGATAGCTAGATTTTTTATCTGTGAATCTGTAAGTGGTTGATTAATTGATTTTTCACTGTCAATAAGCTTCATAGTTGAATTAATATTGTTATTTATCAGAGAAGTGATGCAGTTCAGAGCTTCCTTGTTGCTGCAATTTGGACGAACGTATCTATTGTTGTTGGTTGCATTGTTTCCACCATAGGGATCACCTTGAGTCCCATCCCAGTGGAATGGTTCCGTATCTCGAAGTCCTCGTATTGGCATTGAAGAGCGTGGTTGAATTTGCTTGCCACCATCAACGATTGGAGTGTCAAGAACCCAAAGTTGCTGGTCTGTATGACCGTTTGGATGACAACTGGCACATGAAAAAGTACCTGTTGTAGATACTGCGGCACTATTAAAATACTGTCGACCTAGCTTAGTGTTTATAACGGTTGGATCATCAAGAATAATAGTTTTATCGTTAGATATCTTATTAATATTTTCATAGTTAATTTTGCTAACTGAGTTGTCAAGAGCGTTGTATATCCAAGCAACTTGTGAAGAATTCTTCGTATCAATTGCAATGCCAGCTGGTCCAGCACCTGAGACAACTTTTGAGCCAACTAACTTATTTGATGGATCAACTGTAAAGACTGAATTTGATCCAAACGCGGTTGCTATCAAAAATCTATCATTTGAAATTAATTCAACAGCATAAGGCTTGGCAAAGGTATTGTCTTTATCTGGTTGCTTGGGTGGAAGAGGTTCAAGATCAATAAAAATAGCTTTAAGGTAAGGATCTTTTTGGACTGACTCAAGATTGATAGTTGTTATTTGATTGAGATATGGTCTGTTTTGCAACTCTTTCAAACCATGCTTTTTTGTACCTGCTTTACCGTTGGCATCATTTCTAGCATCGGTTTGTGCAATGAAGATATTAGATTTTGCGTCAACTGTTACGCCATATAGAAGAGTTCCTAGCGAGCTTAAGTTCAGTTTTAACGAGTCTGTATTGATATCGAATATAAACAAATCTATGTCTGGTTGTTTGTAATGCTTTATCAAATCCTCTACAAAACCAACAGACAGTACATTGTTATTTTTTGCAGAGTGTTCGAAAGCATCAAAAGTAACTAATCCATCTGATGAACTGTTTTGATGATAGCCACCAGATAACTGAGTTTTGTTACCTGACTCAAAAGGCATGACAAATAGGTAACCATTTTTAACAGTTATGGCTCTTGGATCTTGTGCAGGAATTTTCAATCGGTTTTTAATTTTTCGTGATTTCACATCAATCACTGCAATTTGATTTGCACTGGATAAAGCAACATAGGCTTTTTCATTGGTTGCAAACGCGATGCCCACGGGTTCATCAAAGGTTGTAGCTTTGTTAGTGTCAAATTCTTGAATGGTTGCAATGACCACGTGAAATGTTGGACTCTGTGGGTCTGTATCAATGACACTGACTGAATCTGAAACATGGTTTGAAACCCACACTTCTTTGCCGTCTGGTCTGACTGCAATGCTGACGGGGTCAATTCCTACATGAATTCGTTCGGCAACTTTGTCTGATTCACGATCTATGACATCAACAGTGCTTGATGGTGTGTTGGTGACGTATACAAATTTACCGTTGACAGCGATGGGGTTGGAGTGTGGACTTTCCATCAGTGGGTAACCCACTTTTTTGGGTGCTGAAGGTGGATCGGAATTTTGTGCGTAGATAATACAAAAAAATGAACCAATAAATAATGCTGCTGTGATTTTTGAAAAAACTGATTTTGTCATTTCGTACTTTAAATTATATATTAAGCAATTATTTTAATTTGATCGAGATACTTTAAGCAATTTTTGAGTCATCTTGCTCCCTAAAGTATTCTGATATTCTCTTTGCAAAATTAATAATCGTTTTTCAAAAACCCCTACCCAAATCTTTGAAGTGGAAGTTCCTTTGAAGCTAGAAAGATCGCCAAGTCCATCAATATTTGAGGTAATCAGTATTGTTTTACAATTTATTTCAATATCATCAATTTGTATTTTCTCATATTTGCCAACATGCACCTGTTCGCTAATATTGGCAATAAAAGTTTCGGCAAGAATTTCATAACTATTATTCCAAGACATCCCAATATCAATTTTTTCATCATATAATTTAATTGCAGGAATTCTTGTTGCCAACTGCCCAGATGTTAATAAAACTACTTTATCTTCATAATTAAAATCTTTACCTTTGAAAATATTTTCTTTTCCGTTATAAAGTGTAATTCCTTCTATTGAACCAGAATCAATCTTTTTAATAATATATTGAAGCTGAATTAATCTTTCATTAAGAGATACAAGATAAGTGATCTCATCGCCTGCTTCAAAATTTGAATTTTGTGGAAATGGTTCTGCAGATGAAAAGTTAGAAAACAAAAATAAAAAATAAAATATGCTTCTAAAAATTTTTTTATGCTCAGTTAATAAATATTTCACC
>JBBARF010000178.1:3587-5884 GCA_040399925.1 Bacteriovoracaceae bacterium
ACCTGAAAAAAGGGGAGCATAAATGCGGTTAAGTATTTGTATAAGTATTGATGCATTGCAATTCCAATAGATCATCTAAACTTATCATAATGTAAAATTGAATTTACTGCTTTGTGTATGGTTTAGGTCAACTGCTGTTGCCGTGTCGTTTCAAGACCGGGACGCTGTATGTGGTGTCGAGGGCGAGAGTTATGAGTTGGCACCGTCCGTTTGAGGGACGGTTTCGCAAGTGTCGGTTCAACCGACACCACAGCATCACCATAAAAGAATCGCCAGGGTCACTCACAGTGAATCTGCGATGCCGTCGGGGCAGGGTTGAGGCGGACGTGGGGTGGTCAAGGGTGTCTTGAGAAACGACAGTTGGACAGCGTCCAGTAAAGGGACGGTTTATGAACGCCCTCAATAAAGCGCCCCTTTAATTGGAATGATTTTTAGTTATATCTAAACATTGATTAGATTTTTCTTGACATCACTAACTTCCTTGATCTAAACTTTGATTAGATTAACAATTTAAGGAGCTCTCATGAAAACAACTGCATATCAAATTGCTGTCTTTACAACCTTGAGTATTGCTGCTTTGGGTAGTCAAGCACAATCTAAAAATACAACTATCCAAGTTGATGTTGACAAAATTAAGAATCCGACAGGCATGATGGCTTGTGCTTTATTCAATGTCGCTGATGGTTTTCCAGATGTACAAGCGAAATCTTTTCAATATGTCTATGTGTCAATAAATTCTGGAGTTGCCAGTTGTGAATTCAAGGATGTCGCTGCTGGCACTTATGCTGTGAGTGTTTTCCACGATGAAAATAACAATAAAAAATTAGACAAAAACTTTGTCGGTATGCCATTGGAAGGATACGGCGTGTCAAACAATATTCGTCACATGATGTCTGCGCCTGAGTTCAAGGAGTCATCATTTCAAGTGAATGGGGAAGTTGATAAAAATATAAAGATTCGCATGGGATATTGACTTGAAAGCAATCAAACATATTTTTGGTTACGATTGAAGTTCTTCCTCAATCCCTAGGTGGACAACTAATTGGTTTCCAAAAAAACTTCTAAAAAAACTTACCATCATGGCGATCTGCGAAGAGCACTGATGGATGCAAGTATTGAAATTATTGGAACGACTGGCGTTGACTCACTTAATCTCAGAGAAGTAGCCAAGGTTGCGGGAGTTTCCCCAGGAGCTCCTTATCACCACTTTGTAGATAGGCAAGAAATTTTTACAGAGATTGCCAAAGAAGGTTTTGATCTTCTTGAGGCGAATATGCTTCATGGAAGAGATTCTGGACGAAAAGATTCCATATCCAAGTTGAATGCCATCGGAAAAGCCTATGTGAGTTTTGCTGTCACACACCCTGGACACTTTAGAACAATGTTCAGGGTAGATACTCATAACTCAGAAGACCCTGAGTTAACCACTTCAGGGAACAAAGCATTTGAAATTCTTAGTCAAGCGATAGCTGAATGTCAAAAGTCAGGTCAAGCCCCTAAAGGTGATCCACTGCCATTAGTTCTTCATGCTTGGTCAGCGGTTCATGGCTTGTCAGGGCTTTTGATAGATGGCGGCATCAAAAAGATTCCTTTGCCTCAAAGCAAATTGATAGAAATGCTGACAAAACAAATCGGTCAAATGTTTGAAGCGTTTGCATTAAAAAACAAATAGTTATAGCAATACAAATGGAAATTAATTATTGAGCGTCCAGGAACGGGACAGTTGATCAGATGTCGGTTCAACCGACACCGCAGCAGCAGCCTCAAACAATTCCAAGGGTCAGTCACAGTTCGCTTGCCGCGCCGTAGGCGCAGGGTTGGGACGGAGGAGGGGGTGGTAGAGGTGTCGTGAGAAACGACAGTTGAACAGCGTCCGGTTACGGCTCGGTTGAATTATTTGTTGCTCGTAGCACCAGCGACGCTACCAATGCTGTTTAGACTCAGTATCTGCCAATAGCCCATATTTTTGGTTAGAACATAGTAACCAGTTGAACGAAGAAATTCCTTGTCGTCTTTGTCATAGCGTGAGAAATCCATCTCAACCAGTGCTGAATTCGCGCCTTCAGCCAAAACTATGATTTTATTTATTTTTGAATATTTCCAGCCGGATTTTTTCAATTCAGAATAATCAATAACAGGAATATCTGTGTTGTCAAATCGAGCTAACTTTCCGTTTCTTATTTTTATATGTGGAAAGTGGTAAACCTGCTCCAACGCAGAGATATTTTCGTCATTGAAGACTTTCACGTAATAACGCATCAATTCATCAGGTGACATGCCATCTTGAGGATGTGCAA
>JBBARF010000179.1:0-5875 GCA_040399925.1 Bacteriovoracaceae bacterium
TTCAACCACAGGCCATAGTTTAAGTCTTGATAAGCCCCTTCGCCTTGAGCGTTTGGAAGATCGTATTTACGGCTGCTCTGGTTTCCCAGGGGACTGTGTTCTCATGGGTCTTCATGTTCTTAAAACGGCCCGTCCTGAGATTGTTGTTTCCGGTATTAACCGTGGAGCGAATCTGGGTCAGGATCTATATTATTCAGGAACAATTGCAGCGGCCAGAGAAGCAGCTTTTCACAATGTTCCCGCTGTTGCTGTGAGCCTGGTTTTCGAATCAGTGAAAGATATTCACCGCTATGATGTGGCCGCAAAGATCATCAAGTGGTGTCTTGAATTAGATATCCATAAAGCATGTCCGCCTCAGTCTTTGATAAATATCAATGTTCCTAATCGTGAGTTGAAAGACATTAAGGGGGCTAAACTTACAGAAATAGGCTTCCGGCGCTACTCAGAAGAGATCCATGCTAGAATGGATGTGAGAGACCGTGAGTACTTTTGGATCGCCGGTATTTATGAGGGTTATCATGAAAATGAAAAATCTGATTGTTATGCCGTTGATAAGGGCTTTGTTGCCATTACTCCTCACGCCCTCGTGGGAGCGAGTTCAAAAGATTACACCGCTCTTGCAGCATTTACAGAGAGGTTAAATGCGAAATTTATCTCTTAGCCTGATTCTCATTTTATTTTTTACTGCTTGCTCCAGCATGAAGAGCGGACAGTATGTTTATGTTGAATCTTCTTCGCAGATGAAGAAAGTGGCCAAGACCTATGGAGTCACTGTTGAAGAACTCAAAAGTGCAAATCCCGATAAATCGTTTCAAGGCAATGAGTGGCTGTTTGTCCCAAGCAAAGTGGGGATGGCCTATATTCTTCGTGATACCTACGTGATTGAAGACTACGGACAATTAGGGAAAGGTCGCTTGATTTGGCCCGTGCCTAACTTCTATCGAGTTTCTTCGAACTTTGGTAAGCGCGGTCGCAGACATCATGATGGTATTGATATCCCGGCCCCAAAGGGTACTCCTATTGTTGCTGTTGATTCAGGGACAGTGGTGTATTCAGATAATGGGATTCGTGGTTACGGTAATATGATCGTGATAGCTCACAGTGACGATATCTTTACAGTCTACGCCCACAACCGCAGTAATGATGTGGAAAAGGGTGACTCTGTTAAAAAAGGTGCAGTCATTGGCGAAGTAGGGAACACAGGTCGCTCGACTGGTCCCCATCTTCACTTTGAAATACGTGTGAAAAATAAAGTCCGTAATCCTGCTCAGTTTCTCTCTAAGAAAGAAGACTAGTTAGACAGTCTTGCCGTACTTCTCAAGCAGCTTAAGATACATAATTGCGGTGTTTTTTGCATCCTCAAGTGCGGTATGAGCCACGGCACCCATCCCCAGATGATTCATCATATTTGATCCCGAATCCATTCCTAATGGAAGAAGTCCCAAATCAATCATTCCATAACCAAATCCAGAAAGATCCAGATTGCGGTGATGAAAATACTTACGCATAAATTCCCAACCAAGGTCTCGAGACATAAAGGGCAAATCAATGGCCGTCATCGATTTACCAAACAGCACGATTTTTCCCGGACCAAAGTAGGCCTTAACTTCCGGACTCTCTAAATACTTTTGTAAGTATTCTTTGAACTCAGACATCATCATGCCTTCGGCATTTGCTTTGCGAATAATTTTTTCGTTATGATCACGAACCCATGGGTCCAGTGAATCTTTGAGATCTTCAAAAGACGGGCAGTGGATATAAACTGAACGGGCCAGTGGTTCTTCTAAACGTTTGAATTGAGTATCAAAGGGAATCATGGCGAATTCTATGATCAGGCAGTCCTCTGCAAGTCCGGTCGCCTCTAGATCAATACTTAGATATTTCATGAATTCTCCTTAGAAGGTTATTCTAAGGAAAGTGGCCCCTTTGAACAAGGGGCCTCTCTTATTTATTACTGAATAGTTGCTGTAATTGGACAATGATCTGAAACTGACTCATAGCTAATACCGAGATCTTTCAAAGAAGCTTCACGGCAAGAAACTTTTTGGCAGTGAGCTCCTGCTTTAGCTGTTCCAGAAGTCTTAAGGAGACCCGGAGATACGATCACATGATCAAGTAGTGACGGAGTTTCAATTCCATCATCAGTACCGCCCCACCAGTAAGCCGAACAAGAAAGATTTGCTGCAAGATCTTTAGCACCAAGAGCGCTTACAATTTTCGTGAGACCCTTATAGTCAGCACCTTTATTGAGATATTCAGTCGTGTTGAAATCTCCTGCAATATAGAAATCTTTAACGCCGGTCTTTGCTACGTTGTTTGCTACAATTTTTCTCAAAATTTCGTATTGCTTAGCACGTTTTGTCATCGCTTCTGGAGCGCTACTGGCCTTCAAGTGAGCTGTGTAACCGTAGAATTTTTGTTTTGTCGCTTTAATTTGAAACAAAGCAATGGCAAGTGGACGAGTACCAGCATCGCAAGCACCAGCAGTACCTGGTTCAGTAATAGTGAGATCTTCAGTGAAGCTTAGTAATTCAATTTTTGCTGTATTAAAGATGAATCCAAGTTTTTGTCCGTGAGCTCCACCACAGTTTGTGAGAGCAGTATCGTAGCCTGGCATTTTGGCCGCAATCAGATCTTCCATAGCTTTCGTGTTGTTCACTTCTTCAACGCTTAAGATATCAGCACCCAGGGATTTAAGAATTGTGCTTAATTGAGCTTTATCTGTGCGGACACGAGAACGTTCGTCGTAATCAAAGTTTCTGATATTGTAAGTGCCGATAGTAATGGCCGCTTGAACCGTGAGGCTTGATGAGAGTAGCAAAAGTCCCATAATTCTTTTCATTCGAGCCACCTGGTTTAAGTAGTTAAAGTAATAAGTCGTATAAGCAAAACTAATGTAAGTTGCCCATCAATTTACTTGAGCGTTCTTAGGGGTGGCAAGAAATAACACCGTTATTTCAGCAAAAAACGTGTAAATGGCTGACTGCGACATGAAAACCGATTCATTTGAACGGTCAAAGGTTTGACTTTAAAAGTCATTGATGGTCTTTTGGGCCCAGGCGATTCAAAACCAAAGGGGGAAACATGGGTTTGAATTTTAAGGCGGGGGCATTAACTGGCTTAATGATCTTGGGGGCAGGATCAGTAAGTGCAAAAACTCTTTCACTACAAGAGAAGTATTTAACAACAAAGAAAATCCAGGTTTTCGAGATCAAAACGGATGTTTTGAACCAGGAAACTAAAGAACTCGTGAGTGAGTCATCAGCTGAACTCCTCAATGATACAGGTCAGGTCGATCAGTTTGAAAAAGTCGGAAAAGTTATTGCTACCGCTCGTGATCTGGTAGCTCTAGGCGAGGACATATACAACCTCGTTATCAAAGGTAAACCAAGCAACACAACCAGCTACGCTCCTATTAGTATCATTCCAAAAGCTAATGGTGTGATGGTAGATATCTTGGACGTTGAAGGTTTCAGTATGCCTCAGACACGTACTTACGAAATTAAGTATGAAAATCTCTTCGGCATGGAAACCGTTGTGTTTCGCTATACAGTAATGTTCTCATACAATGGTTCATACTATGGAAAAGGCGCCTACATTACAGGTGCTCAGATTATTCCTGTAACAGCTTCCACTATGTTTGGTTATGACTTCCGCGCCACAATGAAATTGGGTGGGATTCAGAATACAGCAACAAAAGAGAATCCTGTAGCTGGAGCAATTCTGCTACTTGAGTATGAAGTGAAAACGGTTCTTAAGGCCGATCTTTCGGTGGATTCTTTCTATATTACTGGAAAGGGTGCTTTCAAAGCTCTTTAAAGATAACTCACAAAAACTAAACCATCAGGCTGACGTTGGAGGAACTCCTCCAACGTCAACTGACAAGTTAGCCAGTCATTTTGAATCACACATTTTTTGCAGACACCTTCACCATCACAAGATGAAGCTATCGTGATGTTTTTTTTTCGTAACCAATCCATGAGATTATCCGACATTTCAAGCGGGGAGAGTTCTAAAAACTGCTTTCGTCCTGAAGCTGTACCGACAATGGTTATTCGCACAGAAAAGTTCCATCGTTTCGATCATCGATGACGAAACGGGATTTATTTTGAAAGGATGTATAGGCCCAGATGTTGCCGAGTTTTTCAGCATTATAGATTGGGATATTGAGCTTTAAGAGATTTTCAATCTGGGTATTACGGCTACGATTAGACTCGATGATAAGTCGGGTAGGATCGTAGAGGAAAAGATAACGTGAGTGACGGATAAGCTTATCCACATCTGCCGTACTATCTGCGCGGGCAAGCCCGTAGCGCATGAGCTGGAAAAGATGCTGGCCAGGATCCCGACTCTTATTGGAGAAGGTCCAGATTTTCCCGTTATCATTTTCAATCACACAGACGGCCGAACTTCGGATGCGGGAGATTCCTTTGAAGAGAGGAAGACCGAGCAAGGATTCCACTTTTTCAAATTTCTGAGAAGAAGAGGCCATGAAAGAGAACGATTTATCCGAAAGACCAAAGAGATTGGCATCCGGAATAACATTATCAATGAGAAAGATAGAATTGTTATAGAGGTTGAAGTCATAGTTGCAGCTACCTTTACTGCTATTTTCACCGACGAAGGTATTGAGCGTAGAGTTGACCATGATCTTCTGAGATTTTTCTTTCAAACGGTAATGCTTAATGACGGCCGCCATATCAAGCCTAGGCATACTCTCATTTTCTTTAAGTACCTCTGTTCCACGGAGGAAATAGGGAGAGAGTTCAGCATTATCTTTGAGACGCTCAATATTTGCCATTAGGAATGACTCCAGATTGTCTCCCACTTTGAGCTGCTCTTTCATCTCTTCATTAATCAGTGAGATGTAGGTCTCAAGACGGGTCTTTTTTCCAAATTTTTTCAGGATCCATTCGATACCGTAGAAATAAGGATATTGGTCTTCCGGAATTTCCGAAAAGAAATCAAAATACTGACCCTTCCCATTGTTATCAATGAGAACCTGAAGGCGCGAAGTAGGAGAGGATTGATCCGGGCGAATGGAGAGTTGAAGTAAACTCCAAAGGGCAAAGTGATCGAGGTGATCGAGTTTTTTGATATTGGGCTGAGCACGGAATTTTTTATAGATGAGTTGCGCTTGAGCATTGGTGCCTACAAGTTGGAAAGGAAACCCCTCTTCATTAGGGCAATAGCTTTCAATACGAGGAAGTTTTTTTCGATACGCTTTTTCATCAGTTATAGGAGTATCAATCTTCTGAATGAAAAAAGCGCACCCACTGAAAAAGAAAAGCAGAATCAAAAATTTATGCATCTTCATCTTCCATGAGAAATTCGGGAGATTCATAACGATGAGAGAGTTTGAACTTGTCGTGCATGTCCATATTCTTATCCAAGGCAGCCACTTTCTTGCTTGATTTGAGTAAAGCGAAGATAAAGAGGCCCGTTTCCACTGATTGGGTTTCGATTTTAAGGATCTCAAAACCCGACTGTAAGATTCCGTTTAGGATTTTATCGAACTCTTTTTCACGATAACCAGTTTTGCGGTTAGGTGGCGCCGGAATAAAATAAGTAAAACTCGTGGTCACTTTGGTTGACTTTGATGATCGGATACTCATCTTGATTGCTCCACTAATTCGAAGTTTCATAAGCTTAGTAATGAAATTTTACTCTTTGATCGCTCATTAAGGCAAATGGTTGAAGTGGGGATTTTGAATTTTAAACAATATCCCTTGGAAAAGATTTCCTACTGATATTTCTCTTTGTCCTGAAAAAAGATTGGGTATAATAAATGTAAGATGTGACAGGATGTCACTCTCAAAGGCAAGATGCCGAAAAGAAGGGAGCCAAGCAGGGGCTCCCTTTTTTTATGTCTTAC
>JBBARF010000180.1:0-5864 GCA_040399925.1 Bacteriovoracaceae bacterium
GAAGGGCTGAGTGTGGAGTTTTTCTGCGGTGCCTTTCTTATAGAGTTCAGAGCGGATGTTAGTGGCGAGAATAACTTTGTAGCCGCGGCGTTGAAACTCTTTGGCAGTGGTGAAATGCCATTTTTCGCCGCCACCCCACGCCTTATTGGAGTTAAAAAAGCAGATTGTTTTAGTCGGAGATTCTTTCATTCTCTCTCAAGCCTTTGAACTATTACGTTCTCATTGATATGGTTTTCTCTATGATGAAAACCTTATTTTTACTTCTTTTGAGTTTACCTTTGTACGCGCAGGATGTCCGCTTAGAACGACATACTGAAGCGGTGGATGCGTTTAAAAATCTGCATTTCTTTTATAAGGGGCGTGGGATGGCGATTTCGCCGGATCTCATAAAACTCTACGATATTATGAGAAAGCAGGGGATCGGTTCCGGAGATCTTGGAATGATTTATCAGCGTTGGGGTTTAACTTTTGCGAACAACGAAGCTAAGGGTCTCTACAATGTTCCTTATGAAGGAATGCAAGTCGGAGTTCTCGGATGTGTCGCCTGTCATAGTGGTAAAGCTGCTGGTCAGTACATCGTGGGTCTTGGAAATAAAAATATCGACGTCGGACAAATTGGAAAAGATGCGAGTCTGGCGATGGGACTATGGGGAGCGCTTCCGAGGTCGAATCCCAAGTTTAAAGAAGTTCATCAGCGTGCGATGGAATTTACCAAAGGGCTTGCCACTAAAGAGATGGCGAACATGACTCAGGGGCTAGTGCCTACGAGTTTGATTCGTTCTTGGTTTTATAAAGTCGCGAACATTCCTTTCCCTACAAACACTCCGCGTGGCCAAGTCAAGATTCCTCACATGTGGGGCTACGGTGAAAAACGTAAGACCGGTTCATTCTGGGACGGCGAAGGAAATGGCGAGCTCGGCGGATGGGGAATTGCTGTTGAGCTTTATGCCGGTCAAACGGCGGCGAATGTTCGTGAGTATTACGAAAAAGTTCATAAGGCCGAAGATTACCTCGGAGAATTTCTTTCTCCGAACTACCCATTTAAAATTGATTCATCAAAAGTTCATGCGGGAGAGAAACTCTTTCAAGCAAACTGTTTAAGTTGTCATGGAAATCATATGCGTGATCTTCAAGGTCATCCGATCTTTGAATCACCAAGGCACATACCACTTCGAATTGTTAAAACCGATCCTGATCGCTTGAATGCTCTGACAGAGCAGCTCTACAGTTTGATTGAAACCAATCCTCTAAACGATGTGATCCAATCCGTTCGTAAAAAAGAACCAGGCTACGTCGCTCCTAAACTTTGGGGGATCTGGTCGCGCTTTCCTTACTTCCACAATGCTTCGGTTCCGACACTTTATGATGTGATGTCGGATCCAGCAGTGAGACCTAAAACATTCTCACTTAAAAATGCCGGAGAAAGAGAACGGTTTGATGAAGTGAAAGTAGGACTAACGGCCGAGTCCGGTGTTCGAGGTCGCAGACTTTATGATATCAAACGTGCAGGTCATCTTAACGACGGGCACTACTTTGAAAACTTTAAGGCACTAACCCATGAGAATAGATTAGAACTTATTGAGTATCTTAAAACCTTGTAACGAGTTAGAATTTGCCTATGAAAATACTCATTACCGGCGGGGCCGGGTATATCGGTTCTCATGTTGTCAAAGCACTTGGTACGCTCAAGCACGACATCATCATTTACGACAACCTCAGCACAGGTCATCGTAAGGCCGTGACCTTCGGTGAATTGGTTGAGGGTGATCTCGCGGACACGGCAAAGCTCGATCGTCTCTTCGCGGACCACAATTTTGAGGCCGTTCTGCACTTCGCCGGCAGTATCGTCGTCCCAGAAAGTGTGTCCAATCCTTTAAAATATTATCAAAATAATACCGTGAACTCTCAGTCCCTCATTTCAATGTGCCTCAAACACAAAGTGAATAAGTTCATCTTCTCTTCAACGGCCGCTGTGTACGGCATGCCGAAGGATGGGATTTGTCATGAAGACTCTGAGCTGGCTCCGATTAATCCCTACGGCTATTCAAAACTCATGACTGAGCAGATGCTTAAAGATGTCTCTGCCAGTTCTGATTTAAATTTCGTGATCCTTCGTTACTTCAATGTCTCAGGTGCTGATCCCGAGGGAAAAATCGGTCAGTCATTCCCTGAGGCCACTCACTTAATTAAAGTGGCGTGTGAAACGGCGATAGGGAAACGCACCAAGATGGACATCTTTGGTACAGACTATCCAACCAAAGATGGAACATGCGTGCGTGATTATATTCATGTCTCTGATCTGGCCGATGCTCACGTTAAGGCCCTCGATTATCTTAAGGCCGGTGGAAAATCTGACATTTTAAACTGCGGTTACGGCCACGGATTTTCAGTCAAAGAAGTTCTCACTCGCGTGAAAGAGATTACCAAAGTTGATTTCAAAGTGATCGAATCTCCTCGTCGTGCAGGCGATCCGGCCAGCCTCACCTCTCAAGCCGATCGCATCCAGACCGTCATCGGCTGGAAACCAAAATACGATAACCTTGATCTCATTATTAAATCCGACTATGAGTGGGAAAAGAACAGACCTTACTAATGAAAAAACTCGCACTGGTTGTTCATTCAGGCGGTATGGATTCAAGTCTCTGTCTGGCCCTGGCGATTAAAGAGTTCGGTGCTCAGAACGTTCTTTCGGTTTCTTTTACTTATAATCAGCGCCACGCTTTAGAACTCACACGTGCCCGCGAAATCTGTGAGCAATTCAAAGTTGAACACGTCGAAATCAATCTGGATTGCCTCTCACAAATCACTACCAGTGCTCTGATTGGAAACACTCAAGCTATCGTTCATAAAACCGGCGAAGCTCCTAATACTCTCGTCACTGGTCGCAATGGTCTCATGGCACGAGTCGCTTCAATTCACGCCAACTCTCTAGGTGCTCATTGCATTTATATGGGAGTGATGGAACTCGAAGCCGCGAACTCGGGCTACCGAGACTGCTCGCGCGCTTACATGGATATTATCCAGGAAGCTCTTCGCCTCGATTTTGCAGATGCCAGTTTTGAAATCAAAACTCCACTGGTTCAGATGAATAAAAAAGAAACGATGGAGCTGGGACTCAGTCTGGGTGTTTTGCCATATCTGTTAGAGAAAACGATTACGTGTTATGAAGGGATAGAAAAAGAAGGGTGCCTTAAGTGTCCGGCGTGCAAACTCAGAAATGCAGGGCTAAAAATCTTTTCTCTGGAGCACCCTCACGTTCAGTACTCTTACAGAGAAAAGATTCTTAATTTAATTGCTTAGAATTTTTTTGATTTGATGAAGTCTTCCCACGTTTCCATAAGAAAAGTTTTGATATCATCAGTATCGTCTTTTTCCGGATTTTCAACTGACAAGTATTCATCAAGTTCAAGAACCGTGTCTTCCAGTTCATCAATGAGTTCACCAACGTCAGTATCAGTGCAGGCGTCACCATGAGTTCCAGCAAGACTCATCCCCATTAGAAAATAATCTAACTGCTCACGGGCCACACTTAAAAATTCCTGATCAGATTTAAACTGAGGAAAAATGGTTTTCGTTTCCTGAGCACGCTTGGCCTTCAGTTCATCAAAATAGACTTTGAGTTCAATGGACAGGGCTTCATTTTCTTCTTCAAGAACTTCCGTTATGGCGTTATCGAACGGGAGCGGTTTCTCAGCATGGAGAGCTCCGAGGAAGTAGGCCTTGATCTGAGGCAGGGTCATGACGAGGTCGGCTTCGTTAATAAGTTCTTGAAGTTTCATGGGGTCTCCGGGTTTTTTGGTAATTATTACCAGAACCGGGAGATTTCCTCCACCACAATGGTGGTTAAGGCCATAATCCGGGCATGAAAAACACCGTTTCGATATTAAATTTGGTTTATTGGGGAACTAAGATAGGTTTAGGGATGTTCTTTTTTCAAGACATCATCAATATCATTTTTTAAACGGATCCTCGATCTTCTCACCGTTTTGCAGTCTCCAGATCTTCAGTGCTCGAATGAACACGTTGAAGGCCGCCATCGCAGAAACCACAAAGCCATGAGTTCCATCTAAAAAACCCAGACGCCAGAAGTAGTGCCTTACGAACCGACCGAAAGGGCGGAAGAATAAGTACAGAATTCCAATCTTGTGACCTCTTTTCTCAAACTTCTGAAAACGGTCAATCGCTCCCCAAGTGGTGTAGCGATCGGCCTTTTTGAGATATGACGTCAGGTCTTTGTAGGTGTAGTGGATGAGCTTGTGCTTCAAGATGCTGATCGGTCCGGTCGACTCAATCTCAGCATGCACGTGCTTGTTCTGGTACTTGCATTCATCACGTTTAAAGAGGCGAATCACTTTATCAGACTGCCAGCCTGAGTAATCAATCCGTTTGCCCATAAAGTTATTGCGGCGATAAATCCAGAAAGCTGATGTCTTAGATCCAGATGTTAAGATTCCCTTGATTTCTGCCACGAGTTCCGGAGTTGGTCTCTCGTCAGCATCAAGCAAGAAAATCCAAGGATGCGAGGCCTGCGGAATGGTCCAGTTTTTCTGAGCAGCCGAATGCTCATACTCGTGCTGAAGCAAGCGCACTTGGGGAAACGACTTCACAATCTCTACTGTTTTATCAGTTGAAAATGAATCCACAACGACGATTTCATCACACCAAAGAACGGACTCAATGGCCGCTTTGATATGAACTTCTTCGTTCAGTGTAGGGATGATCGCCGTTATTTTTTCCATAGTGTTTGCACTCTTGTCAGATTACAATGATTTTAACTTATGAGTGACGCTAAAACAATTCTCATCATCCAAACGGCTTTCATTGGGGATACGATCCTTGCGAGCCAGTTTGCACGTGCTGTCAAAATGGAATTTCCTAAGACGAAGGTCCATTTTTTCCTCCGTAAGGGTAATGAAGGAGTGATTCAGGGTCTTAATTCTGTGGATAAGGTTTGGATCTGGGACAAGAAGGGCGGCAAGATTCTTAATCTCATCAAGCTCATCTGGGAACTCCGTAGCATTAAATTTGATTCCGTCTTTAATCTTCACCGCCATTTTAATAGCGGGTTGATCACGGCCCTCATGAAGTCCCGCCAGAAAGTGGGCTTTAAGCAAAATCCTTTAAGCTTTTTTTACACTCATCGCATCGATCACAAGATTCCACATATGGAAGGTAAAGTGTTTTGGCATGAAGTGCAGCGTAACTTGCAGCTCATCCGTGCGGTTAAGCCACCGATGCTGATTTCAAGTAATGCAAAAAATTACCGACCTGATCTGCCTTTAACTCAGAAAAATTTTGATAAGGTCGCGCCTTATATTACACCTTTGTACTTTGTTGTAGCACCCGCTTCAGTTTGGTTTACCAAGGCATGGAGTCAGCACAAGTACCGCGAGCTCACGGAAGAATTAGTGAAGCTTGGAAAAGTTTATTTTATTGGTGCTCCATCGGATAAGGCCCTGTGTGATGAGATTGCAAAAGATCTTCCCAATACCGAAAATCTCTGTGGAGAGTTGAACTTGTTGGATTCAGCGGCCCTCATGAAAACGGCCAAGCGTGTTTTTGTGAACGACTCGGCTCCCTTGCATCTCGCCTCAAGTGTGAATGCTAAAACCACAGCTATTTTCTGCTCAACTGTCCCGGCCTTCGGCTATACACCACTGGCTGAAGATTCGGTCGTCGTGGACGTCGGAAACAAGCTTGACTGCCGTCCCTGTGGCCTTCACGGCCATGAAAAATGCCCTTTGGGTCACTTTAAGTGCTCCGAAAATATAGAAATCAGAACGGTACTCGCGACTATCGTGTAATTTTTTCTTTTTCTTCCCCTTGGACCTTCCACACCCTCACCATCGACCCCCTTACCCACC
>JBBARF010000181.1:0-5736 GCA_040399925.1 Bacteriovoracaceae bacterium
ACGAGCTTTTAGTGAAGCTAGTTTAGAGATTGGCTACTTTTACCCAACCTCTACTGGCCTTGATAAATCAATTTTTGATGCTCATGAAAAGCTGTGTGAATTTTTTAAGCTTTTTCAAATTCATGATTTTTCAAAACAAGAAAAAGGCCAAAGTTTTAAACGTGTTATCGAGTCAAGGATTCTGACCCCTTTGGATGAAGTTCCGCTTCAACTTTCGCTATACAGACCAGATTCAAAAAAGGGTGATCCTAGGTTTTGGATAAGTGGGATTAAAAAATTTGCTCAGCCAAATGACCTTCTTGTATTTTTTTGCAAAGATGGAGTTCTCTATCTTGTTAATAGTTCTGATTTTAATTTAATTTGCAACGGTAAATTAACGTCAGCCTTTTTAACCATACTGCAGAAAAAAATGATTGAACCAATAGTTCTTAATGAGGACATTACGATGAATCAAGATGAAGCAAGCATAAATTTTCCTAAGGGGCTCGTTGAATGGGCTGGGCATCATTCAGGAGGAGTCAAGAGGCTTTTTGACATCAGTAGTGGGCGGCCAGGGAAAGACCTTTTAAAAACCAATTTAATTATTCGATTGGAAAAATGGGTAAGTTACGTAGTCACAAATGAAAGTCATGTTCCAAGGATTCTCTTCTTGGTCGGAGGGCCTGGTAATGGTAAGACTGAGGCGATTGAGAACACGATAAAGAAATTTGATGTTGAATTTAAAGCTAATGGGGAGATGGTAAAACAACTCGCCAAGGACTTTCGTCCAGCATCAGGTCAACCAGTACCGCGAGTTGTTACCTTTTTGGGCCGGGAGTTGCATTCGCTTGACCCAAACTTCAGGCTGGATATTGTGCAAGATGCAACAGCAACGGTTACCGGTAAAAAGTCTAGTGCTGCTAGCTTACTAGTCGAAGAAATATCTGAATTACTAAACAGTGATACCAGTCATTACTATTTATGTTGCATAAATCGCGGGGTGCTTGATGAGGCTTTAATCGAAACGATAGACGCTGGAAATGCTGTTGTTTCTAGTTTAATTGAAGAGATAACAAAAGTTGTTAGCCTTTCATCTAGTGCACCACAGTGTTGGCCTCTCAAACAGTATCCTACTATCGCAGTTTGGCCGATGGATGTTGAGTCGTTATTCATACCAACTGATAATGAATTGAATTCTGTAGCTAGTTCACTATTTAGACATGCTGTGAACCCGAGCTATTGGACGTCTTTTGGGGCATGTGCCGCCGGGGAGCAATGTCCGTTTTGCAATAGCCAAACTATTTTAAGTAAGGAGCAACCTGCTGAATCACTTTTGAAAATATTGAGATGGTATGAATTGCAAAGTGGAAAGCGCTGGAGTTTCCGTGATCTTTTCTCGCTGATTTCTTATCTATTAGCTGGGTATCGACAAGAAACTAAAGGAAGACAATCTAACCCATGTGAATGGGCTAGCAGTTTGGTAAAGCTTGATTTGTCTCAAAAAACACAGGCAACTCCTACAAAACAGGAACTCACTGCAATTTTCTATTTGGCGACATCAGGGTATCAGCATGCACTATTTCATCATTGGGACAGTAGTCTAAGTAATGAATTTAAAAGTGCTCTCAAAGAGTTAGGGATTGAAAAAACGACAGAAGAAGGGCGACTCCTTATGGGGTTCCAACTATTCATGTCTGATAAAAAGACTGCTTATCTACCAGCGACAATCTCTTCATTACTAACATCAATATCAGAGAGCCTTGATCCAGCAATGGCAAACCCTGAATGCGAAATTTCTTTCAACGTTAGAAAAAAGATAAATTTAAGTGAATTAGATGCTCGCTTTAGTAAGTCAGTTCAAGGTGGGTATGACTTCATTAAAACATCTCGATTACTGAGTGTTACTGAAGTAGAGCTTTTAAAGCGCTTAGCAAAGGCTGATACTTTTTTATCTGACTCAGTCAATAGAAGAAAAAAACCAACTGCTGCAAACTTTATTCAAAGATGTTTGCGTGATTTTTCTTGCAGATTGGTTAGGCGAAGTATTTGTGTTCGATACGCAGTCGTTGCTGACTTAAATGTATTGAATTCTTTCCAAGAAATTGTTGAAGATGTAAATGGTCACAAACTACATGCTATTTCAAAGCAGGTCAAAGAATTATTAAATGAAAAAGATGGATTTTACGTATCACTCACTACAACATTTGGTCAACCTTTGCCTCCTACCCAAAGACAAACGACACTGATAGTTCCTCACCGAAATGTCCGCCCCTTGCCGTTGAGTAATTTAGGCAGACCTACATCACCCATTTGTTATTTAAAGATTGGTACTGGCGAATCAGCACAAGCTATACCCTTGACATATGATTTATTTAGGGCAATTAAACAACTTGAGCGTGGCATGTCCCCAGCATCTCTATCTAGAAATGTCGTTGCCTTGTTAGATTCTATAAAAGCACGATTATCTGGGCCGATCGTTAGAGATCATGAGTTATGGGAAGACGCAAAGATACAAGTCGGAGCCGATGGAAATGAAATCAGTAAGTCATTCAACGGCTTTGTATCTCTTGCAAGGATCTCGTAATGTCATACGAAATTTTTATTCAATCACCGTGGAAGCGGGAGAACACGCATAGCGTTTACAAGACTTCATCTTTATCGATGAACCCTGCGCCTGAATACGCTAGTTCTGAAATTATTTTGGCCTCTCTTTATCGAACAATAGGATTCCCTAACGTTAGCGAAGGTAATGTTCCGCAAAATGGGAGAAATATAGAGAAAAAAATCCAAACGCTCAGAGATCGAAATCAAGCCCCCCCAATTGGATCAACTGTTGATCTGGCGACCTGGAGTTCTATGTTGCATGGTGTTTTGGAAAGCCCTAAGTTACCCAATCAATCCACGAAAAGATTCTTGCAAGTTGTTCCTTTAGTTCCTCAACTATCAGTATTTTCTGGAAGTGCCCGTTTAAGTAGTAACTCTTGGCCTGCTGGTAGCTTAATTCGTCGAATGGTTTGGCTTGGGTCTACTAGCGATCAAGAAGCCAGAAAACTTTGGAAAGACTTGTTTGATGCACTTTCTGTTTCAGAAAATGATGACGTATTTGCAAGGTGGCTAAATGAAGAGACTGAATGCTGGACGACAGAAAAAGATTGGAAATTAATTCAACCTTCCGAGACTGATTTGGGGCGAATCAATTATTCAGACCTAAATAAAATTAAGTTTTTCCCAGCACGCCAGTTTGTTAAGGATTTGAAAGCCATCATAGATTCAAAAAATCTTGTCACGCGTCGGCAATGGACTAGTCTTTTAGATTCGATTTTAAGAATTAGTGCTGTTGCGCATATAACTTGGATATGCGATGTACAGTCTAGAATTTGGAAGCAATTGAATGAATCAATACACAGTCGATTTGACCTTAATCTTAATCAGCTTAGTGAAGAAATTTTCCCTGCTTCACCACAATACATGACATATGGTGGCAAAGCACTTAATGGAATTAAAGATAAGGTATCTTCATATTTGGCAGCTCGACTAGGTATCAATAATTTGCTTTGGGCTTTAGTGAGTATCAATAAAGAGTTTTCTGGAAATATTGATAGTCCAGAGGGACTATTAGCATTAATTCAGCATGTAGATATCAATAGAAAAAAACTCCTCGATGTACAAGTAACTAAACACTTTATTGATTTAAAAGAAAAAGAATCTCGGACCTTAAATTGTAAAAAAGGCATCGGAAGTAACCTTGTTGAATTTGCTACTTATGTTCTGGGACAGCGTCAGACAGCTGTATTGCTATTACGTGGTTACGATCAAGGATACATATTAAAAAAGAAGAGTGCCTTTTCATCGAGTCCCTGGGTCGTCTCTCTGGGGCCGGTTGCAGTCCTCGCACTAGTCCACTGCGCACTTTCAGGTATTTCGGGGCCACGTTCAGTCTTTAGGCTCGGACAGCACCTGGCAGCTTATGGTATTGCGGTTGATGGCCGAGATATAGCGAGAAATGATTTGGGTGCTCAACTACGCATGCTTGGTCTAGTTTTAGATAGCCCAGACGCAGAAAGTGGAATGTTGCTATTGCCACCTTTCGCCCAAAAAAATAAGGAAATAAATAATGACTAATTTGGTCAAGACTTTAGTAAGACTCATTCAGGAAAAAGTCTTAGATGAGAGTCACGTTTCAACTGATCAGATTCGAGAGTCTAGATATATTTTTCATGGCCCTCCAATTTCAATTATGGAGTTGGTATTTGATGAATTTTTGAAAACTGGTGGTGTTTCCTTATCTAAGACTGAAAATGAGCCAGATCACAAAATACCAGTATTGTTGCAATTGCCTTCCGATAAAATTACTGAAGGCAATCCACCAATTGGTCTTTCAGGGAAATGCTCTCATGACCACTTGCTAAACGTTAGAAATGATCCGAACAAAAAATCTAGTTTTCTTGCCTTAATTCCACCTGGTCAGCATAGCAATATGTCTGTTGCCTCTACTACAGAGGAATTTGGTATTTCTAGTTCTGCGAATACATTGCATTCAACAATCGATGAATGGTGGAGTGATGGTTTTTTTCAAAATTTATTAGTACATGGACTTAAAGCTGCTTCGTTTAATGAAGATGAATTAGAAGAAGCAATTGCAATTGTTAAATCTGCAGCTTATTCTTTAGACGATATGGATCAAAGCTTTGGAGATAGAACTGACTCTTGGAATTTATTGTCAAGAATTTTTTCAATTCCTGATTTTGTTGGTCAGATGAGCAATGTAAATGCCCTTGCTCTTGCTTGTGGAGTACCATCAGTACGAGAAGGAAAAATTTCAGCCAAAGTTCAACTTAGTGTTCTTTCTCAGCTTTCTTCTGAATTGAATGAAGGGTTTAGAACAGGCATTGAAAGGTTGCAAGCGTCGCCTTTGGTTGAGGCCGCGCCTGAGATTAAATCTGCTTTGACGGATTTTCTCGATCATATTCAAAATGTTTGCGAAATTCACACCGCATTCGAACGTTCAACAGAAGCTTTTTATCTTCCAGATTCAAATCCTATATTGAGTTTACCCGCACCTGATTGGTGGACAATTTTAACAACTGAGGTTTGGGTAGATATTCTTGGAGATGCTGGTGGCGGCGGTGGAGAGTCTTCATCTGAACTAAGTCTTGAATGTATTAATTCGATACTTTCTTTCCCCAAAGGTATGCCAGCAGTTGTTGAGAGTGTGGTTGAGTTGGAAATTATTTCCCGGGATTTTGTGCCTAAAGGAGCTCAAGACTTGGTTTCTATTGTTGGTGGCAGTATGAAATCACCACTGACGCTTGCAAGGCAAAAATCAATTTTATTAAGTGACCAACCACCATCTCATAAAACACCTATTTCTTACAAGTGCTCTGCTTTGGGAAGTAAAAATGCAACTCTGCGAGTAATATCGTTGCAAGCTTGGGCTCCAGGAATATATGTTGCATGTCGTTTGGCATCGAAGATTTCATCACCAAAGAAACCTCGCAAATCTAAAGCAACTTCACCGTGGGAGCAGAATATTTCACTCCCAGGCTCTGGGCGCTATGAAATTCTCATTTTTGCAAGCCCAGACACAAAAATTTTAACTGCAAACGGTATTTCTGATGACGCTGACGATTTTGATGATTCAACTGGTGATGAGTTGTTGCTTCAAGTACTTAATCCAAATCTTTCTCATGTAGAAGTTGAGGCTGAAAGTAAATATCAACTTGAAATTACATTTAAAAAAGGGTCGAATCTAATTGA
>JBBARF010000182.1:0-5633 GCA_040399925.1 Bacteriovoracaceae bacterium
AAGACCACTAGGTACGCCATAAGCTTTAACGCCATCAATATCATCGCCAATGTCCCATTCCATCTCATCAGTCTTATATGATCTACCTGAGATAGAATCATAAAGGTCATTAGGTGTCATCTCTACACTAACTGTAAGATAGCGGCCATCAAGGGTTTTTTCTACGGCTTCTGGATCCGTAACAAGTCCCTTGACAAGTACCCATCCGAGGCCCTCAAAATCCTCATCAGTCATCATTCCAGACTTGGCAAGCTTCTTCATATAGGGAGCCATAGCAACATCAGGAGCCTTAAGCATAAGGCCATCCTTGATCATTATAGAGCTAACATTATAACCAGCTTTAGGGTTATCAACCCAGGTACCACCAATGGCACGACCAACTGCACCTACCTCTCTGTTCTCAATCTTCTTACCATCGACAATAGCAACTTCCTTATGCATAGGCTTAATGGGAATATTGTATGGACTAGTAAGAGTTGGAATAGCATCTTTAAGGTCAGATGGCATATAGATAAGATTATTCTGAGTAGGCCTCATGCCATGCGTAACCTTTGTAAGAGTTACTAGACCAACCTTATTCTCTGCCACACCATCACTAATAAAGTATTTGAAGTCAAGAAAGTGTGGGCTCTTCTTGTCCCAGACTTCATGGGTAAAGTCACCTTTGACGCTACTAACAAAGTAGTCTTGGACGATACCTTCTTGTAATAGTCTTTTACTTCTTTTCATTAGCTTTCCTTATAATGACTTTGCTATTTGGATGATCCGGAGGTAAATCATGATATTTAGTCTCTGAGATTTTTCTATTATCTATTATAGACTGATTACTCTGATCGTATATTTGATATACCTCTTCCCCCGAATCTTTTAGTCCATTATAAGCACCCCAATTGTAACTACGCATTCTTTCTGTCTCATAAATAGACATCATGCGATGGCCAATTTTTCTAGCTGAATCACCAATTGTATTTCCTTGGCTTGTGCGCATTTCCATATGCAACTTATCAACAAAGAACTTTTGAACCTTTAATTGCAATTCGATGTTCTGTGTATTAGCAGAGTTTAGTAGATCAGATGGATCAGCATAAGCAGCATACCCTTCCATATAACTCTTTATGCTATTGTCTTTTAGCATAACGCTAAAGCTTTCAAAAGCCTTATCAAGACTAAGCTCAGGGCTAAAGCTTAAATCAACTTTTGTCCTAAGACCGCCTATTAGATTAGAGATACTTTCTCTGTACTCATCTGCGTCAGTGACTAAACTACCAGGTCCACTTTTTGTTCCGTGTTGGTTCTGAGGTCGAACCTGGTTAGCATTTGTCTTGCCGCTAGGAGTCTCTATTGAATTTTTTTTTTAATATCAACCGGAGAAGACTTGACTGGTGAGCCATTCTGAGCCCTAACCTCTCTTGCTTTCTTTAGGTCAGCAGATGACATAGGAGTCTTATCGCTCTTAGCAGATGTCTCGGCCAGCGGACTACTAGGATTGTTACCAAGCTCTAATAGCTTCTGAGCCTCTGTAATCATCTTGTAGTACATATGATCCCACTCGTCTTCGCTAGCAGGTGACATACCAATTCTTTCGCGCAGCTCATCATGACTAATAGCGCTATTAAGCCAAAGCTGGATAGCTCCATTCTCCTTTCTAAGTTGGTTATCAACATCAATCTCTTTAAAGCGCAAGTAGACTTTATTCTTAGGATCAAGCCAGTCAAATGAATTATCTTCAGTGCTTTCTTGTAGCAAAGGAACAATTATGTTTGCGTAGAGTTGTTCCTCAAGAACAAGCTGGTCACTCTTAACTGCATTAATAAGACTGCTAGACATAGTAGCAGCAGTTGATCTATTAGCAGTATCACCTTCACCGATATCAACGCCAGATAGACCAAGAGCAGCAAGAACACGCTTCTTGAAATAATCAAGATAGCTCTCAGCTCTCAATGACCTACCCTCTGCGCCAATCATCTTAATCTCATGACGCTCAGGTGTAACGAAGAAACCTTCAGGAGGTTGATTGTTAATAACCTCAGTTACTAGGTTAATCTCATCTCTACCATCTGGTAGGATTGTTGCAGGATTCTCTTCTGTTCCAACTTTATACTGGACAATAGGGAATATGCTTTGATGAAGAAGAACTTCAATGTCAGATTCAATGCGACGTAAAGCTTTAATATCTTCTACCGCTGCACTTGATCTAGGAGTACCCACGATAAAGCCTTCAAGCTTATTAACACAGAAATGAATAATCTCATCTGGCTCATATATAGCAGTAGGGCGAGTGTTCTCCGTCCAATCCTCTTCGCTGTATTGGCGATACTTTGTGGGTTGCTTGAGGTCGTCTACCTTTACCTGTACCATACTGGTAGGCAGTATATGAAGTGAGCTAATTGGTAGGATTTTGCGGCCTTTAGAGTTAACTCTAGTGTAGCCGCCAGATAGCTTATCGTTTCTCTTTACAAGTACATAACAATTGCTATACCGAATTATATTCTTAGCAATATCAGTTATAAATTGTCTTGGGGTTGTCTTGCTTACATAGCAAACTTCACGAAAGCGTCTTTCCACATAAGCAGCAAGATCAGGATCTTTACCTATAATCTCGTAGCCCTCCTTCATGAAGAGAGCAAGTTTCTTATCAAAGCTAATTTGTAAGTAAGCTTCAATAGTTGCGATCTTATCTATTTCCTTGAAATCATATTCTAGCTTCTGCCAGTCATTCATGAAGTAAGGACGAGTAGTTCTATAGTTGAATACTGGGTTTTTGCTAATCTCTAGATTAGGCGTAGCCATCTTACTTTCAGCATCATCAATTATAGATGGTGAATTAGTACGATTCTTTAGATTGATTACTTGGGCTTTTAACTTAAACATTATCGATATTAGCTCCTAACGCAATTCTCTTCCAGAATTCTACACTCTCACCTTTGCTTATTATAGTTGATCTTGCTCTATCGCAGTTAGTTAAATTAAATCTTCTATCTGTTAGAGGATTATAAACAAACGTTGGATTTGTTATAGCATCAAATCCTGTCCCAGGAGTAAGACCTGGTGGATAGTCTACCTCATCATAGAATTGCATATTATCTGGATCAATCATTCCTGCTAACTCTTTAGCACTCCAAGGACTACCAATAACTTCTGTACCATCAGGCATCTTCATCTTAATACAAGGCTCAAGGCCATTTCCACTGAATGCTTCAAATAAGCCATAGGCAAGTGTAAGTATAGTTCCAAGTGCTGACATCTTCTGTATTAACTCAAGACGAGAATTGGTTCCACTTCCAAGGTATCTTTGGATTGCATCAATAGTCTCATTTATCCACGCAAGGTCACCTGTTGCTAGATCTGCAAACTCATTCATAGCAGCCTTAGCTGCTTCAAGAACATCAAGTTGTCCAGATGAAAAGAAAGGGTTAGCAATTATATCCATGAACCCTTCTTTAAATCCTTGGCCAGTTTCATTTTCTATTTTTAAGTCATTTGCTTTTTTGACTCCATAATCAAGCGCAGACTTTACTACTTGCTCTGATCCTAATACCTCTCCGTTAGTACCAACAATACTGCCAAAAATACTATCTGTTTTATTAGTACTGCCAACCGCATTTCCACCAGAACCTATTAATCCATTGAAAGTCTCAGTCTTACTATCAAAGGTAACTGAGTCTATTACATCATTAGCTTGTCCATTTAACCAAGCATATAAGTCCTGTGATTTAAAACCCCAAGCTCCAGTCTTATCAATGTCCTGAATGCTAATTAAACTATTCATTACACATAGCTTATAAGCTTCAAGGGGACCTAGGGTAAAGTTTATACCTATTTTTAAACTATCTAAGAGTGGCTTTATAATCCCACCAAAGAAAATCTCAGCTAAAAAGCCAAGATGATCCATGGAGAATAGCTGAGTCCAAGTAACCTTAATAAGTCCAACAAGACTTGAAATTAAGAATGCTAATTCAATAGGACAAAGATTGCCTATTCTAACCATAGCACAAAAGTTTTGCTGAAGCAGATAAGGCAAGTCTAAAGCTGCTTTTATAGATTCCCATGCCGCTTTAAGATCACCAATTGCTTTGTCAGCATCCCATTCAACATCAAGATTAACTTTGAAATCAGGAAGAAACTCCCAAGCTTTTTGAAAGCATTCAAAGCATCCTTCAAGTTCTACTACTTGATACTTCTTGTCTTTATTCCTAACCTTGATTGTACGAACAGGTTCTTTGCCAGCAAATAGGTTGCTAATATAAGCGTCTTGTGTGTCAACGGCATCAAGTGTAGATTGTAATGCATCAACAGAACCTTCAAGTCCTTTCACCTCTAATTCTAGAGGAATCATAGAAACATTGGGATCCATGTTTTCTTCGTTTATATCTTTTTCATTCTCTGATATTTCATTCTTCAGCTGTGTGGCATCTTTAAGTAAACTAAAACCAAGCTGAGATAGCTTTATTGCTTTTCCTGGCATTGCTTCCCAGACTAGTCTAGAGAATGGATCTATCAAAGTAGCACGTAGAGCAGTTGCACTAAAGTCAAAAGGATCCTCTGCTCCTTTTACAAATACTTCATAATGCACTGACATATCAATTTCTTTCTTGTACTTTTCATCTAAGTCTATAGTCTTTTTGTCTAACTTCTTGTTAGCAATATTTAACTGCTTATCGGACTGAATACCCGCAAACCTACTATTAAGTTCTTTTAGTTTGCGAATCTCGCTGTAATTAAGTCTTCCCTTTGTATGTTCTGGAAAAAGATATCTAGCAACAACAACATTTGACATAGAATCTTGATCGTATTCAACATAGTACTTTATCTTCTCTAATTCTTTTTCAAGCTTAGGTCTAAGTTCTGCAATTTCTTTTTTTAAGATAGCCAATGACTGACGATTTGATTGCTTTAAAGCAGCGACTTTCTCAGGATCGTATTGTCTTCCTTTATTAGTAAAGACTCTTTCATCAGCTATTTGGTTGTATACAGCTTCTCTGTTTAGCTCTATTCTTATAGAATTAACAAGATCTTCTAGCTTTAATGGGTCTACCTGAGAGTCAGGGCCAAGAACAAGTTCTGGGTTTGTTTCTATCGTCTTTGCTAGAATTTCCTCTAGAGTTAATCCTTGCCTTGTAGTTAAAGTCTCAACATTCTTATCTTTATTAAGCTTTCCAATCTTCATATTGCTACCTTTTATTAATCTACAATTTCAGTTGCATTTATTTTTAAAGATGCTTCTGTTATATAGTTAGCACCATGGCCACGAGGCACATAAGTTCTTAATGCAAAGTACCTGGTTGTTTCTTCGTTAACTGGAACATTACTGATCGCAATCGTATTGTTGAAAGGGATATGTTCCCATGATGCAGGATCAGGAAGATCAGACAAGCTATCAACAGCTAAAATTTGATAAACGATTCCGTTGGCAGACACTGGTCCGTTCTCTTGTCCATTGATAACAAGACTAACCGTAATATTTTCATATCCATAATATGTAGGGCTATTAGATATATAGAATTTAGTTATCCTATAAGACCCGTCTGATGTGTCATGAAATGTAGTAATCTTGGTCGTGTTGTTGTCAATAAGATGATATTCTTCATCCTCGCCAATCGCATATAAGTGTAATGCCATTGAAAATCCTTATT
>JBBARF010000183.1:0-5569 GCA_040399925.1 Bacteriovoracaceae bacterium
AAGTCCCACTTAAAGACCTAGATTCAATTAGAATTAATCCCTGTTTGTCCTTATCCTTATAGTAAATATCAAAGACAGGATCTTTGAAGTATTTGAAGTTTTGATATTGGATCTTAATTCTCGCCAAAATATTCAAACTTACTCTGTTAATTTGAAAATGACTCCTCTCTAATTCCAGAAGACGGCTAGAGAGAGAAAGTAATGCATTCTCGGTCAAAATAGGTGATGAATAAGAAAAGACACCGTCATTGTAATCAAAAAATCTGAAGTTGTTCTCTGAGAATCCAGAATTTACTGCATAACTCTTCAGTAAAGATTCCATATAAACAGAACTTTTATCAATTTTATAAACCGTTTTATCCCAAGGGAATGTTACTTTAGAATCTTTCACATTCCATGATAAGGAATCAGTGCCCCCAGTTGCTTTGTTGTAAAACTCCAGGTCAAGTTTGTATTCGTTGAAAAAATCACCTGTGAACACTGGGGATTCAGCTATAAATGGATCACTTCCTTTAGTTACTTCTTCAGTATCTGTAATGAGATCCCCGTCAGAATCCTTTGACATTATAATCTGGCTAACAACTGGATTTGACCCTTTACTAGCCTTATCAGAATTGCTCTTCTTGAATGAACATGAGCAACAAACTACTAGCAATGTGCAAATATACAATTTCATATAACCTCTCAAAGGTATTCCAAAGCAATAAAGAGGCTTGCTTGGAATGGTAATAAAGTTTTAGTAGTAGAATCGGATACATTTTCTAATGTCTTTGAACACGATGGAGGCGTAGACAATATTCTTCTACAGGCAAGATCATTGCCTGAGCACGATTTAATACCTTTGCAGGTCACCAAACCAGTGTTGTTTGATTTAATAGAAATCAATGCAGACTGAGTTGCATCTCTATTTTCAAGCACTGAACTAGAAAGTTTAAATTCAAAGGTTTCAGAGTTTTTAGTGCGAAACTGTGCTTTACCAGTGTTAACCAATTCATATAACGAATAAGTGTCCTGATTAATTTTGATCTGAACTAGAGAAATTGCATTAAATGCAAGAAGCCCAGTTTTATTTTCTAATGTATAATCATAATTCCAACAGACGCTTGATGTACTAGGACAAGGGACAGAAGTAATTTTATCTAGAGGACCAGAATAAGATATAGGTCTAATGTGTAATCTAATATCCTCGATGTTACTTTTATTAATTTTGAAGCTTGTCCAATCAAATGCAGTTGCCGATAACACAGTCGATAAATACTTCGGATTTATTTTATAAGGCGATAACTTTGACTCATAAGAAAGGATCAATACATCCGATGAACTAAATGAATATTGATTTGGGTTATTTGAAATAGGATTTGTAAAAAGAAACCATTTTCTTTCATCCTGAACATTCATACCGTAAAGATCTTTAACAATTGAGACGTTATTGGCCTTGGCACCTACCCTCACAATATCATTGCCCAAGACCTGAAATTCTTCTTTTAATCCTTTCCTGAGAATACTGCTAAGAGATTCAAAACTCCCGTCAACTCCTACATAACTCAGACTATGCACTTCACCGTTAGAAAGAACTAAGGGTATAGATTTGGATTTTATAGAAGTCATTAATGATGATAGCCAGGACTGATTCTCATTCATTTTGAATTCTCTGACCTTGAGATATAAGAAACGCCCTCCCATTTCTGATATCTTCTGAGTAAGAAACTTATTGGTTGTCTTGAATAACAATGGAATGGTGTATGAGCGGTTAAACTCATACACACCTTTCACTAGGAAACTATCTATCTTTAAAAACTCTTGCTTTTGGTCATCATACCAAAGGAGATCCAACCAAATGTCACTTAAGGTCTTTTGAAGATCGTAATTAAATTGAATCTGTCCAATCATAGCGAACTCAGTGGAGTCATAATCAAAGCCAGCATTTTTAGAATCAAAGACTTCCTTTGAGAAAGGGAATATCTTTTTGTCGTTTAATCTTGGCGGAGAAAAGAGACCCAGACTCTCAGAACTGAGTGAGTCAGAAATATGGAACCCTTGGAAAGACATTTGTTTTGCTTGCGTAGCAACTTCTTCTAATGCAAATTCCGATTGACCACCAAGGAAGTCTCTTTCTTCGAAAGGAACTCCGTTCTCGGCCACTAACTCTCTCGTGACGTGGAAGGTGACTGACTTGTCCGAGTGTAGATTCTGATTATAAAAACTTACGGTAACTTTCATTTCTTGAAAAAAGTCTCCGACGAATTCTGGATACTGAGCAATATAGGGACTTGACCCTTGCTTGATCTCGTCAGTATCAGGAATCATATCTCCGTCAGAGTCCCTTGAAGTTTCTACCTTCAAGGGATTGATTTGCGATTTATTCTCGTCTGGAGTTTTGAATGAACAACCAACTTGAAAAAGAAGCACAAAAATTAGATATTTCATAAAACTCCCGATTTCCTTATTAATGACCTACAAAATCACGCTTCAAAAGAACTGTGTGGCGCCATTTTGAAATTTCACGACTCAGTCTATAAAATTGTGATTGGTCTAAATCCCATGTTGTGACAAGATCATAACCAGAATCAGAATCCTCACTTCTAATCACCTGGAAAGATGAAATTAGCTTTCCAGCAAGAAGATAAGTAGCCTTAGATGTAATATGCTTAGCTTCCTCTTCTACTGAGATGAGCTTTCGTTGCTTGATTGTTTCTCGAAAAGTTCCTTCAAGAAAATCTCCGCAGTCATTTAAATAAGAAATCTTCTCAAGTACCTCGTAAGTTCCAAACGAATTCGGGATTGAAATAACTTCGTTCTCCATCTCGGTTTCACACCATTCATTACCATCGCCAGATTTCTTCCAAACTTGAAGATATTTGGCGTACATACCAGGAACAACTTTTTCAAAAGACTCTTTATTTTTCAGGAGCAGTTTAGAGTAATCCTCTCCAGATAAATGCTGGGCTGAAGCCGCACCAGCAAAACAAGACAAAGCAATAGCGATTAGAATCTTCATTCTCTTTCCTTTTAGTTAAGAAACATTAATATAATTTTTTCTACAGCGAACTTTTCTTATCTCGGAAGCTTTTGTCCCAGAAAATATGGCTAGGCTTCCTTGGCGGTTTTGAATTAAAGATCATAATAATCCTCATATGGAATACTGGTGTGCTCTTCAAAAAAGAAACAATTAACACAATGTGAATACGTCCTGAGATTTTCAAAACCATGCTCTTCACAATGAGGGCACTCTTTAAACTTAATCTTTTTCATAGTTTATTCCTATCAACCCAAGACCCCACTTTCGTAGATGTATTAGATTCCTCCCATTCCAAGCCGAGTAACACTTACTATTTTGCAAGAACGTCCTGACTCTTTGAATTTTACTTCGTAGATTTTATTAGAGCATGCACCTGAACCACCGATAGCATTGACCGTAACGTGCATCGTAGTAGTGTTAAGAGTCTCAACCAAAACTGCATTCCCATAACATCCGTATTCTAAATTTCTGAACTTATCTTCCGATGCAGTTTCTGCGGCTTGTTCGCAGGGTGAGGAAAAATTTGTTTGGGATGCGAAAGAAGAAAATGAACTAAGAGACAACAAGGCAGCAAGTAATGTGATTTTCATATAAAACCCTTCTCGATTTGAATCGAATTGTTACATCCATTCGTTTGAATAGTTGTTTGATGAAGACTCTTAAGCAAACTAGCGGCCAACTTTTTTAAAATTTTAGAAATCGTAAATTCGATATGTTAATTCAGGTAAATTGTAAAAGTTACACTATGATCTTCTTAAGTAGCTGAATCGGGATTCCCGATATAGAAACTGCTATTCCCAAAAATGGGAAAACAGGAAACAAATGAAGATATTAATAGTTGATGATGAGTTATTTGCAAGGAAAGCCATAAGAGCCCAATTGGATACTCGTTTTGAAATCTCTGAGTCATCAAATTACATAGATGCAGTTGATAAGCTAAGCACAGAAATCTTCGACATGTGTTTTTTAGACTTAAGATTAGATTCAAGTGAAAAGCTTTTAGGTCTAGATCTAATCCCTTTGACCGTTAATAAAGGCATTTATACTGTAGTTATGACCTCCATAGAAGACGATTCAATTACGGAGATTGCATATGGTAGAGGCTGCCAAGACGTATACAACAAAGGAAATGAAAAAAATCACATTTCTGAAACCATCAGTAGATATTTTATTTCTAAAGACTCATTTACTGAAGGACATTTCTTCAAAGACATAATTCCTACTATGTCCCCAGCCTATAAGCAGGACTTAAAAAGACTTCTCAAAATCATTCCAACAGATTTCTCAATATGCCTTTTAGGTGAAACCGGAACAGGCAAAAGCAGGCTTGCAAGGTCTATACATGAAATATCTAAAAAATCCGGTCCTTTCATTGAAATAAACTGCCCAACTTTCTCTGGCGATACACTAAAAACAGAATTGTTCGGTTATAAAAAAGGTGCCTTCACTGGTGCGAATGAAGATACAGTTGGAAAACTAGAAGCTGCAAACGGGGGAACAATTTTTTTTGATGAGATTGGTTCAATGCCAATAGACATGCAAGAGCAGCTATTGAAAGTTATTGAGGAACAGTCTTTCTATCCAGTAGGCTCAAATAAACTTGTTAAAATAAATGTCAGGGTAATTTGCGCGACTTGTGAAGATCTCCAACTGATGGTCCAGAAGAAAAAATTTAGACTTGATTTATACCATCGAATTGCAGGTTTCTCTTTTACTCAACCCTCACTGAGAAATAGAAAAGAGGATATTCAGCCCCTTCTGCAATCAGCTTTAAAGCTTAGTAGAAAAATAGTAATCAAAACTGAGTTGAGAAAAGCTATAGAAGAATACAGCTGGCCTGGAAACATTCGACAATTACTTCGTTTTGCGGACCTAATTTCTCTTTCGAATTCTGGTATCGTAAAGCTTGAAGAGTTTCAAACATTTACACATAATTCAGTTGAGTTAAAAGAAGCAAATACTGTTGAAGATCATTATTACGATAGAATCAAAGAAATTGGGCTAAATGAATTGTTAGATGAATTTACATTAGCTGTAGTTAAGAGAGCATTAAAGGAGAATCCTGACTCGGCAAAATCAATTGCAGCTTTAAAAATATCTAAATCAGCATTTTATCGCCACCTAGATAAAGAAATTGCCAGTAGCATAGCGCCTAAAAACGAAACCCAGTCGGTAAGTTATGAAATTCAATAATATTCAAACTTATAGACACGATATAATTGGAAAATTTAATTTCATATCTCAAGTTGTCTCTGACATTAATGACTCCTCATTAGTAGAAGGCAAAGAAACTGAAACGCTTCTAGCCATTCACAATTCAATTTTAAATATGGTTAAGACCTCAAAAAACACTCTTATTGGTATTGAAAGTAATAAGACCACGCTTCGTATTGTGGAAACAAAAAATCAAAACTCAACACCGATCAACGTTTCTGACATTCTTTTGACTTACAATTTCATCGACTCACAAGGTTGCTATTACCTAGTTTATGAACCGGCGGTTCCCCCATTCATCGGGAATCTACAATCTGAATCTCTCTGCATTATGCT
>JBBARF010000184.1:0-5549 GCA_040399925.1 Bacteriovoracaceae bacterium
GAGGCACGATTAGAAACTATAATTGGTTGAATTTAAAGAGTCGTAACGCTTTAAGAAAAACAGATTAATCAAATAGTGAGTATCGAATTATATTTTGCAACACCAATTAAGCGAGGCAGTTTGGGAGCTTTAAGAGAGGCGAATTAACATGTCTTTTTTTTGGCGGTAAGTCCAGATAAACCTTTAAAGCAGAGGGACTCTTTTGCAAAGGGGTAATTAAAGGGATGACTTAATACGGAAATGATTCATTCCAAAGCACCAATGTGGTTAGGCAGTTAAAAAAACAGGCCAGATTCCACTAGCAATTAACGATTCATGATGAAAGTTCATTTAATCTTCTTATCTAAACGAGAGTATGCATGCCCTAAGACTTCACTTCTCGGTCTTTTTATCAGGGATTATTTTTATATAACGTGCAAGTTTTTCAAGATCAACAGGCTTATCAAAAAAAAATGTGTTTTCATAATTCTTTAAAGAATTTTCGATTTCGGGTATGAAAGCAGAAATCATCATCACAGTAGTTTCAGTATTTTTATTTTCTTTATTACGGATCGCTTTTAAAAAATCAGCTCCCTTCATAAAGGGCATTTCATGATCAAGAGTAATAATATCGTATTCATGTTGAGTACAAAGAACAAAGGCTTCAATCCCGTCAGAGGCATAGGTAATATCTGAGATACCTACCATTTTAAAAAACTCAGAATAAAGATCAACAATATCTCTTTCATCATCCACAATGAGAAGTCGTTTCATAAAAGTCTCCTTCGAGCTCTCTATGATAAGTGACTCTGATACTTATTTGTACATTTTTTTTATCATTTTAGATAATTTCAGGAAAATTTCCCAAGATATAACATGACGCCAAAGACTCATTACATTTTAGTTCCGAAATCTTTATATTTGTAGGTAACCTATTCCTTGGGAATTAATTTGTCCCATTTTTAGATAAATAACATGAAAAATTATCTCCAGAACGAAACAAGAACGTATTTCCGATTTCATCGAAGATACTGAATTAGAAAGCATGGAATCCTCTCAATAATTTTGGAAAAAATAGAGAAAAAAAGGTCTGCCCTAGATAGGGCCCCTAAAACTCAAAGGCCCACACCGATTAAGATGTGAGTCATATTAAGTTCTCAAAAGTGGTTTTACTAAGCTACCAGATCGCGCAGAGAGAAATATTTACGATTGATTTTGTCTTTCGCTATTTTTTTGTTCTCTTTCAGAACTCGAAGGGCCATTTTTTTAGCCGAAGTAAAAGACTCAAACAAATTATCTCCCTTGGCAGTAAATGAGTAATCGTGATGGTTGTGTATTGTTATACTTGTTGTGTATACACCCTTGGCCAACTCAATGTTGGCGAGGATGGTAGAAGCGGGTGAAAGATAAGTTTTTAACTTCTCGATTTTTTCTGCAATGAACTTTTCCATCCATGGAGTGCTTTCTAATCCCTGATAATGAACTTTAACTTGCATACCATATCTCCTTGTCTAATGACCTTAGAAGGATTTTAGCAAATCGATTATGTGTGAGACATTCAGAAATACTGATGGTGCAATTAAGACGTGGTTAACGATGCTTGAATGAAAAATTTTTCATAGCAAATAAAGCAATTGGGTTTAGTATTTTTCTTTTTCCGATAATCATCCAAATTTCTTCTTTCACTGAAGAAATTCTTCCAAGTTCCACCAATTCTCCACTTTTAAGATAAGCACTGACACTTGCTCTTAAAGCAAAAATAATTCCGTGCCCCTTCAACGCCAGATCCACTTCAGTTGCCTTGTCTTCAACTTCCGCCACAATATCCAAACTTAGATTTTGAGATTTTGACCACGTATCCAGTTTCTGACGAAGGCTCGAATCGAAAGTAGGAAAGATAAAAGTCTTATCATCAAGACTTTGAGGGAATTTTTTCTGCAAGCCTTTATATTTGGGATGACCAACAACAATAAGTTCTTCTTCAAGAAGAAGTTTAGTTTCGTAAATAAAGGAGTTATCCACAGAAGGCACAGAGTTGGTAAGAATCAGATCCAGCTTAAATTCACTTTGCATACGCAAGAGTTGTTCACGGTTACCTTCTCTTAAAACAACCCGACAATTTTTTTGCTCAATTAAGAAGGTGACCAGGCTGTCTGCAATATTTTTGGGTATTGAATCCTGACAACCAATTTCAATCCGGATTCTTTCCTTACTCGTAGCGCGGTCACCGATGGTGTCTTTAAGTTCATGACCTAGCTTAAAAATATCGCGTGCATACTCAAAAACAATTGAGCCTGCTTCCGTTAGTATCAGCTTTTTTCCCACTCGGGCAAAAAGCGGAGTTCCCAGAGACTCTTCCAATTCCTTCAATTGCATACTCAGAGCTGGAGAACTGATGAGGATGGTTTTCGATGCGAGGGCCATGGAACCTAATTCGGCAATCTTATAGAAGTAATAGAGCTGATTGTAATTTAATGGAACCATGAAAAAGATCCTATCTTGAGGGCTGGAAGTGTTCAAGTTTTAGACACCTGTTAGGGATTCTCTCTAAATATACCTGTTAAGCACTTGTATTAACAAGCCTAGATCTGGCACCATCCTCGCAATAGGGATGTCACGAGACTGATAGCAGGACGGTATCACCTCAAATAACAAAACAGGGGAAAACCATGAAAACTAAAACTCTCTCAATGTCGACTGTCCTTGGATTCTTAGGTCTTGTTGCAATTCTTCACACTTTTAGCTCGTATGCTCATGCATCGATTAAATGTGAAACAGCTTTCGGTGAAAAATCTTTCGTTATCGAAGAGCAAAAAATTTCATTCTTAAAAGAAGACTCAGCAGGTGTGAGCCGCTCGATCTCTTCAATCGCAAGTGAATCTGTACGCACTCATAAGAAAAACTCAGGTTTCATAAAATCGCTTTATATCGGTGGCGATAAACACCGAATCAACATCCAGAACACCAATGAGTTCTCTGATGTGAACGATTACCTTTCTATTACATCCCCTAAAGGCCATGAGATGACATATCCCCTCTCTTGTTACTCAGTCTGATAGTGGTAACCCCCCTGTAAAAAAAGGGACTAACGCCGGATGCGTGATGTCCCTTTTTTAGTACCTCCATCCATGAAAAGTTGTCACTTTTAGAAAAGTATTATAATTAAGCCTCTTTTCTATCGCCATAACCATTCAAAATAACTATGGATAAAAGATTTCGGCATTAAAAAGTCAATTGTGATTAAGATAGATTTAACAGGAAGATCTATGCTGAGACTTAGACAACTCATATCCCAGGTTTTGGTTATTCAACTCCTCGTGGGTTGTTCCCCAGATGAACTTAGCGTCATAAGCAAAATTCCAACCCCTACAGTTCAGCCTGCTGATACCATGCAAATCAATGGAATGATTTCTCAAGTTCTAAAGTCCTTATCTAATTTAGTTTTACCTGAAGCGGTTGCGGCCGAAGGTTCGATCAAGCTCTATGACTTATCAAATCCTGTATCACCAATTGAGATCTACTCTGGAGATGTAACTGGTTCGGATGCCTTCTCCATTACATTAAAAAGATCTGAAGCCTCTGGAAAACTCCTCAAGGCAAGCTTCACTTCCAATGAAGATATTATAGAATCCAGGGATATCATTTTTGAGATTCAAGGAAATGAAACTCAGGTGGATGCTTCTATGAATGAAGATCTAGGATTACAAGCAAAAATCATTGAAGCTCAACTTCAGTATGAAGTAAATCAAGGTGAGCTCAAACCGGGGGATATCAAGGATCGATTTCGTCTAATTAAAGAAGATCCTATAAGCGATATTAGTGATCTTCTTGGTGATAAAGTGACAATCCTCCAACTTTCTCAAAATCCAGACTCAATGGAAATATTCAAAGATATTGCTGTCCAATACAAGAGGGCTCAAAAAAACTCAGACGAGACTGCGAAGGCTAAACTAAGACAGAGATTATTTGAATTAGGAAAAAATATAGGAGCAATTAAGACCGATACAATCATGCATTGCAATGGTGATTCGGGATATTTTTTGTTTCAGAATCGAACATTTAATGTCTTTGCAGTGGGAGACCAACCGGAATTATGGAAGAAATTTGGTAACAAAATTGTCTTCGATCAGATCAACTCTTCAAGTTTAGCTAACGATATATTTTTAACACTAGCAGGTGCTCTCACAGATATTTCGTTAAGGCATGAAACAAAAATGTCGGCAGTTCTGTATTTTGAGCCAGTTGATGGAATCCCGTCGGACATAAAATCCTGCAGAATATTCGGTCAAGAAAGTGCCGACACAAAATTAAAAGTTCCTGAAGATTATCCTATTAAGGCGAATCTTGAATTGTTTGAGGAGATTGATTACACTTCCTATGATTCTTATGATCAAGTACGATCACCAATAATTAATACATATTATAAGATTATTAACGAGTTCTATAGAAAATTAGAGGCAGAAGGGCTGGACCCCGATATTAAAAATATGATTTTAAGTAAAGAGATCCAACTCACTCTAGCTGAGATGAGTAATAAATCTAAAGAAAGTTTTATTTATTATAATCCTTCGAAGTATCCCGACCTCAAATACGGTTTTGATAATCAATTTTTCGATGTTATCTCCTACTCCCAAGTTGATTCTATTGAGCAAGGTGAAAGCTTCATAGCTTCGGCTTTTGACAAATCCTCAGAAAATTTCAGATACAGTCTCAAATTCAGCGGGCTTGAAGACAGTGTTCAAGAAGAAATTTTTAATGAGCAAGTCCAAATTGCGAAAAGAACTTTGGACCTGAGAATGAAGTGCTTCCATTGGACTTACTCAAATTTCCGAATTTAGGCCGATTAACCTTCTTGATAACTAATTTTATTAAAAGTGGATAAATATTCTGGCCAGAACATATCGCAGCAAATAATAATCAGTGAATGAAGTTTCTTGTTTTTCTTCTCATCTGCCTATCCCAACATACCTTTGCTAGCCCTGTGGCGTACACAGAGCTATTGGACTACGTTCAGGAAGCACCTGATCAAGGCGAAACCAACACTTGTTTATTTATGGCCTCAACCGGTGCCATGGAACTTTTGGCCAACAAGGCCAATGGAATTAAAAATCCACAGCCTTACGGACCTTACGATCTTTCTGAATCATGGCTCGTTTGGGCCAGTAATACAGTGACGAAAGGTTTTTGGGATACACCGGTTCTACGTTTCAACAATGGCTATGGCGTTCACATTTCAGAATGGCCTTATGAAGCTTGGAGCGACTACGCTATCAATAACTCAGTTTGGACCCGTCACCCTAACTTCGATAAACTGCCGAAAACTAAGCTCCCGAAAGTTGAAACTCTGACTCTTTTCCAAAAGGGTGGACGCTGGTCAACCAACGTTATTGGCAAAGCAGAAATTGATCAAATCAAAGAAGCACTTTGGAAATATAAGAGCCCAGTCTTGGTCAACTACAATGACGAAGACTACTGGCATGTGATTTTGATCGTTGGATATGACGATACACTTACTGGTGAATGCTACGATACCGATCCTAAAGAGTGTGCTTCTGATATTGGTTCATTTT
>JBBARF010000185.1:0-5382 GCA_040399925.1 Bacteriovoracaceae bacterium
AAAACGTCCTGAAGTTCACTATTACCGCGGATATGGTCAAAATGCTGATGAGTGTTTAAGATTCCTTTGAGGTTCAATGACGATTTTTTGATATAATCAATCATCGGCTTGGCTTCATATGGATCGATGACCCAACAATCACCGGTTTTATCGTCACCGATCAGATAACTGAAGTTTCTTAAATCATTTTGCGCATAAAAGGTTTTAACAAAAATCATATGAGATCCAATCTATATAGTTACTACGCTCAGGTCATTTTCATTTGTTTTATTGTGATCAATCACCTGATCGAAATTTATCTTGCCCGCAGGCAACTTGCAACTCTCCGTGCGCATGCAGAAGAAGTTCCACAGGCCTTTGAAAAGGCCCTAACTCTAGAAGAGCATCAAAAGTCGATTAGGTATGGATCCGCCAGACTTAAGCTATCCATCTTTCATCTGGTCTGGGACGCTATGCTCCTCTTTTACTGGTTCCCCTTTCGCGGAGCTGAACGACTCTACACATCCATGCCCGATGCAGGCATCCATCGTGAAGTGCTCTTTCTTTTAACTTTCACTCTGATCCAAACTCTCCTCAGTCTTCCATGGTCACTCTATTCAACTTTTGTTTTGGAAGAAAAATTTGGTTTTAATAAAACGACTTTCATACTTTTTGTTACTGATCGTTTAAAAGGCATGGCCCTGGGATTAGTCATTGGTGTACCCCTTCTCTATGCCATCATCGCTATCTACAATGGTCTCGGAACCTACTGGTGGCTTTTAAGTTTTCTTCTGATCACGGCGTTTCAGTTTGGTCTCCTGTGGCTTTATCCAACCTATATCGCTCCGATCTTTAATAAATTTAAAGAACTCGAGAGTCAGGAATTAAAAACGGAGATTGAGACTCTGGTTGATCATGCAGGCTTTCAGGCCAAGGGTGTTTTTGTGATGGATGCTTCTAAAAGAAGCTCCCATGGAAATGCTTACTTTACGGGCTTTGGAAAAAATAAACGTGTCGTGTTCTTTGATACTCTTCTCAAAGATCTAACTAATAAAGAAGTCCTCGCCATTCTTGCTCACGAACTAGGACACTTAAAATTAAAACATATCCCTAAATCGCTGGTGGCCTCTGTAGTCATTTCATTTTTTGGATTTTGGCTTATGGGAACTCTCTCTCAAGAGAGCTGGTTTTATCACGGTAACTTTATAAGGGTCATGTCACCCGCCGTACTCTTGCTTATTTTTATGCAGGTCCTGCCACTCTACTCTTTCTGGGCAACACCAGTGAGCTCGTGGATCTCCAGACGTCGTGAGTTTGAGGCCGATGCCTATGCATCCTCTCAAGTGGATTCAAGTTATCTTATTTCTGGGTTGATTAAACTCTACCAACACAATGCCAGCCCGGTTGTAACAGATAAGGTTTATTCAACCTTTTATCATTCTCATCCACCGGCACTGGAACGAATTAAACGACTCGAATCACTCAAACGATAGACCCGTCAGGGATTGGCGTAGGAAATTCAAGTAAGGCTTACGGTATTTTTCAATTTCATTATGAAGCTCATGATACCCGCCCTCGATCACTTTGATCTGGGCCTTTTTCTCAATATTGTTGAAGTAATCAATCATGATGCCCGGATTAACCAGAACATCTTCAGTTCCCACAGAACCATAAAGCGCACAACTAGCTCTGAGAGGCCTTGAGAAAACATCCCTGGCCGATTTTAAGAGTTCAAAAAACAGATGAGAATGAATACTTGTCTGGCAGTACTCATCTTTGATGTAACTCTCATAAATGCGACTATCGTGAGATAATTTTTTTAGATTTAGAATTCCTTTCAAAGGAAGTGTCGGAAATTTTGTCAGAGTCTCCATCAAAATTTTTGGTGAGTTGGAAAATATTGGTCCCATAGCACCACTCGCCGCACAGGCCGGTGAACTTAAAAAAACTTTTTCAGGATAAAAATTTTCCTGGGCCATGTTCTGGAGATACCCGGCAGTAATCAGACCACCCATCGAGTGCCCAAAAAGAGTATAGTTTTTCATGCTGAATTCTTTGCGAAAATATTCGATGACCGCATGCAGATCTTTCCAGAAATGTTGAAAATCTCCAACCCAGCCCTTACGTCCTCCACTTCTGCCGTGGCCACGAAGATCGTAAATAGCGATGTTAAAATTCTGTGAAAAGAGCTTGAGTAAAAATTCATGACGCCCCAGGTGCTCGCCAAGACCGTGAGTAACGATCAACCATTTTGAACTTCCTGTCTCCCTAATCAGGCATTTTAAGGGAACTCCATCAAAAGATATGATGTCTCTATATTCATTATTCATAAAAATCCCTTATACTAACCTTATGTATTGCCCAGTTTGTTTTCAAAATACCCTCAAGATCCGCTCCAACGGAGTGATCAAGCTCGCCTTTAACGGCAAATCGAGAAATAATTCCCTGTTCACTTATAATCTCCAAAAAGAGACTCAAGAGCAACAGATTGAAAAATTGCGTGAGAAAATCATCGATTTCTTCAGCTTTTATTCTGACTTCAACAATAAGACACCGATCAAGAATTTTGAAGCTTATTCGGCCGACTTCATGTGCACCAATGAATGCAAAATCGATATGATGCATACAAAGGTTAGTGTTGTGGGAGTGGTCTTCTCTGCTCCACTAGTAAAAAAACTGCTGCAGGAAGAAGGGAAAAAATTTGGCATCGAAATCGAAGTCGTCTTCAACTAGAACGGTAGATCCAGCTTAACTTCAAATTCAATAAAGCCTTTTAATTGGAATCCATTCGGAACTTTACCAACATCGATATAAGAATCGATCTGGATCCCATTTGATTTTTCAATCAAGGGAACAAGATTCACCGTAGGAATATTAAGATCAAGACAAGTCATTTCTGTACACTGCTCAATTGTCTCAATACCCATATCTTCAATCTCTTGAGCATTTTCCGCCATAACGTTTTCAACACTTTCTAAGGTAATGCGATCGTTCTTAAGCTCAACCAAAAGCGACTTATTCATAATGTGAATGCGCTTGAAGTACCCCCTAAACTTTGGATAATCAAAGAGGAAGTTTTTTGTTTTAGCTGGAGACTCACCCTCTTTAATATTTAAAATAAAAATAGGTCCAAGAGGTTTAGTGTCCTGCTCTTTGGTTTTTCTAGAGTACTTCAAGAGCACTAATTCACGTGAGTTCGGTTTATTAATGACCTGATCTTCTTCAAATAAAGTTTGAAGTGGGTGAAAGTCTCGGCGTGAAAGTTCTTTGATATCCACCATCGGAAGCCAGTTCGTAATATTTTGCATTGGTCTTGGATAGGCCTTAACAGCGACCTTATCCAAAAATTTAAAATCGACGTTTGAGTAACCTTTAAAGATTCGTTTGAGCCGTGAAAAACGGCGCTGAAGTTTTTCTTTACGACAGGCCGACTCTGGATCATCCGAAGTACGGCAGTCTGCATGAGGTTCAATATATAAGAAGAGACGCTTAATCGTGACACTCTTTAAGTATTCAGTAGGAAGCTCGGGAACTGGCTGAATCATGGAAAGCTGAGCTTTCCCTAGTCCTAAACTCGCACCCAGATCTAGGAACATTTTGGCAAAGCCACGAAGGAAGGCCATTTTTTTAAGTGGTGATTCAAAGGCCGCAATGGATTGATCTGATAGAGGGATGATGATCGGGATAATGGTGTAGTTACCATCTCCAAAGGCCTCAGAAGTCCTTCTGGCCTTGATATCCGTCTTGATGACAGACTTCTGCCCGCAACCAGCAGTTAGCAGTAACAATGCAACAGTAAACAATATTGGTTTAACCACTTACCACCCCTAAAACATGCTAAATACTTGTAAGTCTTGATCTCCTCTTATTATAAGCGGTGCGTAAAATTTATAACAGGTACTGTGTCCTTTTTACATACCACCCTGTCATTACTTCAAACACATTGCGTTACACTGTAATATCTACTCACACAACAGCGCGGAGATTCAAACGATGAAATGGTCACTTTTATTGCTTTCATTAAGCATTTCGACAGGGTCATTGGCCCAGGTCTGGAAAACTCTCCCCAAGGGTGTGCGGATTCTTGGTTACAGAAATATAACCACATCTAAAGTTAACTCAAACTTCAATCAATTTCGTTCTGCTTCTCCTTTGGGATCTTCTTTCCGTGTTGATGCTGCGACTTTTAGCGCTGCTACCAATGGTGCATTCAACGCCAATGACTTTAATAGTGATGCTTATAACAAGTTTTTAGTGGGTGATTATAAAGTCGATGCCGAAGCACAATTCAACGTTCAAGGTACGGGCCTTGGGATTGGTATCACTGATAATGTTATGTTCTACGCCGAAGTTGCCTACTACAGCGCCCAAGTTAATTCTAATATCAAAAGAACTTCAGGAAATAGTTACGAACAAACAGCGCGCGCACTGGAATTGGCCGCTGGTGATGTAAATGTAGCGACAGCAGAAAGTTTAAGAAATTTTATCGATGCAGATGAAGGAACAATTCAATCAGTACTTACCAATCACTATAAATATAAACCTATTGGAAACTGGTCCGGTACTGGCTACGGCGATATGGAAACTGGTGCCATGATTAAGATGGTTGATCGTGGTGTTTGGGGAGTGATGGCCTATCCTGGAGTTGTGCTTCCTACAGGTCGTCAGGATGATCCAAATATTCTTCAGGATGTTGGTTTCGGTGACGGGCAATTCGATTTTTTTGGTGAGATGGCCTCAGGATATGTTTTAAATGACAACATCAACTTCGGGACAACACTTCGTTATACTTATCAGGCCCCAACGACAAAAGAATTACGTATCCCAGGTAGCCGTGACTTCACTCTTTCGGCTGAATCTGGAGACTTCAGTGTTAAATATGGAGACCGTATCAACTGGATGGTGAATTCAACATTTATGCTTGGTGATTGGATTTCGTTCACACCGGTTTACCGTTTCATGTACCAGCTGCCGTCGCAATATGATTCAAAATATAAAGATGCTAACGGATACCTTGGTTACAACTCAGATAAGCAAGAGCACCAAGCCCAGCTGACCACAACGTTCTCTTCAATTACACCATTCTTAAAAAAGCAGTTTGCCCTTCCTGCACAAATTAACATTAATCTCGTGAAGACCATTGCGGGAAAGAACGTACCAAATGTAGCAAGATTTGAAGTTGAGTTTAGAATGCTCTTCTAAGTAACGAGTTTGTAGCCGGTACCCCAAACAGTCTCAATACCAATTTTTACTTTGTTCATTTTCTTTCTGAGAGAGAAAATATGAACGTCGATATTTCGAGATGTCCCAGCCAGACAATCTTTACAAAGTTGCTTGGAACACTATTCCTTTGACGACATGTAAACTCTTTCTATAAAACCTCCATCCCTTTAAAATGTTTAG
>JBBARF010000186.1:0-5380 GCA_040399925.1 Bacteriovoracaceae bacterium
CTGCGATTCAGGGTGGTGTTCTTGCAGGTGACGTTAAAGACGTTCTCCTTCTTGACGTAACTCCTCTTTCACTTGGTATTGAAACTCTTGGTGGAGTTTTCACAAAGATCATTGAGAAAAACACAACGATTCCTACCAAGAAATCGCAAACTTTCTCTACTGCAGTTGATAACCAACCAGCAGTTTCGATCCACGTACAGCAAGGTGAGCGCGAGTTCTCTGCTGATAACAAAACTCTTGGTAAATTTGATTTGACAGGAATTGCGCCAGCAGCTCGTGGTGTTCCACAAATTGAAGTTACTTTTGATATTGATGCAAATGGGATTGTTCACGTTACTTCTACTGATAAAGCGACTGGTAAGTCTCAGAACATCGTGATCACGTCTAACTCTGGACTTTCAGAAGAAGAAATTAAACGTATGGTTCAGGATGCTGATAAGAACCGTGAAGCTGATAAAAAACGCAGAGAAGTTGTTGATGCCCGTAACAATTTAGACAGCCTAGTTTTCGCCTCTGAGAAAGCTCTCAAAGACGCTGCAGATAAAATTCCTGCAGACAAGAAAACTGAGCTCGAAGGAGCCGTAAGTGAAGCAAAAACCAAACTCACTTCAGAGTCTTTGGACGAAATTAAAGCAGCGACTGAAAGACTTCAAAACGTCGCTCATAGCCTTGCCCAGTTCATGTATCAGGGAACCGGAGCTGATTCCGGTCAGGGTGCCGGTCCAGGACAAGCGCAGGGAGATGCAGGCGCGACTAAAAAAGATGACGGAGACGACGTGGTAGATGCAGATTACAAAGAAGTTTAATTTTAATTAAGAACAGCTGGTAATGAAGCCCCTCTAGAAGGGGCTTCTTACGTTCAGGATGGATAGAGAAGTATGACTACGAAACGTGATCTTTACGAAGTACTTGGGGTGCCGAAATCGGCAGCGAAAGAAGATATTAAAAAAGCATATAGAAAACTGGCCATGCAGCATCACCCGGATAAAAACGCCGGTAATAAAGATTCAGAAGCACTCTTCAAAGAAGCTTCTCATGCTGCTGACATTCTTCTCGATGATCAAAAAAGAAGAATCTACGATCAGACTGGTAATGATGGATCTCAGGGCGGCATGGGTGGCGGTGGATTTGGTGGCGGATTTCAAGGCGGAGACTTTGGTGACCTAGGAGATATTTTCGGAGACATCTTCGGTGATATTCTCGGCGGTCAACGTGGTGGACGTGGTGGAGCTCGAGGTGGGCGTCGTTCTCGTGCTCAGGCAGGAGATGATCTACAAACTGATACCATCGTAACATTCGAAGAAGCAGCTTTTGGTGCTGAAAAAGAATTACATATTAATCGTTCAGCGGCTTGTGGCGATTGTCACGGAACTGGAGCGAAGAAAGGTTCTGGTCCAGTGACTTGTGATCTTTGTCAGGGTCATGGAGAAGTCAGAAGACAACAAGGCTTTTTCACTATTGCTCAGCCATGCCCTAAGTGTCATGGTTCGGGTCAGACGATTAAAGATGTTTGTGAAACTTGTCATGGTCGTGGAAGAAATAAAAAACGTGAAAAGCTTTCAGTCAAAGTTCCTGCGGGAATTGATGAAGGTCAGCGTCTCAAGCTTTCAGGTCAGGGTGACTCTGGTTTGAATGGTGGTCCAGGCGGAGATCTCTACGTCCTGATCCATATACAAGAGCATGAATTCTTCAAGCGTGAAGATTATGATGTTCTTTGTGAAGTGCCGATTTCATTCTCACAAGCTGCCTTGGGAACAGAAATTGAAGTTCCTACTTTAGGTGGTCGCGTATCAATGAAAATACCTGAAGGAACACAGGCTGGTCAGAAAATGAAGCTTCGGAATAAGGGTATTACGAAGCTTGGTGGTTACGGATTTGGGGATCAGATTATTACGATCCACGTCGAAACACCGAGTAAACTTTCTAAAGAGCAGAAGGAAATTTTCCGCCAGCTCTCAGAGATCGAACAGACCTCAAATCCTATGACTAAGGGTTTCTTCGATCGCGTAAAAGAACTATTCCAATAAATGAAGAAGGGGCAAAATCTTGCCCCTTTTAATCAATTTTACGAACCATGACATTTATCCCTTACTGAACTACAATTTTTTAGTGTTAAGTTCAAAAAGGGAATGTCATGCGTTGTATTTTGCTAGCTTTGCTCGTTATCCTTTCGTCTTGTGCTTCGAAAGGCCCAAAGACCATTGATGAATCTCAAATCTCAGAAGTGGCACGGACTAAACTTAACGAAGCTCGGGATCTTATCCGCGCTAGTAAAACGAAGCCGGCCTTGGCGAAACTTTCAGAACTAAACGATAATAACATTTCTGAAGTTGAGAAAGCGCTTAAGTATAATTTGAAAGGTGTGATTCTTTTCAATCTCGGTGAAGTTGATAAATCTATTTTAAATTTTGAAGTCGCAGAAAAATACACACCTAAAGATACTCAGCTCTATAGTCAGGTTCAATTGAACATGGCGAGCGGACATTTTAAACTCAATCAGTTCACAGAACTTAAGGCGCGGTTAGATAAGATTGACCGCAAGCAACTGACTGATGAAGAGAAGAAAAAATATGCCCAGCTTCTTCTGGGTTACGGAAAAAAAGTGGATAATCCTTCCATGATCGTGAACTCTTCACTCATCCTCTTAAGTGATTCAAAAAGTTTTGCTGAAATTCAGTCATCGAATCTTTATGACCCAATGAAAGAAGCTTTCAAGCGTCTTAATCAGTCGCAGAAGATTAGTTTACTTGAAGATTTCGATGATTCTAAAAATCTCGCTGTTGCTCAGTTGGCGCAAGTTGAATCAGAAGAAAGATATATGACGGGTGATAAGAGTGGTTCTAAAGATGTTGTGTCGTGGCTGAAGAATGAATTCGGTGAAAATGAAGAAGTAAAAAACTACATCAGAGAATATGAGACACGCATTGAAAATTCGACTCATATTAGTATTTCGGATATTGGACTGGTACTTCCCCTCTCGGGCGAGAAGGCCAGTTTTGGTCAAAAAGCTTTGAGTGGTGTTGATACTGGACTTAAAATTTTGGGCTTAAGTGAAACCGTTAAAATCCACACTAAGGATTCATTGGATTCTCCTGCTCAAGCCGCTCAAACAGTGACTGAGTTGATTCGCGAGCATAAAGTTTCATTCATCATCGGTGGTCTTTTTCCGGAAAGTGCTAAAGCCGAATATATCGAGGCCCGAAAGTACGGAGTTCTTTATATCTCGTTATCTCAAATCAATTTGCCTAAAGAAGAAAAAAATCACCACTTGATTGAAGTTCAAGGTTCAATTGAATCTCAAATTGAAACTTTGTTATCCGATGAAATGATTAAAAAATTCGGAAATCGTGTTGGTGTTATCTATCCGGACAACGAAGGTGGAAAAGCTTACGTTGATGAAATTTGGAGACAGGGAAATTTGAAAGATCTCCAGCTCACAAGTATCGCTTCATTCCCAAAAAATACTCATGACTACCGTGATACTTCACAGCTCTTCCTTGGTTTGAAATATCCCCGAGAGCGTTCTGAGGAATTGCGAATTGTTGATGATGTCTATGCGCTTGAGAAATCATCCATTCGTCGAGTACAGACACTTCCTCCGGTCATTGATTTTGATTGGGTCTTTCTAGCAACCTATCCTCACGAAGCCACACAACTCATTCCTACATTGGGTTATTATGATGCCAACAGAATCAAAGTTATCGGTGGTCCGAGTTGGGTTTCTAAATCGATGGTTAAGGAGCAAAAGAATTTGGGTACTCTCTATTTCGTTGGTGATGATCCTAAGGACATCAACCAAGAGATGCTTAATAAGTTTCAGGAAATTTACGGAAAACCGGCCAGTTTGATCGAGATTATCGCGCTTGATGCGATGAAAGTCGGCGCCGAAGCTTTGAATGCCAGCGGAGATGTTTCAAATCGTGAAGACTTTGATTCTAAGATTAAAGCTCGTGGAGTCCTAAAAGGTCTGACGACTGAATGGGATTTCAAGGATGGGGTATGGCTTAAAAAGATGAATGCCATGACTATTACCCATGGTGAGATCGTTAAACTCTTCGAAGCTGATACGCTGACGAACTAGTTTGGATATTTAAGATAATAGACTTGCTCGAAGTTACGGCCGAAATCTTCAAGGTCCAGACCGTAACCAACGATGAATTGATCGTCGATTTTCTTCCCAGTCAGATCAGGCTGGATATTCACTGCACGCTTATAAGGCTTATCAAACAGAGTGACCACTTCTAGTGATCGGGGAGAGCTCAATAGAATTCTCTTTTTAAGGAAGCTGAGAGCACGTCCGGTATCAACAATCTCTTCCACAATCAGAACATTTCGGTCCATCAAGTTGGTTGAATAATCTTTAGTGATACAAAGTGTCCCGTGATTTTCTTTGCTTCGTCCAACAGCACTAAGTTTTACAAAATCAACATAGATCTTAACGCCTTTAATTTCTCTGATGAGGTCGGCGATAAAAACCATGCTGCCTTTAAGAACACCAATCAGGACAAGATCTTGGTCTTGGTACTTTTGAGAAATGGCGTTACCTAAAGCCTCAACAACACCTTTGATTTCTTTCTGATCGATATATTTCACGAACTGACTCGAAACAAAGCTCGAAGGGAATTTATTTTTTTCATCACTCATAGACTGATCCTTTTAGAAAAATCATTTTAGCTATACCGTTAACAGCTGAAAAGAAAACTCTGTTATCCGACGAGAATTATCAGGAAAGACTTTCTCCCTCATTTATTGTTGTTCAGAATTCAGCTAAGTGGTAAATTTTCTTAAACAATAATCTTTTGCTCTCGGCACTATGACAAAGATACGCTTAAAAACTTACCGGGCCTTAATGACTGCCAAAGAGGGCAGAGACGATCTGAACCAGCCAAATAGCGCAAAACGTCGTATTGCGCTAAATGTGAATGAGAGCTATACTGACAAGGACACACAGGTTTCCCAACCTCAACTTCCTCGGTCTACTCATCCCCACTTCTCTGATCAGTTCTCCTTATGCATGGCCAAACTTGTTTTAATTCGGGAATTACTAGCCGAAATTAGGGCGAAGACGGTAATATTATTGAGAATGAAAAATGGTATCCAAGCCACACACTAAAGTCGTTTTCGTCTTTACTGTAGGGGCAGCTGTTAAATGTTTGGTTAATGTTAAAAGTACAATTTGGTAATGATCTGAAAGGATATTTTCTATGTTTAAAAAAATGCTTGATTGGTTCTCAAACGACTTAGCGATCGATCTAGGTACAGCTAATACTTTAGTCTACGCAAAAGATCGCGGGATCATTGTTAATGAACCATCTGTTGTAGCAGTACATCAGGGCTTTCGTGGAGAACAAAAAGTTTTGGCCGTTGGTAAAGAAGCTAA
>JBBARF010000187.1:0-5374 GCA_040399925.1 Bacteriovoracaceae bacterium
TGAAACATCTAATCAATGAATTCCAAGAGAAATCGCCGGCTTTAAAATGGTGCCTAGTACGGGAATTGTACCGGAAGTATCATTCCCGCAAAAATCATTCGATTATGACTTATCTAAAATTAACTTTCTGACCCGACATTTTCTGGGCGAAACCAGAGAGCTTACTACTTCCTTGGCTTGCCTTCTTTAAGGCCGCTAAACGGATCTCTCCAGCTATAAGAAGAAAAAAGCTGCCCATCATGCTGACGACGATTGCGAAACTGTCCCACTTGAATGGTGTTGCTGGAAAGAGGTCACCTCTTCTCACGCCTCAATTCAACCGGTTAAAATCAAAACGTTAAAATTCATTGAGGCACCCTTGAAAACACGTTTTCAGGGGTGTTTGCTCGAGGTGCAAAGTGTGCAGAATCATGGATTTTTTTCGAGAGTGATACAGACACTTAACACCATTTAAGTCGGGCAGTTTGTTAAGCTTCAGGCTTCAGTTGGAAATAACTCAGATGCTTACTTTAAAATACCTTATCAAGAGCGTCGATGCGTTTTTCTCTCTGATCAGAATTTATGCATGGTCTATGAGAATCGCCCTTCCGTTTGCAGGATCAATGCCGTACTAGGAAGTGCAGATCAGTGTGATACATCCGTCTCAATAAAACCTATTCGTTTAGTTCTCACCGAAAAAGCCAATATGGCAATCTACGCTTCATTTTTTGCCTCTGAGAAACTAAGAAAAAAGCTTAAATACTTTTTTAGATACTCTTAAATTTCACCCTTAATCTCTACCTGTAGAATTTAAGAGAGAGGTTTCGTATGCGTTTTTTCATCTTATCCATTTTTTTTCTTTTTAGTTTTAGTCTCTTGTCTCAAAGTGATGTGGCCGAGGAGACGACTGACGAAGATTATTACCCCGAGGATGAAGAAGTGGTTGAAGAGACAAAATCAAATGAAGAATGTCATTGTGATATCAGACAGGCGCAGGAAGAGGCTCTGGTGTATATCATGATGCCAGAACCAGTGAGGGCCGGGCCAGTTGAACCCACTGTACCGGCCCCGATTGATTACACTCAGCCTCAGTTCCAATCAGGGAATTATCAGTTTAAGGCCTTTCCTTAATGATAGAGATCAATAATATCATCCAGTCTTTTCTCATGGGCCCGCACCAGTTTATCGACACTCATGCCGGTTTCCTTCATGACTTTTTTGTGTAAGAAATCCCGTAGCTTGATAAAACGATTGTTTTGAGAATTGTGAAAAGCAGTTTGAATTAAAAAATGAACGGCATCATCAACGGTGAGATCGAGTTGTTTAAAATCAAAATCTTCAATCTGGGTCAGCTTTATTAAACGGTCGACTCTTTCCAGAGTCTTTCCATCTTTTTCGTAACGGAGCCCAGAGAATAAATAATTTGAAATGTTTGCATTCTTTTTTTGAGGAGTTCTAAAACAGAGGTTAATCGTAAGATCGGCTTGATGGTGATTTTGATGGATAAACTTATCCAAATAATTGATTTCTGTAATGTCTCCCGATTTTAAGACACGGGACTTAACTTCTTCTATTTTACCGAGAGAAATAAACTTACTGAGTTTCTCCTCAACGTGAAATTTAAATTCCAGATCAACGTTATTTCCTTTCAGGCACTGAAAAGCCCCCATGAAATGGTGATTATGAATCACCGTTGGTCTTCTGCGCCAGAAATAAAGATCGATGAAACAATTCTCTCCACGGGCCACAGTAAGTGGTAAATCGCTAAACTCTAGGTGACTGAAATAGGGGGCAGGAGCTTTTTTGCGATCAAATGATGCTGTGACGACTTCTTGGAAGTCAAAACTTTGATGCAGCTTTGCTGAAGCTAAGAGTGAAGCGGCTTCCTGGTGAAAGTTTTTTAAACCTTGCCGCGCAAGAAACGCATCTCCTTTACGGGTGAGAGTCTGAACGGTTTTAATAAAATTATTCATTCATTATCCTGCTTAGCGCCATAACGGCTTTTTCGCTGCTTTTTCCTTATTGATAGTAGCTTACTCCATGCCGGCCGGGTAGAATGGATGGGTACATATTTGGTTGTCTTAAAAATCTCAACAGGAGTAGTTATGGACGTTGGTCTGTTTACAGAGGATGGCTTGGTGATGACCCTTAGATGGATTCACTTCTTCTCTGGTATCGCTTGGATCGGTCATCTTTATTATTTTAACTTCGTTCAAGGTGCTTTCTTTGCGGAAATCGATGCTCCGGTTAAAAACCAAGCATTCTCAAAACTAGTTCCAAAAGCTCTCTGGTGGTTCCGTTGGGGCGCTATGGGAACTTTCCTTTCAGGTGTTGCTATGCTTGCCCTCGCAGGGAAGGACCTCGGCCCAGAATTCATGAAAACTCCCTACGGGATTTTCATCTCTATCGGTTCCCTCCTAGGCACGCTTATGTTCCTCAACGTTTGGCTCATTATTTGGCCTAAGCAAAAAATCTTGATTGCTAATGCGAATACAGTTATCGCTGGTGGAGCTCCGAATCCGGAAGCTGCTAAAGTTGCGCCACAGGCACTACTTGCATCGAGAACAAATGTCATGTTCTCATTACCAATGTTATTTTTTATGGGGGCCTGTAGACACTTACCCCTGACCATCCCTGAAGACTTCAGCTCAGGTCCTGTCATGGGTGTAACAACTGTTCTTATTCTTGCTCTTGAATTTAATGCGATCAAAGGAAAACTCGGTCCTCTCACTACTGTGAGAGGTGTTATCCATTGTGGTGTGGGCCTTTTGGCCGTTCTCTATACAATCGTTGAGGTTTTGGTTTGATACACTCGATAATTTTTATCGGCACACTTGTTGCCGTATTTTTTTACGCTTCCGTTGTGACCCTAGAGAAGTCGGTTCCTAAACCAGCGATTATAGAAACGCCCGTAGAGAAAGTCGAGGTCCCTCCACAGGTCGATACGGCGCCCGTTGAAGTTGAAGTTGTGAAGATTGTCGACGTTGAGAAAGGTCATGAAATTTATCTTTCTCAATGTATTGCCTGTCACAATAAGGATCCAAATATTAAAGGTGCTATCGGTCCAGAACTGGTCGATGCTCCGGTAGATTTAATGAAGATCAAAGTTGTGACTGGGAGATATCCTGAGGTTCTTCCAGAGGGGTTTGTTCCCAAAAGAAAAACGAAGTTGATGAAAAAGTTTCCTCAACTCGAATCCGATGTGCCATCTATTCACGCTTGGATTCAATCTGTGAAAAAATCATGAAGTTAAGTTTACTCAAGGGGGTCCTTACGGGCCTCCTTCTTTTTTCTCAGATCGAAGGAGCTTTTGCCCAAGCAGATAAGGCACTGATTGATAGAGGTGCGCTTCTCTACAAATCAAACTGTATCCAGTGTCACAACAAAGATCCGAATCTTTCAGGGTCTGTGGGACCTGCTGTAACAGATGCTCCGCTAGAAGTTGTGACATCGATGATAATGACTGGTAAATATCCAGTTAATCTACCGGCCGGCTACGTTCCCAAAAGAAAAGGTGGGGGGATGAGAAAAATCCCGAAGCTTCAAAAAGACATTCCTGCCATCTACGCTTGGATCCAATCCGTTAAGAAGAAAAAGTAACTATTCCCCAAATCCTAAGATATCAACGTACGTTGTACCTTTGGCAAGTGCCGAGGAAGACTTTGCTCGCTGCCCTTTAATGATGATTTGTTTTTGATTGAAGAGGTCTTTAAGACCTGAGCGAGAAATGGCCTTGAGCTTTTCATTTTCAGTTTGGCCGCGAAGAGCATTCAATAGAACGTTGTCCATACGGGATTCCGGAAAATCCAAATTGAGGGTGATACGATATGAATTAGCTGGTTGCTCTGGTGTCGTTGTTGTTGTCATGGGGTGATCCTTTTTGGCCATATATAGTACACAAAGAACCAAACCCCAAGGGGACTTAGTAGAAATTACGCAAGAAACTTAATGGCGGCCAATGCCACTATTATGCCTAACCCTATGAGAATAAAAGCTTTGAGCTTCTTTCTCTGGGCCAGCTTCGCATCATCCCCATCATCTTCATCCTCGTCGGGTTTCCCTTTGAGCTTCTGATCAGGACGAAGGAGGGGTTGGGCCCTCTTAACTTCATCTAAAATCAGGGGCTGAATTTGGAGAGTTTGGGTCTTATCAGAGCGGCGAATCCTGAATATTTTTTCGCCCACGGCAAGCATAGAGCCGTCGTTAACCATGATTTGTGTATTAGGAGCACAGGCCTTTCCATCTAATATCGTGCCATTTTTTGAGGCAAGGTCAGTGATGTAACAAAGATTATTCTCGATCGAAATTTTTAAATGATGGCGACTCATTTTAGTAATATGAGGAAAGGCGAGATTACCTTCACGACCAATCACATCCCCGTCATTAATCGGTGTGCGCGTAGAAGTTTCCTTCTCATCCAGGTACCAGGCCATTTTTCATCCTTGTTAATATATCTTTAAAGTATAAAATTCCTTGAGACAGAACTAAACTAAAGAATTCGTTTTATCTCCGAGTACTAGCCTCGGGTAAGGAAAGTCATGACACAATTTTTAGATATCATCCTTCATCTCGACCAACATCTTCTGACTTGGATGGCGCTTTTTGGTCCGTGGATTTATGTCATCGTTTTTATGATAATTTTTTGTGAAACGGGTCTGGTGATTACACCATTTCTGCCTGGTGACTCACTTCTTTTTGCTCTAGGTGCTTTATCAGCGATTGGTGATGGTAAAGGCTTGGATGTTTGGACTCTTCTCATAAGCTTAACGATTGCGGGCATTCTTGGGGATACATGCAATTATCACATCGGAAAATATTTGGGACCCAAGGTCTTTGAAAGTGACAGTCGCTTTTTCAAGAAAAAGTATCTGGATCAGACCAAAGAATTTTATCTTCGCTGGGGGGCCTTCACAATTGTAGCGGCACGCTTTGCTCCTATCGCCAGAACTTTTGCTCCTTTTGTTGCAGGAATCGGTTCAATGAATTACAAGAAATTTATTTCTTTTAATGTTCTCGGCGCCATTGCCTGGGTGTTTACTTTCATTCTTGCAGGATATTTTTTCGGTAACCTACCGGTAGTAAAAAGAAATTTTCATATTGTTATTATCGGAGTGATTTTCGTTTCTATTCTTCCGATGTTGGTACCATGGTTCAAGAGTAAGTTCGGAAAAACTCCGGCGTAAGAATATTTTTTCCTTCATTTGAGGTTTATAGCATCAGAATGACGCCGATGACCTCCAAGGATTTTGATTCCCGCCCGTTGATTACAGTTCCTGCAAAGTAGCCGTAAATTGTCTTCAGTGGTCAGACCTCCTAGTGCAAATGGTTTGATGTGATCCAGCTCCAGCGTGACGTAGGCAGTAGCGCCTTCGACGCTGTTACCTTGGTTGGCAGC
>JBBARF010000188.1:0-5326 GCA_040399925.1 Bacteriovoracaceae bacterium
ACCTCGGAAGTCCGCCATTCTTTTTAAAAGTTGATCATAACTTTCTTTGAGTTCTGGAATCGCAGATCGAACACCAGTAATTTTACTTTGGTGCTCTTTGAGTGTGTCTTGAATGAGTTTTTTTGCGTCTTTGAGACGAGGATCACTAAAAAAGCTTTCGCCCACAGTCTTGGCCATATATGCTCCCGAAAAAGAAATTATATAATGAGTTTTCGGCAGTTTATGACGAACACTTGAAGATAATCAAGTGACAAAGTAAAAGTCTCCTGAGCAGTTTTGTCAGTTACTAAAACTCTTTAAAAAATGTCCGATAATAGATTTATGATTAAGCTCTTTATATGTCTCTTCCTTATTACCCAGGTCCAGGCAAATGAAACCGGCGTCACGGGTTCTGTCCGTTCACCTAAAGAGTGTAAGGGGCCAGTGATGGTCTGGTTATCGTTAGATAAAGACAATTATAATGAGCGTTTGCTTTTGATGCACACTGAAGTTCCCGTTCAAGGGTCGTTCCAGTTTTATCTTAAACCTGGGGCCTATCAACTAAGAGCATCTAATGAGCAGGGTTGTGATTTTGAAAAGAAGATAACCGTAGGCGACAAAGTTCTTCACCACATTGTTCGATTGGTTAATAAATGAAACATCTTATCTTTATCATCTTTTCATCAATAACTTCGCAGGTTATGGCCTCGGCGATGATTGATTGCCCGTCCCATCAAATGCGGGTTTACATGCCTAATCTGGGTCAGACATGTGTGACTCAGATGCAGGTCCAGCAAAATCCCTATATCATGAACTGTTTTCAGCAGACGAATTTTTATCCGAATTTCTTTTCTAGTTTTCCTTCGGCAATCTTCCGGCCTTATCCCCAGCCTTGGTGGGTGACTCAGGGGAATATATACTATCCCAATGTGAATTATCCTGGGGCGTGGAATTATCCGGGAATTCAGCAGCAACTATACCCAGGTGATGGTGAAGTATTTGCGGCTAAGCCCAACGTTTATGTTGATTCGATTCATTTGAATAAAGAATTTGAATTTAAATTTACCTCGAAAGAAAAAATGAGCTTTCTCGCCACAACGCCGGTTAAAGAAAACGATACGTGGAAAGGAATTTTAGTCGAGAAAGATAAGTTTGAAGTTCGTGATCGATTTGTGACCGATGATGTTCGTTACGATTATCTTTTTTATGATATCCGACTGCCAAAAGATAAAATGCAATTTGATCAGGGCGTGTGCACAACTCGTGAAGAAGCTATCAACTGGATGATCAAAGATCTAAAAGAGATGAATTATTCTGCCATTGCTGTTCAGGATTTTGATGAACATTGGCAGGCAAAAATTCCCAAAGAATATCCCTTCTACTGTATTTACCCACAGTACAATGCTCAGTTGGATGAAGCTTTGCCTGTTTCAATTTCTACTCCACAAACAAGTTTCACCAGAACGCTTTATATTGTGAGGCCACATGCCACGGCCCCATCCGTGACGATGACTCATGAAATACCTTTCCCTCGTCGTGATCCTGCATCGTATCGTCCAGCGACAAAAATCAAACGAGAAATCATGTTTCGCGAATGGGGAGTTGCCTTTCTCGGATTCTAAATTTTGATTAATATGGTTTAGTTGGATTCGGCGCATTAAAACCCATCATTCCGTTGCCCTTGATGACCAAAAATGATAATTTTTCGGCTCTTTTATTTTAATTAGTTCCACCAAACGCTGCCTTTGGAGATCCTATGACTTTGAAGATTACACAACATCACGACCTTAAGAAAACTGATAAGAAAACGATTCAGAAGTGGCTGCACCTCATGATCATTGGAAGAATGATCGATGAACGCGCACCAAACTATTTGAAGCAAGCTCTTGGCTGGTCATACCACGCTCCTTACGCAGGTCATGACGGGATCCAACTCGCTATCGGTCAGGTCTTCGATAAAAAAACAGATCACCTTTTTCCATACTATCGTGACATGCTTACAGCTTTGTCTGCGGGTCTTACGACTGAAGAAATTCTCTTGAACGGTATTTCTAAGGCTACAGATCTGGCTTCTGGTGGACGTCACATGTCTAATCACTTTGCTAAACCAGAATGGAATATTCATAACGTTTCTTCTTGTACCGGTAACCACACCCTTCACGCTGTTGGTGTTGGTCGTGGGATGAAAACTTATAAGCACAAAGGTGTTTCGATTTCTTCTCAGGGAGAGTCGTCAGTTTCAGAAGGTTATTGTTACGAAGCCATTAACGGTGCCTCAAACGAAAAACTTCCAGTGATTTTTGTCTTCCAAGACAACGGTTACGGAATCTCAGTTCCTAAAGCTGATCAAACTGCCAATGAATTTGTTTGTGATAACTTTTCTGGATTCAAAAATCTCGAGATCATCAAGTGTGATGGTAAAGATGTTTTCGATTCAATGAATGCCATGATCACTGCTCGTGATCATGCTCTCAAAAAATCTGAACCAGTTATCGTTCACGCGATGTGCGTTCGTATTGGAAATCACTCCAACTCGGATAACCATGAATGGTACCGCGACGAAAAAGAAATCGCAGATGCTAAAGCGCAGGATCCATTGCCGCGCTTTAAAGAAGAACTTCTTAAAGCTAAAATCTTTACTCAAAAAGAAATTGATAAAATTGAAGCTGAGGCCAAAGCAGAACTTCTTGAAGCTCACGCTAAAGCGGTTAAAGCTCCAAATCCAACTCCTGAATCAATCTGGGAGCACGTTGTTCCTGAGCCTCACGTTCCACAAAAATACACTGATGGGACTCACAATGAGACCTCTGAACCTAAAAAATTCATTGATGCCATCAACGGCACGTTGAAAGCTGAATTCCGTCACAACCCACATACTTATATCTGGGGACAGGATGTAGCGAATAAAGAGAAGGGTGGTATTTTCAACGTAACCAAGGGCATGCAACAAGAATTTGGAAAATCTCGTGTGTTCAACGGACCTATCGCTGAAGATTACATTCTGGGAACTGCTAACGGCATGAGCCGCTTTGATCAGGAAAATATTCGTATCGTTGTTGAAGGAGCTGAGTTTGCCGATTACTTCTGGCCAGCTATGGAGCAAATGGTAGAAACGTCTCACGACTATTGGAGAAGTAATGGAGCATTCTCTCCTAACTTAACAGTCCGTCTAGCTTCTGGTGGATATATTGGTGGTGGTCTTTATCACTCTCAAAACCTTGAAGGAACTCTTTGTACTCTTCCTGGTATCCGTGTTGTTGTTCCTGCCTTTGCTGACGATGCAGCAGGCTTACTCCGAACGTCGATGCGCTCTCGCGGATGTACTGTGTACCTCGAGCCAAAAGCTCTCTATAACGCTAAATATGCGATGACTCCAATCCCTGAAGAGTTCGAAGTCCCGTTTGGTAAGGCCCGTCTTCGCCGTGAAGGAAAGGATCTCTCCATCATCACTTACGGAAACACTGTTCACTTCTCTCTGGAAGCGGCTGAAGTTCTTGCTAAAGAAGGTATTGAAGTTGAAGTTCTGGATCTTCGTTCACTCAATCCACTTGATTACGATGCCATCGTTGAAACAACGAAAAAAACTCACAGAGTTCTCGTTGTTCACGAGGATAAAGTTTTCGCAGGCTTCGGCGGAGAGTTAGTCAGCGTGATCAATGAACGCGCCTTTGAATACCTGGATGCTCCAGTAAAACGTGTAGGATCGACCTTCACTCCAGTGGGCTTTAACCGAATTCTGGAAAGAGCGACCCTTCCGGATATGAACCGCATTTTAGTGGCCGCTCGAGACCTTTTAAAGTACTAAAACCCTGTTTTTATGTGTGTTGCCATGGTGCGTAAAATGTTTACGCCCCATGGCAATTTTGTTCCTCAACCCCTATGATGCGCCCAGTTTAAATAAGCCATCCAAGGGAGTTCCAAATGAAAAAATTATTGGTCATGGGCCTGGCTGTTCTATCCATGAACGCATTTGCTCAATCGTATCTCATTCTTAATAACGGCGTAGCCCTGACTTTAGACAAAGCAGCTTTTGTGTATGACTTTGGTCACTTCATAGCTCCGTACAAAGTTAACTTCAACGGTGGAACATTTCTCGCTGAAGATGAAAAACTTATTACGGTTAATGAAAATGGATTTATTTTTAGAACAGAAGAGAAAATTAAAAAAATAAAAGCGAAAGGCACAAACTATTTCATTTCGGATAGCGGAAATCTTTTTACTATTGATAGCAAAGGTATCTTTTATAAATTTGAAAAAGACAAAGATGTAGGAATTAAGAAAGCTGCAAACTTCGGTGGCAACTTCTTTACTTCAAACACGGACGAAAAAAAGAAAATTGTTGATCTCTTCACAGTAAATACTAAAGGTAACTACTTTAAAATGGCGGTTCAGGGTTTGAACCCTTCTGATATTTCTACTCTTGGTGGTAATTATTTCTTCGCGAAGGGAGTTGTATATACAGTCTCAGGCGATGGTTTCATTTATCCTAAACCGGAAATCAAAACTGGTAGTCTTAAAAAGGCTGGCGGAAACTTCTTCATTGATACTGCTAACGTTCTTTATACAGTTTCGGAAGAGGGCTTCCTCTACGTTCCGACAATTCCTGCTAATTTAAAAATTGAAACAGTAACTAAACTTGGTTCAAACTACCTGGTTGATCAGGAAGGAAAACTTTTTGCTGTTGATAACAAGGGCCAGGTTTTCGAACGCGAAATGAAAGCTCACGATTTACGAAATACAAAAGTTCTTTCAATGTAATCCTTAAGGGCCCCGCAAGGGGCCCTTTTTTTTCTTAAGGAAACACCCGGCCATTCAGGTACTTGGAACTTTGGTAATAAATCATGCGTAGGCCCGTCGTCAGTGTCAAAACCTTCCTTTATAGTCAGCTAGAATTTTTCATCAAGGAGGTTTTATGAAAAGACTATTGCTCGCTTCGCTTGCCCTAATGTCTCTCAATGCTTTTTCTCAATCTTATCTTATTCTCGACAACGGTATTACTCTCACCACAGACAAGTCAGGTTATGCCTATGATTTCGGAAATGTTTCATTTCCATCAAAGATTACATTGAAAGGTGGACAGTATTTCGTTGAAGAAGGTGGAATTCTCGTGACGATCGATGAGTCAGGAATTCTCTATCGTAAATATGAAGTAATCCCTAGTCAGATCAAAGGCAAAGGTCTGAACTACTTTATCTCTTCTGAAGGTGAACTCTACACAATCGACCTTCGTGGTTTCTCTCTTTATAAAGAAGCCGATGAAACAATGAAACAAGCTACAAACTTCGGTGGTAACTACTTCGTTATCAACGGCGAAGATCTCTATACTGTAAACTCTGCAGGTGCAGCT
>JBBARF010000189.1:0-5320 GCA_040399925.1 Bacteriovoracaceae bacterium
TTGTGTGCTCGACGTTCATGAAATACAAAGAACGTACGAAAGAATAATGAGGAGCACGAAGTAACAGTTCACAAACGAATCTGAATAGTAAAATCTTAGAGTTCATTTCAGGTAGGTGTACGTGTCGGCAGAGAATGCGAGGACAAGTGACTTCAGAATGAAAAGAAGCTTTTAATAAAGGGACATTAAAAGGGTATTCAGAATCGTTAGCCGTTACAAAGATTAAACGATAAACCTCTTTTTTCAAATATGCCTCATAACTTCCCGGGTGCAAAGAATAGTCAACAGTCATTGCAATTTCTGCGGGTAAAGCATCTACTATCCCCGCCAACAGAGGCAACACATTGCTGTATTCGTTTAACTGGTACTTATGGAGTAGCGATTTCAAAGGAGCCGATGATGCTCGACAATCCGTGGAAAGTAAGTCCAGAATAAAGTTTTCGACTCTTGCATCACACCAAACTGTTCTCGGGATGTTTGAAGGAGGAGATCCCTTTGTTATGTACGTTTCTTCAGCTTGGAAAAGTAGACCATCGGTGAACCTTAGTTCTTTCGTTAGATACGGAGCACATTTACTCACAATAGAATGGACGTACTCCGCGCTTAAATCTTGAGAAAAGAAACATGGAACCGGCTTCAGAGCAGAAACATGAGCTGTATGTGAGCTTGAACTAGAGGAGCGACTCGCACTCATCGATGCCGGTACGTTGCCATAGCCTAATTCCTCAAGCATCTTTAGTGCTTCGCGATGATCCAAATTAGCATCTCTCAGAAATGCAAGGAGTCGATCCTTTGAGCTCGTTGCTGCATTGGTGTCTTTGGTAGGAAAAGTAGATAAAGCCATCAAATTATCAGCAGCCTGAACGCGCGCGTCTTCTTCGGACTTTTTAAAGTCTTCCGTGCTGGAATGCCCAGTTCCTTCGTTTTCGTGGACATTCTCTTCCCATGGATCATCATCCTCACCGAACTCTCCGCTCGGTCCATCTTGAGCACTGATGCTCGGTGTGGGTGTAGTGGAAAGTTTCAGGTTTTGAGTCTTTTCTTTTCGTACCTCTTTTCGGACAGTTTCAGAATGGTCCTTCTGTAAAGGTTTTACGGTTTCCCTTCGCGCAACCTTAGCGTTCGACGATGCTTGTATTCTTGAAGGCAAATAGTTCACAGAACTAAAATCAGGTCTTTGTGCACTTTTTTTCCTTTTTTTCTTTTTACTGCCTTTACTTTGATTTTCTTCAGTTTCTGAGTCGTCGCTCTCATCATTCCCTTCAATCCGATCATAGAAGTAGGTGTCAGTAAACAACGCCTAGGATGAAATAAGTTATGAAGGTTGTTGCGGTATTGTACGAAGGAAGAATAAGATGCATGTTTAGTCCTACTGGAATAAGATGAAACCCGAAGGCCAATTCGGCATCGTACTGCACGATTTCGTCGCTTCCATCATAATTTACACGAATGAAAACACATGCGTTTCTTTCATCGATTCCTCGCTTGCTTTGTTCTGTCGTTTTAGCACGTTTGCTCCGTCCTTTATCTTCATTCCGCACCTTGCTCACTTCTCTGCTTTGCAAAGCGGCTTTCACACTCACCGTACTGGAGAAAATAGAGTGCTAAGGCAATGAAAAATGCGCTTCCGATTCCGCCGGTAATATAGCTGTGTAATTACGAAACACAGTGCCCACATTGGCGGTATTATAAGCTAAGCCGAAACCTCCGTGTTCGATGGCGCCTCCACCATCACCTCCTCCGCTCTCGCATCCAACGACTCCGCCGCCGCCGCCGCCTCCGCCGCTGCTGCCTCCGCGTCCAGCTATGGCATTCTTTGAGCTTTCATTATCTTCGAAGTCAGAGTCACTTTCGTCGCTTTCTGATTCTTCCTTCCTTCTGCTGCGACTGCTGCAGCTTCCGTTGCTGCTGCTGCTTCCGCTTTTGCTGCTGGGTCCTTTTTCGACCCCTCCTGCCGCTTGAAGAGGGTCATCAACACTTGGTGCGTCTGCTGCTAATGCCGCTGCTACTGGCAGCTGCTGGTTAGAGCTGCTGCAGCTCCTGCTGCCCGTGCTGATGTTTATTCCAAGCTCTTTCTGAAAGCTTTCACTTATGACCCAACGATTCACATCCGTAACTCTATCTGTGTTTTCTAAAATACGGCGACTTCTAGATTCAGACCCGTTTAAGTTTAGGCGCTCTTCTGGTGTAATATCGTACAGCGTAAATATATCCAACACGGTACCATGGACACTTTGCCCGGCACGCGCTAAGTCCACGACGCGATCACCGATACAGAGACCGCTCATGATTCTGTTTGAGTCCACATTCTGAAGACAGTCTGGCACTCGGTTTACGCCGATTAAGTCTTGAACATTAAGCACTTTCAAGTCAAATTTAAGTTGCGTGAAGTCCTCTATTGTTAATATGTTAATGCGTTCAACCGTGACCCAAACAAAACCAGTTTGTTTACATTTCTCAGTGAAGCAAGTTTCACAGTAAATACGAAAGCGAACAGGCTTGTCAAGGTCGCACATTGGGCAACGAACGAATTCTGAAAAGGCAAACGTGTATGCTTTCGGGTCCAAAAAAGTAATTAATGGACTTCCGAATACATGCGCACTGTCATCTCCGCTTTTGACGAGAAACGTGCCTCCCTTCAGTTTATTTTTTTCTACGACTAAGCAAAACGATCCTGCACTCCTCAGAGTATGGCCCAAACCAAAGTTCATGAGTCCGTCAAATTGAACGTTGACTACAGAATTGTCATGGATAATGTTTCGGTAATCTCTGATGTCCGCAATGCTTGTGATTCCAAAATGTTCGAATTTGGTACCGATAGCGCTTTCGAACGCATTCTCATCCTCTTCGCGCAGAAGACAGAAACTCGTTTCCTGATTGAAAAAGGGGAACGAATATGAGAGAACAAAATTTTTGTAAGAGAAAGGTGGACACTCACTTGGAAAACAGTCTTGTTCCAAATAAACTCTTTTGAATCGAATACGAATTCGGAAATTTTACCGGGCGAAGGTATTTCGTCTTGTGCATCTGATGAAGTGGATTCCGCCGCCAAAGTTTCCGGTGAATGAAGACACCGGATGAGCGCCGTAAACGTCGTTGCAGTTAACGCCTCGAGTATCAAAACATGCTCAAGGGTACCTTCAAATCTCTTTATCGTTAGAACGTCTCCCGTTTTAGGGAAAATGGTTACAGTTTCAAGGTCGAATAGCTCATGCATCGGATACGAATGTGTTTTGTGTTCTGCGCCGTGCAAGTCAACCAGTCCCGGAGCATTGTACGGAACACACAAAGCTCTGAATGCAGAAGGAGTCGAACCAAAAACGGGGACTTTTGCACGAAGTGACTGTACAGTAAACAGAAGTCTTGGTTTTTGCTTTCCTTTTGTAACGTCGTACGTCATTGTGTGTAACAAATTTGCTCCCAAGTTCACAAAAGGTGCTGAGACTACATTCTTTGAAAGTATTGTGTGAACGTCTTCACTGTCAGTTTGACTGAAATCAGTCCTTGAACACGGATAGGTAATACTCACTTGAGTACTTGACCTTAATTTAACCCCATGATTGCCTGGTTCCCACCGCAAAAGAGAGCCCTTTATACATGTTGAACCATCGAGTGAAGGGTACCCAGCACTAAGTGGAGAAGTCTTATTTTTTCGTGTCGTCCTCGCAACATTTGTACTAGTTTCTTCTTCGTTAGTTTCCTTACGAAAAAACAAACACCGAAGGGGATCACGTGCACAATCGGACACAAGTTCTGCATTCGTACTTGGGCGGCTACGATCATGCTCAACCAACATCTGCACATGGATACAAAAGTGGATATTAACTTTCTAGTTTTTTAATTTAACTTGTTTCGTGGTTTTAAATATTACCTCGGATTCGCATTTATCCTTTTGAAATTGCTCTACTTCGGAAAGTATGCGACGGAACTGCTGCTGGGCAGTTGTTGTCAAGGCACGGTGATACTTAGCCATCTCTTCCTCGTCCGGTTTATCTTGTGATACAAATGTAACTATGTTTGTTCGGTATTCAAGAATACATGTTCCCCCAAGCAATCTTTTTGCTTTATTCCACGCATCTTGTGGTTTGTACTCATTTAAATAGTAGGTTTTCGTGTATAGTGCTCGCGCCTTTGAAAGCACTTCATTATCTTTCAACCACTTTCGGGTGTCTGAACCATAGGCTGAAACAAAAGCAGAAGCTAATACCTCTTTCACTGCAGTTCCCGTCGCCATGACATTTGAGAAGTGCACTGCGAACTCCTCGACTCGCGAAGCATCGATAAACGCATGGTGTAAATCAATATTAAGAACCTGTGCTACTTCACTCATTGAGGTCTAAATATTATCTATTAAAGATAAGAAGAAGAAGTTACGTTATCACGACTAGAATCTCAATGAAAGTGTGAAAAGCCATACCAAACAAAGACATAATATCGGACTGTTTTCGAGGACTTTAAATAATTGCGAAGAAAGATTGAAAGCATACAAATAATTATTGACAAAGATTGGAAGAACATGAGTACATGAGTAAATGATAAAATCGAATGGCTGAGAACAGAGTGTTCTCAAGTACTTGAAGTATATGTTGAACGTGTAGAGAAACTGTTATTGACCTATATATAATGTGAAAGTCTACCATGGTCGATGAAAATTTGGAGAGCAACTGTAGACGACAGTTCCTTCAAATTAAAAAAAGGTGCTGATGAATTCTCCATGCATGCCGGCCGGCATCCATCTCTTGCAACTATCCCCACAAGGTTTATCTTTTAACAATCATTAACTTTGGAAGATTTTGACAATTTAATTTGCTATTTTGATTTTATTCAGCTCAGGGTAATTTGCTTTCTTCTGTTTGAATCCTAAGGTTTAAATAGATGGATCAAGGTAAACATGACCCAATATAATTTTAGGAATAAAAATTTTCTTTAAAAGTTTCCGAATACTCAGGACAGTATACTTTTGGAAAAGGAAAAGGAAAAGGAGGAAAAGGTGGAAAAGGAAAAGGAGTATGCCCTTCCTCCGCGGAGAAGGCACAATACTCGGAAATGTCTACGGATTCAACAATTGATGAATTCACATTGTTGCAACATATTTATACGACAAGCAACGAGTTGCAGGTTCTTTCAAACATGGTAAAAATGCATGCTCGCGACGAGAAAGATTCATCGTTGTTACGAGAATCGCTGTATGCACCAATAATCCGAGCGCGAACGAGTGGTATCGCGTTTTCTAATAATTTTATTATATCTGAACGAAACTCACCTGTGCCACTCCTCCTCCTCCTCCTCCTCCTCCTCCTCCTCCTTCTCCTCCTCCTCC
>JBBARF010000190.1:0-5222 GCA_040399925.1 Bacteriovoracaceae bacterium
GCTGACGAAAACCAAAGAGCTCAATGCTTTGGATAAAAAGCCTGAAGACTGTGATGATAAGGCGAAAAAGCCCGTTGAAATTACACCTGAATCGATATCTCTCTCCGGAACAACGGGTTGTTCTTTGGATGAAGCTCACCCGTAATAGGCTTAGAACCAAGTCGAGATTTGATCTTTCAGAAGATGAAACGAGAATAAAGACATCCAGCCCACGGCCAGAGTAATCATCTGGCCGCATAAAATTAAAAGAATATCCTCTTCCAAAAGTCCCACGCAGATAAAGAAAATGCTGAGTGCGGGAACAAGATTTGAAAAGGGAATAGGTAGTGGCAGAGAGAGAAATCCAGCGGATAGAATAATCGATAATCCACACCAGACATGACAGGCACGAGTGGTTGTGAAGGGATGCTTAAAGGTTGAGATCTTAGAGCTGAACTTGCTGAACTTTACGGCGGCTTTTTGAATCATTTCAAAACGCTCATGAGTGATGTGCACTCTCTTCATTCGTTCTGTGAGAAAGGGCTTACTCCAAAACACCAAACCCACACCCTGAAGTAAGACAATCAATCCTAGAATACTGGAAAGACCCGGAATAGGAATGGGCTGCATGAAGGGGAGAATGGCAATCAGACAAAGAATGATGAGAGCTTCACCTTCAACGTGATCAACAATGCTCCCGAGAGTAATCTCAGGCAGTTTCTTTACGTGATCGAGGGCGGATATTAGACGTTCACTCATTCGGGTATTCTAGCAAACTTATCACTGCGGGTGTCTGCATCTTTAGACAAAAAAAGGGCCCTTGCGGGCCCCGTTTTATTTCTTACTTCCAATTAAGGGTAAGACCTTTTGATTCTTTGTAAGGTAATTCTTTCGGCGTGAGCACCAGAGATCTTACATCATTTAAGCGGGCCTTAGGGGCACAAGAAACGAAATTGCTGGTCCATTCTTGGTAAGCGCCGTAAGGAGCAACCACTTGGCCACCTTGAGGAACTGAGGCGGGATCACGTTGAGATGTATTGAGTAGGTGGTACTGGTTATTTTTATCTACCCAGGCCAGTGTCCAATTTGATGTTTGAGCATTTTGTTGATCAACACCCTTCATCTTAAGGTTGATGTCGAAGCACACGTCTTCTTTTTCAACTCTCTTTACAGCATGGGCCTGAATATTTCCTAAAGCTATAGAATCATATGCTACTTGTTGGCCTTGCATCGAAGCCGGAGCACGATGATGAGCACAGCTAACAAGACCAATTAAACAAATAATACTGAAGTATTTCATAAATCCCTCCTAGATTCTCCTTATCATGCTATCACATTTCAAAACCGGATGGATCCCGGACAGATTTTCCGCAAAAAAGAAGCTCCACATTACTTGATTTGTTTGGTACGAGATGAAAAAATCTTCAGGAGATTTCATGCGTTACTTCTTAATCCTTCTACTTACCTTAATGACTACTGCAGCGCAGGCCGTCTCCGTTTCCTACCTTAGAGGGTCGGGTTTTAGAAAAGACCTTGGTTACAAGACAACTAAGGAAATTGTGACGATCGAAAACTTCTCTATGTGGGAATACGGAACAGTCTTCTTCTACTACGACATCACTGAACCACGGGGAAGAGATAGTGGAACAGGAAGCAAAGCATATTACTCTAACCAATACTTCGGTGGTATCTCGCCCACATTCTCTCTTTCTAAGATGCTCAATAAGCAAGTTAGCTATGGATTTATTAAAGACGTTTCAATCCGCTTAGAGATGGAGCAAGGTTCTGGAGACGGTAAATTCAATTTCCAAAACTATTTCTATGGTCTTCAATACGATCTCGCTGTTCCAGGGTTTGATTTTTTCTCTCTTAATACTGTTGCTCGAGATAATCCTCGCGTTCATGGTGTCGGTCTTCAAATCGGTTTATTCTGGCAAGCAACTCATGAGTGGAATCGATATTCTCGCTTTAAATTCACAGGATTTCTTGCGGCATCTCCTTGGGATGGTAACAACAATAGAAAAAGTGGTGGGCCTGGTGCTGATAGATTTGGTCGCTACCTCACTTCGCAACCTCAGTTCCTCTACGATATTGGTTATGCCCTCACAGGTAAGCCAAACAGAATTGAAACAGGGATTGAGTACGCTTACTTCCTAAACCGTTACCAGCAGTACCAAAAAGACGAGAAAGTGGTTCAGTACATGGCGAAGTTCACTTTCTAATATGCTTAATAACCTAAAGTACGAAGACATTGAGACCATTATTCTTGTTGTCTTCGCACTCGTGTTTTGTTTCCTTGAGCGCCTCTCTCCCAAACATAAAGATCTTCCTGCACGTCAATTTATCAAAGATGATATTTTAGCTTTTGTAGCTTTAGTGGTGGGTGTGAATATATTTCGTCTGTTAGTGAAGGGCTTTTATCAGAAGATCGATTTGGCTAATTATCTCTACTGGGAGTCGGCAGAGAACTGGTCATTTGCTGTCAAAATTATTTTAGCTCATCTTATCTCTGATTTTATTTTGTACTGGGTTCACCGTGGCATGCACTCTAATAAATTCCTTTGGCGCACTCATCAGTGGCACCACAGTGCTGAAGCCTTGTACTGGTTTTCTGGATTCAGAACGAGTCTGATGCATATTTTATTGTATGCCTTCCCGCAGGTGCTGGTAGGTTTTATTATTTTCCGTTTCACACCACTTGAACTCGGTATTGGTTTTGGATTAGGTGCGATCTCAAATCTTTTCACTCATTCAAATTTAAAACTACCGGAATGGTTTCCTCTTCATAGAGTTTTGGTTACTCCTGACTTTCACCATCCACATCATTCTCAGTTGGGGACTCAAAATAAAAACTTTGGTAATGTGACCACACTTTGGGATCAGCTCTTTGGAACTTACGTGGACCCAAAAAAGATTAGAAAAGATTTTAAGTATGGGATGAAAGAGAAGCCTAGCAAGTGGCGGATGCTCATCGGTCTTTAAAGCTCAATTCCGAAAGTAAAACTAATCAATAATCCGATAACTACTAAAGCTGCGACTCCAGCGAGGATGAATTCCTTTTGCTTAATGAAAAGAATCATCGTCAGCAGGGCTCGCATAACAGGCAAGGAAATAAGCGCCAATAAACCTGCGTAAGAGATCAAAATACCCCAGTTTTCGTCCATGAGAGCGAGTTCCAAATGCAGGAACACCGGAAGTTGGGAGTAAGAATGAAACTTCTCCAGAGGATTTCCAGACCATTGGAAGCTTGCGAGCCATCCTATAAGCATCAGAAGTCCTGCGACCAGTACTCCGATCCTGAGAAACTTTGCGATTTTAAATTCAAGGCTCATAAGTTTATCCATGCTTAAGTCCCTTCATAATCATCTGGACTGAAACGATGAGCAAAACGGCGACAAAAATTTTACGTATAGTTGCTGCTGGCATCCTAGGCATGACTCGAGCACCGATCCAAGATCCCATAATAATTCCTACAGAGACGGGACAAGCAATCTCTGGACGGATATCACCTCGAAGAAAATAAGCACCAGCAGATGCTGAAGCCGTCACACCAATCATGAAGTTTGACGTTGCTGAGGAAACTTTCATAGGAAGTTTCATCGCTCCATCCATCGCTAATACTTTGAAGATTCCACTACCAATTCCAAGGAGAGCAGAGAGAGTCTCTGCAAAAAACATAGCAATCAGTCCTAGCGGGACATTTTCAACTTTGTATTCTGTGATGACACCCTTGTGCCCAGGATAAGTTCCTGCCAGTTTCAACTTTTTAGACCATGGGTGATCATTCATGGAAAGTGAGTCACCTTTTTTACGAAGAAGCATGATGGCCGATAAGAGGAGAAAACTTCCAAAAATAATAAAAAGCTGAGAACTACTGATGAGACTCGCTAAGAGAAAACCAACCATGGCGCCACTTACAGTTCCAACTTCAAGTAGGACTGCGAGACGAAGATTAGTCAGATGATCTTTAATAAAACCTGCAGCAGCTCCAGAGGAAGTTGCAATAATTGAAATCAAGCTCGCAGCGACGGCATATTTTATATCCACTCCAAAGAGGAGAGTAAGGGCGGGAACAACAATGATTCCTCCACCTAAACCAAGCAGAGAGCCTAGGAATCCAGCAAAAATTGAGATGAAGATAAGAATGAGACCAAACATTTACTTATTATAGAATTTCACTTCTTAAAGAGCAAATCTTTCAAGAATTCACCAAAAAGAACTTAAAATGATTGTAGGTTTAGAATTAAACTACTCATTAAAAAATAAAGGTTCTGATTGGGCCACATTGCTCGCCGAAAGTTTTGATCTTCAGACGGGTTTTGCAGATGCTTCAGTCTTGAGTCTTTCTAAAATATTGATCCTCAAAGGAAAAGCTTTAGGTGCTAAAATTTATGTTGATCCAGATACTAGCTGGGGACCAAAAGTTAAAGCGAAAGCAGTTCTCATTCTCAATGCCCCTCATAAAACAGTTGAAGTGTATCTCCATGAAAATCTCGACGGTTAGGTTGAATCTCCACAAAAAGTTGCCATCATCGCGCTCTTCCCTTCAAACTTAAGCCCATGAATTCTGGATAAATTTGACAATATTCCTGACTCGATTCATGGGAGGAGTAAGATTGTTAAAACGACAACTTTGTGGAACACGCTGTACGTAACCTCTCAACCACATCCTTTTCGAAATCAAATGCCCGAGGGGGGCCCATGAAAAGATCTCTGATTAGATGGTTTGTACGTGCAACTCTTCAGATGATGGTTTTGAGTTGTTCACAAGGGATTCTTGCTAACGATTTTATGGAATATTCTGATGTAAGTGCTGAGCAAGTGACTTACGAGACTAAAGCCAATAATGACAAGCATGAGCCATACCGCGATCCTCAGTTTCATAACGATTCATATCTGCAGAAAGTGATTTCAGAGGATACTGTAGCCTCTTCAACCTTATCTTTTAGGTAAAGCTGAGTTAATGGATCAGGATAAGCATTCTTCTTTGTATTTTTTCAGGTGACCTGTAAAATTTTTACATGAACAAACAAGCACGCGCCCTGATTCGCAAACTCAATACTCCTCATAAAATTCAGGAATATCTTTATACGGTTAAGTATAATCCGGATAATGCCGCTCGTTCTGCTCGTAGAGTTTTAGAAACTCAAACTGGTCATTGTTTTGAAGGTGCCATGGTGGCAGCTTTTTTATTAGAGCAACATGGTCACGAACCGATGGTGATGGATCTCAGAGCACACAAC
>JBBARF010000191.1:0-5160 GCA_040399925.1 Bacteriovoracaceae bacterium
GCAGAAGGTCTCATGATTTTTTCAGCCCTAGCTTCCCTGCTATGTGATAAGTATGACCTCTAAAAAATCATGAGAACTTTCATGATCAATAATCGATTATATATATCAGCTAGACTTAGCACACACAACAAAGTGATTTTTATCACTATAAGAGGTGGAATACTCTGCTCGATTAATATCCATTAATACAATTTTTGTTAATAAAATTACAGTCATTTTTTTCCTATGTGTATCAAAGTGCAGTTGTATTATTACCATCATCTCTATTGTTATCATTGTCGCCATCTTTATTTCTATCGCTATTATCTAATTTTATTGGAGTATAATCGATATTCTACCAATTGAACTAAGTAGCAGATTAATATTAGTAACATGATTTTCTGTTTCTTGTAGATGTCACTATTTCTCCTACTACTGTCCCCTCATTCCGAAGAAGCTGACATATTTTTCCAATAAATCTCGATCGTCTATTATTAGAGCCATTGGAAGTACCGATGAAACCTTGATCCAGTAGACTTCTCGTCTCAACGTCAGTTGGTAGGTTGTATAAATTAATTAGTTTGTGCAAGTTTGGCCAGTAATAGCCTATATTTAATTGTTCTTCCATATAAACTTCGAAGTTGATATGCTTACTACGTCTACCACCATCGTTGGCTTGCTCAATAAGATTGTCAACAATATTCATTAGTGATTTGTCAGGATTTGATCCTTCATTGTCTTGCTTAGCTTTCTTATTACGTTGAATTTCCGCATCACTACTATAATCGATGAGCGTTACAAACGGTGGGCAAGCCGTACTATTCATAATATCCCTATCGTCTGCTTTAGATGGACTATTCTTAGTAAGCCTTGCATTTACTTTTTTGAGAAAAGCTTGATTTTTTGCTTTGATTGCATCTTTATTTTTTACTTTTTTAGAATTGTTCTGAGTGGTCACTTCATCCTTTATCATTATGAGGGAAGAGATTTGAGTAATAGCCTTGTTACGAATAATCTTTGATTTCATCTCGGTGACTTTACATGTCTCCAATTTATCTTGCACTCTTTTAATCGCCGTCTTGAATAACTCTTCATTGTATCTATGACGTAACTCCTCGTAATCTGGTAACGTCTTCGCACTTTTAGAATTGTGTAACTGATGATCTGGCCCATGATCATCGCAGAAGTTCATGCTACTGCAAAGGTTGCCAGACTTATTTAGTTGATCACATGTGTGTGACGCTACTCCAAGGCATGCTTTAACGGAACAAAACAGCAATTCTGGGGATTCGACGTCCAACGTGTCTACACTATTGAACGGCTTCAATTGACCGGTTAAGACTAAGTCTCCATCAGCTTTATCGTGAAACTTCTTCGTTAAAATTATGGTCGCTAGCTTTGTCAGTCGCAACATTTCACTGTTATAAAATAATAATAATAGTCAGATGTCATCAACGGACTAATATTCAATGGACTAATATTACCTTTCTGCTCTTATCTTTTTCAATTCCCTTTGTTGCAGTCGTTCTGGGGAAAAATTTTCAATAGATATCCATTGAAATGTTGCTGGTAGTTTTTGCAACTCCTCGAGATAATTTTCCAGGACATTATTAATTGAATTATTTCTTGTATAGAATTTTGCTTCATCACTATTAAAATTTTTATTGTGGTATTGAAACCTGTGTCCTTCATGGGTTTGATAGTGACCACTCTCTATGTGTTTTAGGACAGCTTTGGCAGTTCTCATAATAGTCGTCGCTCGAGACAGCAGTTGTTTACTATCACGTTTCGGCTTTTTCGTCTTTCGTCCTGCTACAACATCATTTACGGACCCATCACTATCACTGTTATTGCTGATGTCAGAACTAATTATTGCGTTGATTTGATCAAAAGTAAGCACGGGGAAGGGTTGAGTAGTGTCTAAGTACTCCTTGGCATTGGGCTTAAGGTAAACAATGAATCCTTTCTTGTTTGTTGAACTCGCTCGCATGAAATTATTCAACAGATCTGTATCAATTTGATCGCTGTTGTACCGGCGTAATGCACCATCATCGCCGTGTTCACTTTCATAGTTATTTCTAATTATATCATACAAATAAATTAGTGAGAATTTGGTAAATATATAATATGTATACTACCGGCATACCTTTTCTTTTGTTGAATCAGAGCTTTTTGCTCTAATAATGTCAACATCGGTCTAACTCTAGAAAAGTTTGCTAGAATTGTGCGAAGCTCTGGTTTGTTTACACCATCAACCAATTTTTTATCATGAACGCCCAATGTAATTTCCAATTCCTGTTCGGAACCGATACTACAGAAAGCACTCAAGTTGACATCAGTTATAGAATGATCCCATAAGTCTTTCTCTATTTTTAATATTCCACAGGGGGCCTCGGGAAGCCAAATTAGGTTGGGTGAAAACATTTTATATTGCATGATTGCTTTTCCCAAATACCGAGTAAATTTGAAGCAGTGAGGAACTTGACACCAACCTATTTTGTTGATTATTGGCTTGAAATAATTACGAAAATCGTATATAACATAAATTTGTTTATTTACTGTTGGGCGCCGTCGGGGGTCGCTATGTGCTGTCTTCAGCAGATTTTGAAATGATAAAGGTGAACCAATCCAGCGCTGTTGAATGATAATTTTTAGTACAAACACCAAAATATTGATCCACTGAGCAGTGAGTATGACCGACGACAAGAAAGTTGCAATGAATCTCGTCAAAGATGAACTTTTCAACTAAAGTTGACATCAATGCATTAACTTCCTTATTTTTATTCTCACCCGAGTTATCAAATTGAAAAATTGCTTTACTAGGCAAATCGTGGTCTATTGAATGTAAGCGCTTGGTCAGATCTTCAATAACAGCTAAAATAACTTGGCACATTAAATTCGCACCAGAGCTCACCAAGTTGTCTGTGTAATATAGAAAGACCTCGTCAATGTTTCCACAGACGACTTCGCACGCTGTGACATAGATATATAAATATTTGATAGGTTATTGATGTTGTAGTTGCTATAGCAAGATGATGATGCTGTGATAATTGTCACATATATATACTCACCTATCACGCGGTTCTCTATTTGATGCGTAATTTCACTTTTGCCTTGCCTATACCTTGCTCCTACTTGTGGAACATCTCCCCTTGAGCAAGTCATTGCATCAATCAAACAAAAAAATTGAATTGGTTGGCCGTTAACCAATGTTTTTGATGCTATTCTGTTTTGTTCCATATATTGTCTCTCTTTCATTTGCTGTTGAAGATGAAGCCGCTTAAATTTTAAAATTATCTCGCGAGTACTTTGATCTTTAATATTGGAGGCCCGCAACATGTCATTTGCATTGTTGCAAATATCACAAGTAGGCATGCTTCCCTTAGCACCGATCAGACGAAACTCATTTTTCATCCTTAGAAATACTTTGCGGAAGGTTTCATCCTTAGCATAACCAGAAGGAATCATTTGTTCAGCATGACAGAAAGCCAGATATTCTTTGTAAAATTCAGGGACTGACCCATACGGCAAAAACTGAATCACTCCATCGGTAGGACAAGCATCAGCATGGAGACCAGCGATCCAACGAATGTATTCTTCCTGAACATATCATATCATATCATATAGAAGAAGAAGAAACTCATAAATAATGAATAAGATAGAAATATTAGTTTATAACCCCACCGCGTGTCGAGAACACTTGGTTCTTGGATCCCTTGCTTTCTTTAATTGCCTAGTCTCTTCATCTGCCTCGGGCTTCGGTGGTATTTTGCCTTTAATAGTGTTCATAACACGTCGTAACTGTTTACCTATCCGTTCACTCGATTTATTTAGTATACCGAGCAAGAGGAAGAACCCTCGTTCACATACATGTGTATCACCAATCTTGTATTCGAATTTATTATTAGGACTATCATAGAATGTCCTTAGCAAAGCTTCAAGCTTTTTCCCTTTATCCTTCCTTCGTACTGTTTCATCGAGTCTCGAACCCCAAAATGCATCACGCAATTCGCCAACATGCTCTATTCTTGCCATACCTGTGCACTTTCCTTGAAACTCTTTACATCCGCATTTTAACAACCTCATGTCTTCGAACAACATTTCATGTATAAAGTCTTTCATATGCTGATCATTCTTCTTCGTAAAGGTCGTAGGTTCACAGAATCTTGACATAGGTACCTTGCAATCATAGCAATTCGAGCTAAAGCATCGCTTATCCCTAGAAGTATTCAGGTTGTTCATATCCTCTGAATCCTCTGATTCCTCAGCTTCTTCTTCTTCAGATTCTTCTTCGTGATCATTTAAGAAGTCATCTTCTTCACCTAAACTCATTTGTAAAATGATTTACGAAAGACTAGAAATTAATGAATATTAATATGATAAGTTACCTTGAATCGACATCAGTTTCGCATAATGTTTATCTTTTCTTTCTTTGTTGCTATCAGACATATCCTCATCATTTTTAAAGTGGTCATAATGTCTGTTGACATAATCATTGTTACTCTCATAATCATAGTGTCTATTGAAAGTCTCATCTTCATCCTCATCATTTTCATGATCAGATAATCTTTGGAAAGTAGCATCTATATGCTCATCCTTTCTAGCATTATCAGACATACTTTTGAAAGTGCCATCTATTTCCTTACATGTTGTTAAAGTAGATGTCACTGATACATCATCCACTCTACGCTCAATATAGCATGACGATGATGGTCTAAATGTGTTTTGAAGGTCATTTTTAAATGTATCGACAACATTCTTATGGCTTGAAGACGGTGGTGGTATGAAATTGGCTTGAAGATCTCTTATCCATTCATCTCTCTCAAGGGGATGATTAACCCATGTGATAACTGGGATAACTTTTTTAACTTTTTTTGTTTGCTTTGACATAATTAATTTATTATTGAACAGGACAAAGTTATGATAACAGTAGGTGATCAATATGATATATATAAATACTACATTATCATAAATAGCTGAAAGAATCTAAAGAAAACGAAGAGATCATTCAATTGCTGCTTCGATCTTTCAAGAAAATTTCAGCGTCAAAGATTTTTTTATTTTCAATAAAAAGTCACGCTGGGCGGTTACTTATTTTATTGGGCGGTGTTAGGTGAGACTGATGAGAAATCGCAGCTTGATCGTTGCGCATTACAATTTGGATTGGTTGATTACATATCA
>JBBARF010000192.1:0-5122 GCA_040399925.1 Bacteriovoracaceae bacterium
TTTTGGATTTATTGCCGTTCAAGATCTAGATTGGTGGTTTAATGGATCGCTTACGACTGTTGCGATATCTTTTAAGAGAACTCTTGATATAGACCCACCCAACATTGATTGTTGGTGTGGGTAAAATAGACATATACGAACAAAACTTATTTAAAGCGGTGAAAAAGAAAATGCTGGTGGTCCCATTTGGCATGATACACTGGCCCCCCCACCCTCACAGTCAGAACCAGTATCATTTGTGTCGTCACAAACCTGACCTGCAGGATTAACAACAAACTTACCTGCCGTTGAACCATTAACACTAAGAGCTGCTGCCAAATTTAGCCCGTGAGCATTATCTCCATTGGAAGTAGGTGCATTAAAAGCATCCCCACCACCTGTTGTGAAAGTAGAAATATACATGGCGACGCGATCAGAAGTACCCAAGACTCCACAGCTAGAGGTTGAGCCATCTATTAAGATAGAGGTATCCGGAGTTCTGCATACATCAAGAGTTTCCTCAACAGAAGAAAGACAGGCTCCAGATGCTGAATTTGGTGGAGTAAATTTAACAGCGTCTGCAAATTCAATAACAATACAAGGATAGGTCCCATCAATGAGAGCACCAGATCCTAGTGAGGGAGCTTGTGTGAAATCAACTTCCGTTGGAGTTCCCCCATTATCAATCACTGTAATGAGATTTGTGCAAAGTCCACTAGTGGACACCGCCATTTTATATACCTTCAGCTTTAGCGATGATGGAGTGAGGCTTATATCTCCAGCAGGGGTTGCAAGGGCCACCGATGATGAGATAACTAAAAAAAACAAAATTAAACTTTTCATAAATATTTCCTGGCTTTTAAATTGATTGTTCAAGAATCTGAACCTTGAAGTGAAAAATTCTCAGTGGTACTTGTGCTCGCATTGTCCCCGCACGAAGTGCAAGCAAAAAGCATTAAAACTAAAACTAAAATTCTCATTCAATTTCTCCATTGGTGGTTGTGTTTAAACTTAATCGGCATTTTCAAATTTTCCCAAAGAAAGAATTTCACAATCAGGATTAAATCCCAGATACGAGAACTATAATTCCAAACAGCTTATAATCTGTTTAAATAATCTTAAAGAGTTCGGATCTGTCTTTTTATTTTAATTTCCCAGAGGGCAAAACAAGAGCGACAAGCAGCGCCAAATTGATATTCATATTAAGAAATACCTCTTAAAGATGGCGCGATTGCCAACCCGACCTTCTCTCACAGCAGCAGAGTTAAACTGTAAAAATCACAATTAGACATTTATAATTTCTACTTCAAGGTAAAACCGTAACCTGCAATTCGAATGGAGTCATTCAAGAGTAGCTCTTGAAAACTCACCTTGTAAAATCCATACGACCCTCCAGGAAAGTCATGAGAATTAATATTTCTTTTTAGCTTCAATACCGCCCAGTCACCCATGATGCTTCTATCTTCATAAATCAAAAATGCAGGGTCGGGATAAAATATATCAGTGGGCTTTGGAACTGCTTGAAGAAGAGAGTGAATACACTCTTCCTTTTATGTTCAGGTAAGGCATTGGGACCATACTGGGCAAGCCGCTCCTGGACTTCTTCGAGTGAAAGGCCTTTTTTCAAATTGCATTTTTGCGTATCCAGCAGGGCATCTGTGCTCATGGCATGCCAGTTCAGTAAGAAATCAAGCTTGTGCTTATTGGGATTGCTTTGAATAGTCCCTTAAAGAAATAAGAGTCATGAAAAATGAGATGGCAAGAATAATAAAAAATCCCTTGTAGCCCGTCATAGGGATCGTCACCGCTGAGATCCCTGCTCCAAGACTGAAGCTCACCAGGATCATCATTCTTACGATATTTACTCGTTTAAGCTCCTTGAAGCGGGGAGCGGGCTGAGAAGAATTAATATTTCTGATAAAATTGAGGCCGATATCCGTAGCAGTTCCAGTTAAGTGAGAAACTCGAACTTTTCCGTAAGAGGCCCAAGTAATGAGTCCATTTTTAAGTCCGCAGATAAAACAAAGTGCGGAACAAATAAAAAACTCTAGTAAGTTGTAATCATTGTCTGCATCAAAACTTATTCCCTCTTTGACACCAAATTCTCCTGCAAGGATAACAATGGCTATCATGATGGTAATTAATCCTTGAACTAAGAAATACTTCGGGGTTTCTCCGTTTTCGTACTTCCTATCTAAAACATATGAAGTAGCGATACCCCCAAGAATAAAAGCGATTGGAATGAAAAGAATTTCTGCACCGAAAAAAAAATCTTTGTGACCGATTGCAATACCTGCGTGGGTACCAAACCCGGTGATGTGAGAAACAAATTTTCCAGTGATAAGAAATCCTGCAGAGTTAATAAAACCTGCCTTAAAGGCAGAGACTAACCATATAGGTAGGTAATTTATTTTAAAAACATCTGCAACATTTTCAATGTGAATCACTTAAGCTCCTGTTCTAGGCGTCGTAAAATGTTACCTGACCAGTCGTGATGTCATATAGGGCACCGATGATCTTAATTTCTTTTTTATATTCCATGTCCGCGAGAATCGTTGAACTAATTCGAAGATCGTTGATCCCTTGGAGAATATTTTCTAGAGTCGCGTGCTGACAGATCTCATCTTCAGTAGCGTCTTTGTGGTACTTTCTAATTGAAGGGAGACATCTTTGAATTTTCTTCGTGATAAAGTGAAGGTGTCCAAGATCCACATCTTTGACTGCACCCTTTATCGCTCCACATCCGGTATGTCCGAGAACGAGAACAACCTTCGCACCAACAACCTTACAACCAAATTCGGTACTACCGAGGATATCTTCGTTGATCACGTTTCCTGCAATTCTGATACTGAAAACATCACCTAGACCTTGGTCAAAAATGAGCTCAGTTGAAGTTCGTGAATCCATACAGCTAATGATCACAGCAAAGGGATGTTGAGATTCAGAAGTTTCATTCAGCTGCTGAAGTAGGTTACGGTTAATTTTAAGATTGTTGATAAATCTTTCATTACCTTTTTTCAAAAGTTCGATCGCTAGGTCCGGCGTGATTTGGCTTTGGATCTCTTTATTGAGCGTTTTCATTTTCAGTCCTTAAAGTTTTGTGTTGTTAATTAAGCTTCGAACCTATTTCCGGCATGTTATCGCCGTGCCTTTTATCAAAGACCTTCGAGTTGTGAGAAGCGCTTGAGATAAACGATAAAACGACTAGGACTAAGAGCATGGAACGTAACATAATTAACTCCTCGTTAAGAATATCAGTCTCGCCTTTAAAATTCAGTACGAAGTGTGAACTCGTCTTGATGATACGGAATGCTCAAGGGATTTGAGCTGGCTACTCCCAGTTGGAGTTGCAAGTATCGTGCAAATCCAAGTTTCGATCAAATGCATAATAGTGATTTTATGTATCGATTAAATCGATATATATGCTATAATCTCTCTATGAATTTACACCACTTAAAATACTTCCTTGTGATCGCAGACGAAGGATCCCTCTCAGCTGCTTCGAAAAAACTGCTTGTTGGCCAGCCAGCCTTAAGTGCTCAGCTAAAAAGTTTTGAAGACTGGCTGGGTGTATCACTTTTCATTCGGGGTGGTAAAAGACTCCAGATTACCCCTGTGGGTGAGTATGTGTTGAAGTACGCTCGCTCTATAAAAAATTTAGAGGACGAACTTTTGGTCAACCTTCAGCACGGAGATGACCTCGGAAAGCGAGAGCTCGTTTTAGGTGCACAAGAATCCGTACCAAAGACCATCGTTGCCCATACCATCGCGACGATTAATAAAGTCAGACCTCTTCGTCTGAAAATTATTGAAGGTACAGGCGAAGAACTTTTTGGTCTTCTTCAAACGAGTAAAATTGATTTTTTCATTGGAAACTTTAAGCCCATCAATCAGGCCAAAGAGATGTTCTATCTTTCTTTGGCCAAAGAGGCTGTATCCATATGGGGATCTAAAAAATTCCAGAAACTCAAATCAGGATTTCCTGAGAGCTTAGAAGGTCAGCCTTTTATTTTGCCTGGTCTTCAAAACCCTATCCGACACGAATTTGAAAAACTCATGCTTCAGGCCGGACTTGGTTTTGAGACGAGCATTGAAGCCCAAGATACCGCCCTTCAGAAAGAGTTAGCAGCTCGTGGAGAGGGATTATTATTGATGGGTGAGGATAGTGTGAATGCTTGGGTGAGTGCAGGGCGGTTGTACAAGATTGGTGCATTTGCTGGAATCCACGAGCAGTACTGGTTAGGAATGGTTAAGCGAACAATCGATAACGACTACTTAAAATCGATCCTAAAAGCCTTCTAGCCTTTAGGATCGATTTACTGAATTTGAATGGTGCGTGCTTTGGCGGCTTCCGCTTTTGGAATGGCCATATTGAGCACGCCATTTTCATACTGTGCTTGAATTTTCTATGTATTCACGGTTGTTGGTAGAATGGCGCACCGATGGGTGAGCTAATACGAACTTTTTGTTTCAACATATTAATTATTTGAGTCCAATTTTATTTCTCTTCGCTGGAATAAGTGGCTTCTCCCTTTTGAGAGCCTGAATTTCTTCATCCACGCTATCCAATCGTTCAAAGACACGACTAAAAACTTTGATCGTCCCCTTCTCTAGTTCCTGCATTCTTTTAGAAAGAACTTCGTCATGTAAAAGTATCGACCTCATTTTAGTAAATGTTCTCATTATCGAAATATTTACGCTTATTGCTCTTTCTGTACTCAAAACCCCAGAAAGCATTGCAACCCCATTCTCAGTAAACACATAAGGAAGGAACCGTTTTTTTCTGGCCGAATTTGCGGTTCCAATTTGGAACCGCAAAACCTCCAAGTCGCTGGAATCAAGTTGAAACATAAAGTCTAATTGAAATCTTGAAATATTCCGCCTGACCGCTTTATTGAGATTCTTAGTCTCTACTCCATATAGCTCCGCTAAATCGCTATCGAGCATGACTTTCTGACCTTTTATCACATGAATCATATTTTCGATCTTAGACAAAGTAACATCACTCATAAGCTCTCCAATATTAAAAAGTTGTTGAACTTACTCTTTCTAAAGTTGCTTATGAAAGAAGTTCGACAGATTAAGGATGAATTTTTTCTTAATTGAAATAAAGTTTTTGTCAGAGTTAATTCTTACATGGCAC
>JBBARF010000193.1:0-5069 GCA_040399925.1 Bacteriovoracaceae bacterium
GCATCTAAAGTAACTGGGCTTATTATTATGTCGCCTAGCTTTAGCCTTGATACTTCATACCCGCTTGAGCTTTCCAAAACCACAACCGACCTTGAATTGTTCACCACATAAAGTCTTCCGCTATCGAGAGTAATTCCACCAAGTGGAATCGAGCTACTATTGGAATCAATGCTCAAATTTGTTCTCCACACCTGTTTTTGACTTTCAAGGTCATAGCAAACAACATTGTTTTTACTATCCAAAATAAACAATTTTCCGTCTTTTATAACCGGAGCTGAAACAATCTTATCAGGAGTATTGATTGAAGATTTGATAAATTTGAAGTTTAAATCCGCAACTTGGAAGTTACCATCGATCTCATTTACAAAATTGACACCAGGCCATGACTCCACAGTTTTTATTGTCGGCAGAACTGGCTTAAAGTTAGAGATTTCCTGCTTAAGCTTTGGCGTAAAATCTATTATCGACTTTATCGACTTATGATTTTTGTCGCAAGAGCTAATTGCAAACGCAAAAAAAGCTAAAGATAGTATTTTGGCTATTGACATAAAAATTTTTGATACTATAAAATTTGATACTATAAAATATTTAGTTTTCAAAAACATTGTGAGCTAAAAAGTCTAAAATTGCAATTACCTTGTGCTTACTAAATGGATAAAATTTTAGATATTTTGGCAAAACTACCTCTGCCTGTTTTAATATGCACACAATTGAGCCTTTTTATCTTAGTTAAATAATTGCCATCAGAGATTGATGATTGGCTTTTTAATTTAACCTGGTAGAATCTCACTCCACTTATCCAAAATTGAGCGCAATGTTTTGTGATCATCAAATTCTGGATTGTCCTCAAAGTCTTGATGATGAATTATCATGTGATGCAAATCGCATAAGTCCATTCTTATTATATCATCTTTAAAAAAGTCTTTGCCAAAATGCGTTTTGTGCAAAGTTTTTGCAATTAGGTCTTTATTGTCCCATTTCATAATCTTTTATTAAAAATATTAAATTATTATCAATTTAAGTTTAAATATAAATTGATTCTATGACAAGACGCTTGAAAATGTCAACATCATATTTAGCTTTTATGCAGCGACAATTTATGATGTATGAAAAACTAATTTGATATTCTAAAACTTGAATTAATTAAAAAGATTTATAAAATAACTTGCATGGAAAATGTTTTTCTGATATTTTTATATAGTAGGGTATATATTAAATAAATAGGGGTAATATTTTTATGACAGAAAATCTACAACAAGCAAATCAATTTTTCAGCAATTCAAAAAATCTATCAATAAAACACTTAGTAAATACACTTGGTACAAATCATGGCCTCGACATCGCATTTGATGGAGATGGAAATATTGTTACAGTAAGTAAAGGAAAATCAAATATCTGGAGCAACCCAGAAAATGTTAAAAAAATTGCTAAATTTATCAATGCTCACGAAAATCAAATAAAAGCAGGATTTGCAGACCTGAGTGAGGAAAACAAACAATATCTAAAAAATAAAATATCTAAAATACAAACAAAGTTTGGAATTGATCTACCTGTTTTCTTTGAACCACAAGACAGCTCAGAGCAAATCAGCTTATTTAATCAAGATTTTGCCTCAGGTTTTGCACCATATGCAATGATTGAGCAAATGATTGAGCAGATGATGAAGGAGATGAGCTCAATAAACAGCCAGTTTGGCGCAGCAAAATCATATCAGTTTCAGCAAAGCACCTACTCTCAAAGAATTGGCAATGATCAGCAAATAAAAAGTCAGACTTTAGAAAAAATAGATGGTAAACCCACAACAATGACCAAAGGCATTTATAAGAGCAAAGACGGTCAAGAGGGAGCACTGGCGGAAATCACTACAACAAAAAACAATCAAGGCAATATTGAAAAAATCGGTGAAAATTTTCTGCCAGCAGAAATCAACAAACTAGCAAAATCCTATCTGATATTTAATAATATAGAAGCTGAAGAAACAAACACTGAAGGTGATTTTGTCAAGCAGCAAGTAAAAACTCTTCAACATGAAGATGGCGAGCAAACAACTTTCACCAAGTCTTCATATACCAATGAAGAAGAATTTGATCAAGGCTTTTTAAGTCTTATGGGGACAGAAGAATTCCCTAACTTCAAAGCAATTGAAGGCGCATAATACCAGCACTTAAAGCTCTGTTAAAATAGGGCTTTAAGCCAATCTTCAAAGGCAAAGCTAGATAAGTTAACCATAGCTCTTAGTAGCGAGTCAGACATCGGTGAAAATTACACCAAAGTCACACATCCAAAGTATTGCGTTACAATCTTAATTAAATTATCATAGTGGTAGTTTAATCCTAATAAAATCGCACATCTTATGCTAGTTTCCTACGCCAGTAATCCCGAGCATAGCAGAGGAAGAAAAATTTTTGAACTACCAGATTTATATAGAAACAACTTTGAAAAAGACCGCGAGCGGATCATCCACTCTAACGCCTTTAAAAGACTGGAATACAAAACACAAGTGGTAGATAGCCTAAAAGGCGACCATTACCGCAACAGACCTACTCACTCATTAGAAGTGGCAAATATTGCAAGAATAATTGCTAAAAAACTTTCCTTATCAGAGGACTTAGCAGAATGCATTGCCCTTGCTCACGACCTTGGACACACTCCGTTTGGTCACGCAGGTGAGGACGCACTAAACCAGAGCATGAAGGAATATGGTGGCTTTTGCCATAACGCCTTTAGCATAAAACTTCTTGACGTTTTAGAAAAAAGATATGCATCTTTTGATGGGCTTAATCTTTCCTGGGAAGTAATTGAAGGCATAGCAAAACACAATGGGCCGATAGAGATGAGAAATAGGTCAAATGATGCAATTTTTGCCTATGATGAAAAGTTAAGCCTAGACCTTAAGCTATATCCCAGCGCCGAAGCTCAAGTTGCCTCAATTTCAGATGATATAGCATACAATTCTCACGACATCGAAGATGGCTTGCGCTCAAAAATGTTTGAAATTGACGATTTAAACAAGATCGAATTTTTTAAAAAACATATTGCAGAAATTCGCAGCAAAGAAAAAAGTATTAATGATAATGTCTTGAGCTATGAAGTAAACAGAATATTTACCAAAACCTTGGTACAGGACTTAATCGATAACTCTTCAAATAATTTCTATAACTATAAAATTAAAGAGCTCAATGACATACATAATTTAGGAAAAAATGTAATTAGCTTTTCGCAAGAAAATATTGAGCTGGTTAGCTCAGTCAGAAACTTTTTGCGTGAAAATTTTTACTGCAATCATAAAATCAATCTAGTCTCCTTCAGGTGCAGAAAAATAGTCAAGGGCTTGTTTGAAGTCTACATGGCAAACCCTGAATGTCTTGCACCAGAATGGCAAAAACAAATTTCTGTAAATAATAAAGCTCAAATAATTTGCAACTACATAGCGGGCATGACCGACAGATACGCCATCAAAGAATTTGAAGAATTTTACTCAGTAACATCTATCGACCTATGAATATTTTTAAAGAATTTCGCCAGCACATAATTAAAATAGTTCAGGATCTTGAGCCCCACATCGACAAATCCACAAAAGAAAACATTGTTATGGAGTCCCCTAAAGACCCATCACATGGGGACTTATCAACTAATGCCGCAATGATTCTTGCCTCTAGCTACCGGCTAAACCCACAAGATGTGGCAAAATCAATCCAAGAAAAAATAGCAGAGCTACCAGATGTCGAAAGTGTTACAATCGCCGGACCAGGGTTCATTAATATAGCGCTAAAAAATGCTAAATGGCACGAACAATTGCTTGAAATAATAAAGCTTGGAAGCAGTTATGGCGATTGCAATTTGGGCAAAAATCGCACTGTTAATGTAGAATATGTCTCTTGCAATCCCACCGGCCCTATGCACATTGGACATGCTAGAGGCGCAGTGTATGGCGATGTTCTGGCAAACATCTTAAAAAGATGCGGATACTCAGTAGTCAAAGAATTCTACATAAATGACGCAGGATCACAAATCGAGACGCTAGCAAGAACAGCGCTACTGCGTTATAAACAAGCTATCACAGGAGAAGAGGCTCAGATTCCAGAAGGATTTTATCCAGGCCAATATCTTATTCCAGTTGGGCAAAACTTGGCTAAAGAGTATGGCACAGATCTGTCAGAGGACGACTTAGAGCTAATTAAAAAATTTACCGTCTTGCAAATGATGGAAATGATCAAGGACGATTTGGCAAACCTTGGCATCAAGCACGATGTCTTTTTTTCTGAGAAAACTCTACACAATGGCAACAAAATTGAGCATATAATTAAAAAACTAATTCAAGATGGCTTCATCTACACAGGGGTTCTCCCGCCCCCTAAAGGCAAGCTGCACAAAGAATGGGATACTAAAAAGCAACTACTATTTAAAACCACAAGCTTTGGCGACAGCCAAGACAGGCCTTTGCAAAAAGGTGACAGCAGCTGGACGTATTTTGCAGCTGAAGTTGCATATTTTGAAGATAAAATAAATAGAGGCTTTGATAAAATGGTGCTAATTCTTGGCGCCGACCACGCAGGATACATTAAGCGCTCTGAATCCGTTGTAAAAGCTATTGACTCTTCACGCGAGTGCATAATTAAAACCTGCCAACTCGTTAATTTCGTACAAGATGGCGCGCCACTAAAGATGTCTAAAAGATCGGGAGATTTTGTCACCGCCAAAGATATAGTTGATCTTGTTGGCAAAGACGTTATCCGCTTTATGATGCTAACTCGACGCAACGATGCTGTAATCGACTTTGATGTTGTAAAAGTTGTGGAAATGTCAAAAGATAATCCTGTTTTCTACGTTCAATACGCTCACGTCAGAAGTTGCTCTATCTTAAAAAACGCCGCCGAAAACGAGCCCGAAAGCTTTGCCAAATTTCAGCAAGGCAATGTCTCTATTGACCTCCTATCTTTAAATGAAGAGCTTGCGTTAATCAAAAATCTGGCATCTTGGCCGAAGGTTTTAGAAAGCAGTGCACTGTTTTTTGAGCCCCATAGAATAGCATTTTACCTGCAAAGCCTGGCCAGCGATTTTCATGCTTT
>JBBARF010000194.1:0-5067 GCA_040399925.1 Bacteriovoracaceae bacterium
GCTTGAGGATAAGCTTGGACGTAGTTTGGAAGTAAGCCAATAGGCTTTCCTATCCCTATAACAAATTATTTATATCTGCGATTTAAGGCTTAATTGAAGCAGGACGACGTTCTGTTTTGTTGCTCTGTTTGATCTGGGCTATATCCTCTTTATAATCTGGTGACAATTCCTCAAATCTCTTGGCATTCACCAGTAGTCGGTATCCTTCGGTGAAGTTTGCCGTTGCAGTCTTTCTTAAGATAAGAAAGTACTCTTCATCAGTGAGGCCATCTTGAAAAAAGTGATAGTACTTTTCAAACATCTCATAATCTTTTAGTTCAGCTATATAACCTAGGGTTCTTCCCTTCTCCGCACCATGATGGAGGTAGTAGGTAATCAAATAATCATCTTTTCTTTTAACAACATACGACATGAGACTCGGACCAAAGAGCTTAGTTCGAGAGTTGATCTTTTCTTTGATCATTGGATTGGCCACAACATCTTCTTGAGTATGGGTTCTCACTATCTCAACCAGTAAATGGTCTTGGTGATAGCGGTAAGCACTCATCGAGCAGAAAACCATCAAGAATGTTACAACAGGAATAGAAATTCTCCAACGAAGGAATCCAGAAAGAGTTGTTCTGATTTTTTGAATAGTAGAGAAATAATGATTAAAAGGAAGGTTTAATCTTTCCTTGTTAGCGAGTGACACTCTTCTCTCAGTAAGGCTTGGATGAGTGGCAAAAACTTTACCGATCCAAGCGGAGATAAAACCCTTGTTAACTTTTTTAGGCTCTTTGTTCTTTAGGTATTGAGGCATTTCTTGAGAAGAAGAAAGTTTTTCCAAGGCGGACATAAGCGCCGTCGAACTTGCACCCAAATTAAGAACAGCATAAGCATCAGCTTCATATTCATGAGAGCGAATCGTATCAAAGAGAAGTGCGTAGTTAAAAACAATCCATGCGACCAGAGCGGCTATCATGAAACTTGCTGAAGCTGATGAGTGGAGTGTGACATCCTCTCCCCAGTACAACACGGACAATCCCATGCTGACGATCATTATGATTCCCAGACCAATTAGGATTGAGACAAGGTTTTTCAAAAGGTCGATGATTCGCTTATGAACGTGGCGATTAGCTACGTGAGCAAGTTCATGAGCAATAACAGCATCAAACTCTTCAGGAGTAAGAACGGTTCTTAGACTCTTTCCTACAAACATTGTTTGGTTCGAAAATTTCAGCAATTTCAGACCGACGATGAAGGCATTTTTCATGTCGGATTCAATCCATCTCACACGCATGTGAGGCATATTAATCTGTTCAAGCCTGCGATTGATAATTGCTCTATATTCCGGCTCTGTGATTTCACGGTTTGGAATCAATCGGAGCATGATGATTACAGTACAAACGATAGTGAGAACTGAAACAAAGATGATATTGAAGAACATTCCAATAAACCAAAGACTTCCCCAGTCATTGTAAACTTCATCAAGGAATGCCCAATTGATGATTGAGTAAATAAGAATAGGCATCATAATGACACCAAAACTCACTCTCAATTCTTTAATCAGGTGTTGATTAAAACTCTCCCTTAAAATTAAACTCGTTTGTTTCTCAACGAATTTTAAAAAATACTGATAAAAGAAAAATCCACAAACTAACAGGGCAAGGTAAAGGAGTCCTAAACCAAGAATACCAATTTCAAAAGCACGCTCAGAAATAATATGGGCAACAATCAAAGAAATGAATGTTTCAAAAATAAAGATGTAGAAGTGGTGGCTGAGAATCATTTCGCGGTGAGATGATTCTTGGGCATGCATGAGAGATGAAAGGAACGCATATCTTTCTTTACCGAATTTTCTCCAGTTATACCCCACGGCCAATAATAGAAATAACAGGTAAAGCATGATACATCTCTCTCTAGAACCTATCGGTTTTGTGAGCGCAAATATTAATCATTGGTCAAAGGAAACTCATTATGTCAGGTACTCAGATAACTCTTGAGGATCTCTACAAAAAATCTTCAACTATGGGGCCCAAAGACCTCATTTTAGATGTGCGGAATCCGGATGAATTTCAGGCAGCTCATATTGAGAATGCCCGCAACATTCCCGTTTCAGAAATATTGGCCCATGCCAACGACCTTAAAGCTTATGAAAACGTCTATATTCACTGCAAACGTGGAGGCCGCGCCAAAACAGCTTTTGAAGCTTTAAAAAATGCAGGACTGACTAATCTTGTGGGTATTTTTGATGCGGGCATCGATGCATGGATTGAAAACGGTTATCCGGTCAAGAGAGACTAGAAACAAACCTGTTCGTGGTTGATGACATGAACGATATCAACCACATTTCCCAGAGCAAGTTTACCCAATTTGGCCCTAACACGAACTGGAAATTTAAGAGTGGTAAGCCCTGTGCAGTTGTAGCCCAAAGTGCGCTCTGCAATCAGTTTTTGAGTATAAAGAATCAAGAGCGATGAAAGTCGATCCGATGGAAGATCATCTTGAAATTTTTCTTCGCAACTCTTTCTGCAGGCCCACTGATTTTTGACCTGATAAGAACTAAATTCATTGGCTTCGTACGTTTTGAAAACAGAATAAGGCTGCTGATGAGACCCCGTCGTTGGTGAATAAACTTTGACTGCGCAATTACAATTAATCGCGAAGGCACTTAACGGTAGAAGTAGAAACAGAACCAGTATGACTTTCATAGTGGTCTTATCGGAACTCCTGCTCAGATATTAATTATTTAAGATCGTACCAATTTTGACCGGTGCCCATCTCAACTTTGAGTTGAACAGTCAGGTTTACGGCCCCTTCCATCTCGGTTTTAACCAGAGTTTTCATTTCATCCATCTCACTCGGTTCAACATCGAAGATCAATTCATCGTGCACCTGAAGCACCATCTTAGATTTGAGATTTCTTTCTTTCAAAATTCTCTGAATGTTAATCATCGCGAGCTTGATGACATCGGCGGCTGTTCCCTGAATGGGACTATTGATCGCTACTCTCTCTGCCATCGCCTTAACTTGTCTATTAGTGGACTTGATATCAGGCAAGGCCCGTTTTCTGCCAAAGAGAGTCTCAGCATATCCAGTATCTTCAGCTTTTTCTTTTAGGGTATCTAGGAAGCTTTTAACAGAAGAGAATTTTTTAAAATAAGCTGTGATGTATTTCTTAGCATCACCTTGGGAAATGTGGAGGGTTTGTGAAAGACCGAAACTCGTCTGACCATACATCAAACCAAAGTTAATTGCCTTAGCACTATTACGCATATCCTTAGTGACACTTTCTAGTGGAACTTCAAAAATTTCTGATGCTGTTTGTTTATGAATATCCAGATCATGCTTGAAGGCTTCCAGCATGTTTTTATCCTGGGAAAAATGAGCAAGCAAACGCAATTCGACCTGAGAGTAATCTGCTGAAAGAAGTGTTCGACCTTTTGAAGGGATAAAACCTTTTCGCAACTTACGACCATTCTCGGTTCTCACTGGAATATTCTGCAGATTTGGATTATCCGATGAAAGTCTGCCAGTGGCCGCATTACTGGGCTGAAAATGAGTATGAATTTTATGGGTCTGAGAATTCACCATAGTAGGAAGGGCCTTAACATAAGTACTCAAGAGCTTTTCAATTTCGCGGTACTTCAGTAATTGCTCTGGAACCGGACTCGTTTTGAGGGCAGCTAATTCGGCCAGAACTTCAGCGTCAGTTGAATAACCGGTCTTAGTTTTACGAATAACGGGCAGTTGAAGTTTTTCAAACAGCAACTCTCCTACTTGCTTAGGTGAGCGAAGATTGATTTTGTCGCCGGCAATTTTTTTAACTTCATTTTCAATATCATCAATCTGATTTTGAAACTCGTACTCGAGTTCTTTATAAAAACCAATATCAAGAGCGATACCTTCAAGTTCCATCGCCGCCAGAACTTTTATCAGTGGAATATCCAGCTCATCATAGGCTTTCTCCATATTCTCAGCTTTCATTTTTTCTCTGAGGATCGAATGAAGTTTAAGAATGGCCTCGGCTTTTTCTCCATGACGGGTTAGCTCATCATCAGTTATTTCATCAAAAAATCCTGTCTGGCCTTTAGGAGTGGGTGCAAGTGTTTGACCTAGAAATTCTTCAGTCATTGTCCCCAGATCATGTCGGTATTCTGGATTAATAATAAAATGGGCCTGAGATAAATCAAAATAAGTAAACTGAGTATCAACTCCGGCCATCATTGCGAGTTGCAGGAGAGGTTTTGATTGATGGAGTACTGCAATGGCACCGTTGGATTTGATCACATCAAAAAATGCCGGAACTTCATCATTCGTAAGAGTCAGGTAGCCACATGCTTTATCGGTCGCAATGGCCATCGCTTTCCAGTACTGACGTTGATTAAGTTCATCTTCTAAAACTGGGTTTATGGAAAAGGTTTTAACACCCGCGATGGCGTTCTTAAAATCGGCTAAGGTCCAGCGTTGAACCTTTTTTGCGTCTGTTGCTGGAGGTGGAACATGAGGGGCAGTAGATGAAGAGGCAGCGGCCACTGAAGATCTCGCGACTTTAGGTCGATAATCGGCGAGTTTGATTTGCCAAGACTTGAATCCGACTTTATTTAAGAACTCTTCAACTTCAGGGGTAAGCTTTAACTGAAAAACAGCTCCATTCGAATCAAAATTCAACTTGAGATCAGTCACAATTTGAGCAAGCTCTTTGGAAAGAATGGCCTTATCTTTGTGCTCAAGCAAAGCTGTCTGACACCGCTTATTTTTTATAATGTTAACATTCTCGAGAACCTTATCCAGAGTTCCGAATTCTTCCAGAAGACCCTGCGCTCCCTTAGGTCCGATACCCGGAACACCTGGAATATTATCTGAGCTATCTCCAATTAGAGAGAGGTAATCGACAATCTGCTCGGGATACACGCCCATCTTATCTTTTACCTCTTCACGTGAATAAATAATCTCTTTCATGGTATCGAGCATTTTAATTGGCCCGTCCACAAACTGCATAAGATCTTTATCACCAGAGGCAATTAAAATTTCTTCGAAATCATTCTTCCATTGAATCGCCACAGATCCAATCACGTCATCAGCTTC
>JBBARF010000195.1:0-5063 GCA_040399925.1 Bacteriovoracaceae bacterium
GGGAAACCACTTTCTGTAGAAGTTTCAATGTCGATGGTAAACACTTTGATCTGTTCCATGTCCCAACGAATATCACTTTCATAAGTGTCGCTGAGATATTGACAAACGTAGTTGGTGTTACCATAGATGTCAAAGCCACTGACATCTTCATAGTTCTTGACAAACTCTCGTGTTTCTTTTACTGTTCCAGGTTTGATTTCTTCAACAGCTTGTCCTGTGAGAGTACTCCATTCAGTGTTTGGAGTTTTTGCATTTACATACAGAGTTGGATAAAAGTCAATCTTGCGTTGAAAGGGTTTACCATTCTCGTACCCACGGACACACATTTTGTTGCCGAATGGGAATACGTGCGAATAAAAAATCATTATTATTTTCCATACATTAGAAACATTAAAAATTATAAATAATAGTTATGAAAACTACTATTCCCTTCACTTATCTAATTCATTGCACAGTAACAGACCAATACTATTATGGTTCTCGTTACGGTAAAGGATGCCACCCATCTTCGATTTGGACATCCTATTATACATCATCTAAAGTTGTAAAACAACTAATTTTAGAACATGGTAAAGATGCGTTCACATTCTCTGTTAGAAGAACTTTTGAAACTTCCGAACAAGCAAGAAAATGGGAAACTAAATTCTTAAATAAAGTCAAAGCTGCACAATCAGATAAATGGTTAAATCAACACAACGCTGATGAGAAGTTTTATGGTAGAGGACATCATGGTAATCTTGGTAAAAAATTATCAAAAGAACACCGAGAAAACATCGGAAATGGTCAAAGAGGGCAAAAACGAAAACCTCTATCCGATGACACTAAACAAAAGATGGCTAAAGCTAGAATCGGCACTTACCATTCAGAAGAAACTAAACACAAGATGAAATCTTATTGGGTAGCCAGAAAGGGTATTCCTAAAAACCTAACTTTAGTTTTATGTCCACATTGTGGTAAATCTGGTAAGGGTGGAAATATGACTAGATATCATTTCGATAAATGTCAAACACTCTTACCGTAACACAACATCATGGCGTCCAACGCACAGTCGTGTACGGGATGATGCTTAATAACTTCGTGTCTAGAAAATAGTGGGTGCACTACTTCAACGTATCCATTAGTAGTTCCGTATAGGATATCGACTGCTGTTCTGACATCCCTCCATACATTATACCCTGTAAGTTCTTCTAAGTCAAATTTAACTGCCAATGAATCTATTGCCATTTGATCAAGAGAACCACGTGCCCACATTGTTTGTTGTTTTGCATTTGGAAACTTGGCCATATAGTCATAGAACTTTTGCATTCCATTTTCTACAGTCATGTCTTCACGTGAAGGATCTAAAGAAACTTTGCGAACATATTCGTGCTGTGACTTCCACCATTCTAGCGTAGACTTTGATGCACTGCGACCAACACCCATCTGTTCTTTGACATCAAACTTTACAAAGCAAGCATTATCTAGCAAGTCTTGATACGTTGGTCGTTTCTCTGGGTCAAAGTGAACCATAGCTGCAGAAAGAACAACACAAGTTGATTCTACTCCAAGAGTTTCCACGTCAAATACAAACATTATTAGTCCTCTGATTTATAACCAATTGGTGTGACCAAATTCATTTTCTGTTCTTTAGTCCAACTCTTTAGGTAGTCATTATCTTCATCACACAATGGGATAATGTCTTTCTTAGAAATCTCACGTGAGCTAAGAATAGTTTCACCAATCCACTTTTGAGAAAACTCTTTCATTTCTTCCATTGTTACAGTATCTTCTGCCCAAGTAATTGCTGAGCAAGGACACTCTCGTTCGTTATGATCATCAGGAACTTCAATCACATAACGCATACGATATTGAGAAAGTGTCTCAACCAATACAAACTTACTCATATTCAATCTCCGTAAAAATAGTTTCTTCTGGTAAAATCTCAATAGTGATTGCGTTCTTTGCTGCGTTGTCAATCATGTTATTTAAAACACTCATGCCGTAAAAGTTTGTGCCATAACAATCTGCGTGACATTCATAGACAGAACCAGAAGAACCTTCAAAAGAATAAACATATCCTTCATAGGTAACTTTGGTAATGCCACTGTTTAGCTTCCAAGAATCTGAACCTGCCCATCCACCATACCAACTGGCAAAGACTTTATGAATAGGTGGATGCCCATTACCAGTAATCTTTACTACTACCCATTTATCTGGTTTATAATTACTCATTATAATTTCCTTTAGATACTTGATATTTTGCTTCGTGTTCATCACACAATGTGCGGATCCAACCACCACCTCGTTGCTTACCTACGTTACCGCAAGTCTCACAAGTACGACCTGCCCAAATTTCGGCCATGGTTTCCATACCAGAGATGCGTTCATCACCACCATCGTAATAGAATCTTAGTCCACCAAACTTTTCTTTGATCTGCTGAATCTCAATCCAATTAACCTTTGGAGTAATATCGATGTCATTCTCCATGGCTTCTTCGGCTCGTTCAATATGCCAGTCAGATGGTTCTCTACCTTTCTTGCCAACCATAAACTGGATCAGTGCTTCCATACCTTTATCTTTGGCACGTTGTTCGCGCAAGTCATTGGCACGCATATTACGTCGCCATTTGGTGTAGTCATCAATCTGTCCAACCAATGATTCAATGATAGGATACCAACCTTCACCAATGGCAAACCCACCATATCGTTTACCTTCGCCAAAGTAACGAGGGTATTTTTCTGCCATTTTCTTGGCAAAGTTATCGTGTGCGTCAAGTTCATTCATAATTAACCCCAAGTTCTGTGGACTTCAGCCACGTGTTCCATGCCATCGTATTCTTCAATGTCATATTGAACGCCATCTGGAATGTCAATAACAACCAACTCAGCATGGCTACCATTGGCTGCGGCACCCAACTCTTCAACTGCTTGAACAAGTGCTGGATCGTGACGCTCAATGTTACGTTCATAAACTGTTTGATCCGAGTGTGCTTTGTTGTATGCACGACGATCATCCATACTCATTTCATAAAAAGCATCACCTTCCTTGAGCTCAATACGATCTTCTGGTTTAACTGTCCAGTAAGTCCAGAACTTCCAATAGTCTGTACCTTGCTCTGGATACACAGTGATACCTTTGATCTCAAAGTAACGCATCACTGCTTCGTGACTCAGACCAAAACCACCATAACGTTTATTGATTACGATTTTCATGTTTAACTTTCAAAAACTTATAAATTAGTTTTTCTTGAATCATATCTGGGATAGTCAAGAATGGAAACTCACAAATAAAAGGACAACAATCATTACCCCATGCTTTGTTTAAAACAAAGGAACGATACAATTTAATATGTTTCGCATTATTTACATCAAAATACACTTTTGGTTTGATAATACTATCCAGTATCATTTTATTCCCTCACTAGAATCTGCAACATTTTTATCATCACGAATCTCAACAAAGATTGGTAGGAACAAACTTTCCTCGCCAGATTTGTTTCGTATTCTCATATTATACTTTACTGCCACAATTTTGTCAACTAATTCTTGACCATAATTCTTGCGATGCTCATCTTTGAATCCAGAACCAACACTTACCTTTACAACTCCATCTGCGGACTCACAGATAACTGCACCAAGCATTCCTGCATACTTACCAGTACCTTCTTCGATTGCAACAATCTTAAGATCGCATTCTAGTTCACCCTTCATCTTGATCTGATGCTTTGCACGTTTATCTTCCCAAACACCAGACCCATCTTTAAGAATGATACCTTCAAGACCAAGTCCAAGATATTCTTCGAACTTTGCATTGGCATCTTCCATGGTTTCAACAGTATCACTTGCAACCAACCAGATACGTTTACCACGAACCTTTACATTTTCAACCATCTTACGCAGATCATTGAATCTTCTACTGTACGGAGTTGCACAATATGCATCACAAAACAATGCGTATGGAATAACATCCCAGACAGTTGCGTGCACTTGTGATGCTTCTTTCTCTGAGATAGTACCTTTGTTTGCTTTGTTTAAGATCCCATTACCAGTTTGACGATCTGCGAACTGAGAGTCTCCATCGAACATAACCATGAGCTCACCATCAAACACACAGTCAATGCCGTCAGCCATTGCCAAAAATTGGTCATCAAGATTTCCTAACAAGTTAATTTCTTTACCATTACGACTACGATATTCAACTGCTCCATTCTTAACGATTGCATTAAATCGCATACCATCCATCTTTAGCTGAGCATACGCTGGGAATTTAATTTTATCAACCAGCTTTTGTTCAAATTGTGAGCAAAGCATAACAGGATATTCTTTAATCAATCCTGGCCAAACTGCATTGGCACTTGACACTTGAACCCCACAATCAAGACTCTTATCAATGATACGCTCAATCACTTTAGCATCTTCTGGACTAACGCCAGCCAAAACATATCGTAGGTGATCAATGGCAGCATTACCAGTAACTACACGCTTTGACAGTTTGTTTAGTTCTGGTAGGGTTGCTTCCAGAGTTTTCCAAACTGGACGTGCTGTCACATAATCTGGAATCTTACGAATGTAAAACTGAGTGAATGGGTCGAGAGCCAAGCGAACTACCTCACGTAACATTTCGTTATCGCTATGTGCTTTTAGTTGCTCGATCTTGAAATTCCGTGAAGGGTTTGCCGCAAGACTCTCGAAAAACTGGTTTAAATTCATACAATGCTGCTCCACTTTGATAGTTTGTCCATCTTTGCACGTCGTGCGTATTCAACTGCATTTGCGTCCACAAGTTTATTGCGAATCAACAATTCAATCATACAAAGCAAGTCACCAACTTCTTCGCTTAGGTGCTCAGAGTTTTTCACACCATTGTGCTCAGAATCAAATCCAAATCGAAACACTTTACTAATTGCTTGTACAACTTCTGCACATTCTTCCTGTGCAATCAACATAATTTCATTATCAACTTTATTCACTCAATATCCTTAATATTCTTTTGTATTACATCAAACTTGCGATACCGTATATCAATTCGTATCGGCTTTTTAAACATTGTAAATTCTTTTGGGTTGTGGAACTTAAAGTAACCA